>JAPKCC010000149.1 GCA_028823105.1 Phycisphaerales bacterium | reverse complement strand
ATACTCGGATCCTCTCGAGCATCGCGACCCTGCTTTCGGTCCTCTGTATCGGGGTGGTCGTCGACGTGCTGCCCCGGATGGGGGCCGAGTATCAGGAGGGGGCGGATCGGGTGATCGAGACCCTCTTCGTCTTCTTCGCTGCTCAGATGATCGTCCGGGCGGGTCGGTTGTTCGACACCGTGTATTCGCGACTTCCCTCGGTCGGCAGGCCCAGGGCGATCCAGGGTTATGTCTCCGTCGGGGCGTTCCTCGTCTACGGCGGCGCGCTCGTGCTCATGGTGTCGATCATCCTCGACATGTCCCCGCTCTATTTCCTGACCGGGCTCGGGGCGATGTCGGCGATTCTGCTCATCCTGTTCCGCGACACGCTTCTCTCGATGTTCGCGAACATCATCGTCACGACCGGGGACCTCGTCCGGGTGGGGGACTGGATCCACGTTCCGTCCAGCAGCGCGGATGGCTACGTGATCGACATCTCCTTGAACGTCGTCAAGGTGCAGAACTTCGACAAGACGATCACCGTGCTTCCAACGTATCTCCTCGTGCAGGAGGCGTTCTTGAACTATCGGGGGATGTACAAGTCGGGCGGACGCCGGATCAAGCGTTCGATCATGCTCGACCAGCGGACGATTCGGCCGCTCGGGTCCGCCGATCTGGATCGCCTCGCGGCAATCCCGTTGATGAGTCAGGCGATGGAGCTCCAGCGTACGGCGCCGGCCTCCGAATCGGGTGGTGACCGGACGACGAACAGCGGGCTCTACCGCCACTACGTGCTGGCGTACCTGAAGGCGCACCCGAAGATCCACCAGAAGGACTTCACGATGCTGGTCCGCCAGCTCCAGCCCACCGCGGAAGGCCTCCCGCTCGAGCTCTACTGCTTCGTCAACGACACCGCGTGGGCGATGTTCGAGGAGGTCCAGGCGACGATCTTCGACCAGCTGCTCGCGACGCTGCCGGCGTTCGGCCTCCGGGTCTATCAGGGCGAAAGCGACTTTCAGGAACCGAACCCCGAACCGAGGCGACTTGAGATCGATCCAGCGGTCTTCAAGGGGTCCGAAGATCAGGACAAGTCGGGTTGAGAACGGATCCGGGTCACTGGCGATGTGGATCGGCCTGTGGCCAGAGAGATGCGAGCGGCGGGCTCGCTGCCGCGTCATCCCCAAAATCAACGAAGGCACCGGTCTGTTCGACCGACGCCTTCGAGAGAACGGACAGGGCGGGATTCGAACCCGCGGTACCCCTGACGGGGTACGTCGGTTTAGCAAACCGGTGCCTTCAGCCGCTCGGCCACCTGTCCAGAGTGTGGGATTATAGCAGGAGCGGCCTGAGGATTCAGTGCTCGATCGTCACCGAGACAAGGTCGTGGGTTCCGCCTTCGACACCGAGCCTCTCGAGGAGCGATGTCCTTAGCACGACCAGTCCATCCTCATCCATGGCGAGTCGCAGGGATGGTGATTCCGGCCTGGATTCGTTCGCGGTCCAGCAATGCACAGCAAGGGTTCCGGTTTCGCGAGAGAGTTCGACTGACTGGCAGGTACACGGGATGACCACCGCGGCGATGACCTGGTCATCTTCGAGTCGCTCAAGTCTGATTCGCGATTGATGAAGCGTCGCCCGGAGTTCGAGTACCCGTGAGAACTGATCTTCCGTCCCTCGGGTGAGCGCCCGCCAGACCACTCGAACCTCCGTGGGCATCACATCACGTGCCGCGGACGAATCGATCCCCGGCGGGGTTTCGGTGGGCGAAGTTCGAGGGGGGAGGATCGACATGGCTATTGCGGAAGACTTGACTTGGTACGGGGACGAGGAGGTGCGTGCGCGAAGACGATGGTCAGAGGAAGGAGGAGAGCAGGCGGACGGCGACGTCGAGACCCTTTCCGCCTCGTCCGATGAAGCGATCGCTCAAGCGGTCGAGTCGTTGGAGGGCGTCGTGCATGGAGTCGAGCCGGGCGAGATGAGCCCTCAATTCGGCGGCATTTGCAGTGGTATCACCGTTGGCGGCCTGTCTGGTCTCGTCGAGTGCGGCCAGCAGCGGTTCGAGTTCGCGACGCTTCCTGGCCCGCACGATGAGGCTCAGGAGATTCCAGACGTCCTGCTCCGCCTCGAAGTACTCCTTGCGATCTCCTCGCTGTCGAGTCTTTGTGACGATTCCCCAGTCGGCCAGCGTGCGAAGCGTCATCGAAACGCTACCACGACTGACTTGGAGTCGGTCCATGATCTCGTCGGCGCACATCGCCCGGCCCTCGATGAAGAGCAGGGCGTGGACTTCGGCTACCGAACGTGGAACACCCCAGCTGGAGCCCATCTCGGCCCAGTGGGTGATGAAGGTGTCGCGGCTGTGTTCGAGTCCGTCCGGTTCCCCGGTCGTGGAGCTGCCGAGTGGCACCTCTTGCGGCGATTCTTGCCCGGAATCGGCGGAGAAGCCGACGGGCCTCGATTCGGCCGAAAGGCCGTCGGGGCCGGAAGAGGATCCTCGGGGGGTCGGTGCGGCGGTCGACATGGAGTCAGGATAGTTCCTTCTGAAGGCGTGAGGGAGAAGTTTTCAAGGATTCTTGAAAGTACTGGATGCATTCTTGGAAGGGCAGGACCAGACGAGTGGGGGCCATATAAAAAACCCTCGCCATCCCGGGGGGGAATGGCGAGGGTTGAGAGCTTGTAGGCTGGCCTGAGGTCCGTGAACCGCTTCCGATCAGGGATCGTTGGGTCCCTGAAGGAGATCGTTGACCCGCAATGCGAGCAAGTCGTACTTGACCTGGTAGCTGGGGACGCCGATGAAGCCGAGCGCGACTGAATACAGTCGAACATCGACACGCCCAGTCGGACCGAAGTAGTTCGGGGCCGGGAGGGTCGCTCCGAGATCGTAGAAGAAAGGGGATTCGAAGCCTGTCATGATGTCCGCGCCGAGGATTTGGAATCGATCCGTCGAGACGTTCTTCACCCATGCCACTTGAATGACCACCGAAGCGGTAGCCTGTGCCACAACCTCGAGCTGAGCATTCTCCACTTCCTCTGGCAGCCATCCGCTGTTGAACATCACGCCGATGTCCGTGGTTTCACCCGTGGCGAGATACGCAATGCCGTCCACGGCGGATCCTTGACCAGCAAAGTCTGAGCGAATCACGATCTTGTTACCGTCGTCGGCGCCCAAGGAGAGAATAGAGCCGCGAACGAGCGTACCGTGGTAGACCCGGATCTTACCGCTGTAGCCGACGCCCACACGGGTGATCACCTGAACACCGCACGCTGGTAGGTTCGGGTAGATGCCGACTGGATTCGCTTGTTCCTGCACGATGAAGTCCCCGCCGCACGGATCATCATTCCCGAAGGAGTTCGGTCCGAGCGTGGTGCAGTTCTCCCGTCCCGCGGTCAGGACGGCCCCACGCATCTGCTCCCCGGTGAGGGTGGTATCGAAGAACATCATGGCCACGCCCTGCATCCAGATCGCGGCGCCAGCGTTCTGGGGCGAGGCGAAACTCGTTCCGTTGAACTGGGCACTGTAGGAGCGGAGGTTGTTTACCTCGAGCGGATCGAGGTCTCGAGCGGGGATGTACGGGGAGCCATTCGGTTGCAGGCTGGTGTTGCCGTTGAAGAGGTCGCCGTATCCAGGCGTCGTTCCCGCGAGCCCCCAAGCATTGATGGTCACCGTGGCGCCGCCATCGGTGTAGTTGCTGAAACTGGCCCGGCGAATTTGGGTGTTGCACGGCGGTGCGCCGGGACCCGTCTCCATTCCAGGGTTAATGGCACCCACGATCATCGCGCCGGAGTCATCACCGGCTTCGTCGAGGATGGGAACACAGTCGTTTCCGGCCGAAATTGAGGTGATCAGTCCGGCGTCGCTGGCGGAACGAATGAGGGTGTAAGGCCCCGCCAGGGAAGTCAGCATGGCGCCGCCGCCCGCGCCGATGGAGTAATTAATCACGGCACCCGGATCGAGATTTTGGATGACACTCGCCATCGCGGTCTCAAGGCGGGCTCCGTCCTCGATGCTCACGGTGGGGAAGAACCACATTTCAGCGCCCGAGGCGATTCCTCGGACTCCGAAGCCGTTGTTGATGGCGCCCATGGTTCCCAGACAGGCGGTTCCATGGTTGTTGAAAGACTGGTCCAGCAGCGCGATGGTCGGGCCGGGTTCCGTGATCACACCTTCGACGTAGTTTCCGTTCGCGTCTCGAACGAGTTGTAGATCCT
>JAPKCC010000148.1 GCA_028823105.1 Phycisphaerales bacterium | reverse complement strand
GATACGCGACATTTGCACGATTACCGCCTGGCTGGGTGACAGCCCGGTCAGGCGTTTGTCGGTGACCATGAGGACGAGGAAACACCTGTTCCCATCCCGAACACAGAAGTGAAGCTCGTTCTGCCGATGATACTGCTCAGCGGGAAAGTAGGTTATCGCCGACATTTAGGCCCGGCCGAGGGAAACCTCGGTCGGGCCACCTTTGTTTTTGGACTCCCTGGTCTTACACCCCAGGTTGTCGATAACACGACTCGGCTCGGGTTCAATCCTAGACGCGTCGTACGGGGCGGGGGTTTCTTGGCTCAATGTTGAAATGCGTTCCGCCAACTGTGTGGGTCATTTCAGTGCCGGGGGGACAATCCTCGACGCATTGGTCTGGTGTTCCTCTCTCCTGATCTCGAAATACGGATCCGAGCGCCGTGTCCTTGCGGATCATGGCGAGCGGAGGCTTGTTTACTTGTTGATACGAAGCCGTTCGAATAGGCTGATAGCGGTCATAGAGGGTGGCAGTAACTACGGGGGGACGCACGTGCCGCAGAACAAGATCTACGTCGGGAACATCGAGTACTCGGTCGAACTAGAGGAGATCGAGTCGCTCTTTGCGCCTTATGGGACGATCGAGGATATTGCGATGGCGAAGGACAAGGAGACCGAGGAATTCCGCGGCTTCGCGATCGTGATGATGCCGAACGTCGAGGAAGCGGTTCGCGCGATCGCCGGAATTGATGGTCATCAACTCCGAGGTCGCCGGCTCGTGGTCAATCAAGCAGTTAAGAAGTCGGCGCTGGTCAAGGAGAACGCGACGCCAGTGACGATTGCAAATCGCGATGGTGCTGCAGGACTGCCGCGTCGAATCCGCAAGAACGTCGACGCTCATCCTCGGCGATCAGGTCGTAATCCGCGTCGCGGTTGAGACGGTTTTGAGATCGAAATGACGTGGAGTCGCGAGCTTCACAGCTTGTTGATGATCTTCAACGGCGTCGTGGTTCCGGTATTTCCTACGAAACCTGATGGCAGGACACGACTGAAAGAGACGGGCGTGGATCTGGTGGATCTGGTGGATCTGGTGGATCTGGTGGATCCGGTGGATTCGTCCCGTCGAACTTGGGATACTGCACCCATGACTTCTGATCCTTTTTCGCTCCTTGGCATTCCGGTGCGATTCAGACTGGACCGTGACGATCTGCAACGTCGTGCGACGCGGATGGCGTCGCGGCTGCATCCGGATCGGGCGCCGGATGCGATCGCTGCGGCGACCTGCACCGACGAACTGGCGACCGTGCATGCAGCGGTCCGCCTTCTCGAAGATGATCTCGGACGAGCGGAGGCGCTCCTGGCGATGCGTGGCGGACCGGGTCCCGGCGAAGATCATGGACTCCCCGACGGCTTCCTTGAGTCGATGCTCGAGATTCGAATGGAACTCGAGGAAGCGCATCAACTCGATGATGAAGTTGGGCGATCCAGGCTCGAGATCTGGGCCAAAGGGGAGTGGGACTCCCGCCGCGAAGCCGTGGAGCAACTTTTCGATGGGGATGCGTCCGACTCCATTCACCAGCCAGGATCGGACGGTCTGGTGGAGATTCGACGAGAACTGAATCGCTGGCGATACTCGCAGCGGATGCTTGAGCAGATCGATCCCGGTATGAACGCTCTGGACCTTTGAACCAGTGCCCCAACTCGACGTCACGGACTACCTGTTGCTTGTCTCCCTTCTCCCACTCCTTGTGGTGAGTGGGTTCTTCTCAGCATCAGAAACCGTTTTCTTCGGCCTTCGCACCGATGATCGGGCGGTCATCCGTCGCCGCGGCGGCCTGATCGCGTCCGCGGTCGAGGGGCTGCTTCGCGATCCGCGTCGACTCCTGGTGACGATTCTTCTTGGAAACATGACGGTCAACACCGTCTACATGACGGTCAGCTCGGTGCTGATGATTCGTCACGGTTCGGCACCGCTGGCGGCGGTGTTCTTTGGGTTGTTCACCCTCTTTGCGGTGATCGCTTTCGGTGAAGTGGCACCGAAACTCGCCGGGCAGGCTCATCGAGTCAGCGCGGCCGGATTCCTCGGCCCTCCCTTGGCGGTACTCCATCGAGTGCTCTCTCCATTGGGGCGTGGGATCGCATCGTTTCTCATCGAGCCACTCCATCGGCTGATCGGCCGGCCCGTCGAAGCACGGCTCGACTCCGAGGAACTCGAAGCGTTGATCGACATATCACTCCGGCAGGGAGTGATCGATCGCGACGAGGAGACCCTGCTTCGTGAAGTCGTGTCGTTTCGAACTCTTCGAGTTCGAGACATCATGACTCCGCGTGTCTCAGTCCTCTCGGTAGGGGTCGATGATCAGCCCGAGTCCATCCGCGATCTCATCGCGGAGAGCGAGCTCCAGCGGATTCCGCTTCACGCGGAGAACCTTGACGAGATCATCGGCATCCTCCCTTGTCGTCGCTTCCTCCTCGAAGGCGCTGGCGATACTCCTGACCCGGATCGATTACGTTCGCTCTGCCGACCTGCGGCGTTCGTGCCCGAAATGGCCTCCGTGGAACAACTGCTCTCGAGATTTCGAGACGAAGGATCGACCATCGCCATTGTGGTGGACGAATTCGGCGGTACCGCCGGGCTGGTGACCATCGAGGATGTCGCCGAGGAACTGGTCGGTGAGATCGGTGGCGCCAACGATGCAGAATTCGTCGATCCAGTCCGGCTGGCGGAGGCACGCTGGCGAGTGAGCGGCCTGATGCCGCTGCATGAGTGGAAGGCGACGTTCGGTCCGGCAGTCGACGACCGTCGCATCTCGACGGTGGGGGGCCTTTTCCTCGCGAGGCTCGGGCGTCTGGCACGAGCGGGGGACGAGATTCATCTTGTCAACGTTCGACTGGTCGCAGAACGAGTCGAAAAGGGCAGAGTTGAAACGGCGATCGTCGATCTGGTGGAGGAGGGCTCATGAGCGCCACCCTCACCACCCTCTTCATGCCGGTGATTCTCGCCGTGACGGGCATCATCGGGAGTGCGATCTTTAGCGGGCTGGAGACCGGGCTCTACGTGGTCGATCGAGTTCGGCTCGCGGTGCGTGCCGGCCGAGGTGATCGCAGCGCTGTCCAACTCGAAGCAGAGGTCGAGAAACCGGAACGACTCCTCTCCGCCCTGCTCATCGCAAACAACGCGGCGAACTATGCAGGAAGTCTCGGTATCGCTGCGATTCTGAGTGCGTTCGTCGTCTCGGAATGGGCGGTAGTCGGCTTGAACACGATTTTGGTGGTACCGATTCTATTCGTCTTCGGTGAGACGATCCCCAAGGATCTCTTCCGAACCAACGCCGATCACTGGATGCTGCGGCTTACACCACAACTGGTCTGGATGCGACGGGCGATGACAGTGATCGGGTTGGTTCCGTTGCTCGGTGTGGTGGCGAGGATCGTGCAGTTGCTGATTCGGACGCCGGAAGGAATCGACACCACCGCCCGCGCTCGCGTCTCGAGGCTTTTTCGGGAAAGCGCCGAGTCCGGCGCGTTGACCGAGGAGCAACTTGATCTCGCGGATCGCGTGCTTTCGATGCGGCGTTTGACGGTGGCCGGGGAGATGACTCCCTGGCGGCAGGTGATCAGGGCGCCGGAGGCGGCACTCGCGGAGGACCCAAGTCGTCTGACGGCCCGCACGCGGCGTTCCAGACTGCCGGTCGTCGACGGACAGGAGAGGGTGATCGGGGTGGTGACTGTCCAGGATCTGTTACTCGGACGAAAATCGATCGATCAGATGCTGGATCGGGACGTTCCTCGTTTCGCCCCGGACACCTCGGTGATGATCGCTTTGGAAATTCTCCGGGTCGACCGTCGGCCTCTGGCAATCGTGGAGAGCATCGATGGCAGGCCGTTGGGTGTTGTGACCCTAAAAGACCTTGTGGAACCACTTCTCGGGGATCTTCGGGCATGGTGATCCAAGGGGCTGAATAACCGCCCGAACCGAGTCCGTCGGAGGACTACAAGCGGCTTGCCGGAGCCGAGAATCCCGTTACACTGTTCCGTCCTGAGCGATCAGGAACCCGGGCTCATAGCTCAGCTGGCTAGAGCGCACCCCTGATAAGGGTGAGGTCGGAGGTTCGAGTCCTCTTGGGCCCATTTGAATTCGCCCCCGGTCACATTTCGTGATCGGGGGCGTTTTTATCTATGACGCCATGACGCCATGACACCAAGACACCCTGACACCATGACACCAAGACACCAAG
>JAPKCC010000068.1 GCA_028823105.1 Phycisphaerales bacterium | reverse complement strand
TTCACAAGTGTCTGACCCTTGCCGTTCTTGGTTGTGACCGCCCCTCCTCCGCCCACGGTCGCAGCGATTACCACAAGTGTCTGACCCTTGCCGTTCTGGGTTTCAACCGCCCCATTCCCATCCGTGTTTGTACTGAGTGCCACAAGTACCTGACCCTTGCCGTTCTGGGTTGTGACCACCCCTTCCCCCTCCACGGTTGCACCGATTTCCACAAGTGCCTGACCCTTGCCGTTCTGGGTTGTGACCAACCCATTCCCATCCACGTTTGCACCGAGTCTCACAAGAACCTTCCCCTCATCATTCACCACCTCAAACTTCTTCGCCTGAATGACATCGGGAACAGACCGCACACCAGTCGCTGCCATCAGTCCACCACCGACAACCAACGCACCAAGTGCGATGTTCCATCGACGCTGACGACGGACTTGGTTCTCAAGGGATTCAATTCGATCTTCTGTGGTGGACATGTGTGTTCCTTTAGATTTGAGGATTGGGGACAGGGACGACCCCATCAGACTACCCCGAGCGAGCACACTGCCGTGGCCGCAGAACATCGGCCCTCTTGCCGGTTTCGAGGGGCCGTCGGCGACTCCAGCAAGGCGGAAGGTACCTCCATCTTCAGCACCGAGCCCACCTGTCGGACCCGCGATCCGGGACAGTCGCCGAGTGCCACCGGGTGATGGTTCGCCCACCGACAAGGCCCCTGAGCGATGCTGGCGCTGGAAATACGCCGATGAACAGGAAACTCGCGTGGTTTTCTCGTTCTTGGAGATCCGGCGGGGGTTATCTGCCGTATACATACGTGAGCCTTCGCCCGGTTGCGGCGACGGTTCGACAATCCAGATCTCTCTCGCCCACCCGGTTCCTCCTTTGAATTTCATCGAGAGACTGGGTGGGCTTTTTCTGAAACCTTATTCTGAAAGCTTGTTCTGAAACAATGTTCCGATCGACTCAGATCGGTTCGCAACGGCGCTGGGCGGGGACGCGTGAGATCTCCATCTCTTGCCGTCTTGAGTTCAACCAGTGGTGCGGATTGATCTTCGTTTCGAGAGGCACCATCCGCTCGAACGAACACGTCCCCCGAATCATTCTGATTCGGGGGACGTGTTCGTTCACTTGGCGACTCGTGCCCGCCACGAGATGAGACGCTGGTTGGCGATGGTCTCCGTGCGGGCGATCGGAGATCCTTCGGATCAATCCTCTTCGAGGTAACCCGTTCCGTTCTTCCGATCCCTGCCTGCCTGCCAAAAGTACAGCCCTGCGTAGGTCAGACAGACGATGAGCCAGATTGCATTCGAGATGAGAACGGGAATCATGTCGAACTCCAGGGGACGGTTGGTTTCACAAGCAGCCGACGGGTTTTCGAGCTCTGGAACAGATCCAGTCCGCCGTCGGGGCCGAGAGTATAATCGGCCCGATGAGCTTCGTCTCCCCCGTCTCATCTCTCGAAACCGCCCCTGATCTCCGGCTGGAGCCCGTTGGGCCGGAACATGCCGCCGAAATCTTCCAGCTCGTCGACGAAAATCGTCTCCGACTTGGAGCACGTCTTCCCTGGGTACCACTCACGAAGGCGATCTCCGACACCACCCACTTCATCGAAAGCTCGATCGAACGCCGAGACGTGGCTTCCGGAGGGGATGGCAGCGGTGACTGGGCGATCGTGGCCATCATCGAGGGTCGTCGACGAATCGTCGGAGTCATCGGGCTCCACGGAACGCTGCTTCCGCACCGGCGAACGGCTATCGGATACTGGGTCGCCGGCGAATTCGAAGGATGCGGCTACGTGACACGATCCGTGAAGGCCGTCTCCACGCACTGTTTCGACGTCGGGCTCCATCGAGTCGAGATTCATTGCGCCACCGACAACCGCCGCAGTCGATCGATTCCAGAACGACTCGGGTTCCGGCTGGAAGGCGAACGTAGGCAGGTCGAGTGGATCCATGGCCAACCCATCGATCATGCGATCTACGCCCTGCTTGCAACTGATTGAAGATGGCGTGCTTCAGCGGCGGGCCGCATAGTCGTGCGTCCGGTCGACCCCAGGAATGGGATCGTCTTGATCCGTCAACCACCACAACGGAAAGCGGTCCGGGATACCGGCCGGTCGCGTCCAGGACGCGGCCCAGATTCGATATCGAGGTTCGGACGAATCCTGACTCGCGATCCCCCGGACCTTCTCGACCCACCAACCCTCGTCGTATCCGCCGCCGCCGAACGCCTCGATCCAATGCCACCGATGATCGATCGGGTCGTACACCTCCACCCAAGTGTGGTTGTCCCCCGTCGGCCACTCCGGTATGCCCGCGATGCGTGCGGGAATCCCCGCAGCGCGGCACGCATTCGCCAAGAGAATCGAGAGACCGGTGCAACTGGCACAGTTCTGATCAATCGTCTGGTATGGACTCTGCTCGTTTTTCAGCCGCTTATTCGAATCGAACACGACGTCGAACGTCTCATACACCGTTTGATTTAGGATTTTGACCGCCGCCGCTTGAGTCGCCGCACCATGCGCGACCTCCCGGAACCGACGAGTGAAGTCGGCTCGCCAGTCATCTCGACGCTCGTTGATGTGGGCATAGGGAAGCACCGCCTCGAGGAAGACGTCTCGGGGGACACCCGCGGACCATGGAGATGCGGCGAACGACGCATGCGCGGAGGCAACGTTCTCCAACAAGACCGTCGCCGGCATCATCCGAAGATCGCGTGCGGGCATGTTGGAGATCAAAAAGACCATGGCCTCGCGTTGGCCTGCCGGAACATCACGGATCGCCGCGACGATCTCCGATGCGTTCTTCTTCGACCTCTGAATCGCCGCCCGAAGCGGCGGACCATCATCAGCGGCATGCAGAGCGAGCGCAGAATCGAGCGCATCCGTAGTCGGCAGTTCGGCGTGATCCTTACCCCCTGCCAATGGCGCGATCAACTCGATCTGGAACTTCGCGCCGGACACCTGACCGCGAAGCCCCGGAAGGAATACGAGATCCGGAGTGACCACCGGTCCAAGTTCCTTTCCGGCGACGACGACCCCGGGAATCACGCGGTTCTCAAAGATCACCACGGGCGTCGAGACCTCGGCAAGTTCGGAGTTCACCGTGATATCGATCAGGAGGCGATCTCCGATCCTCCGGAGGTCTGCGTTCCAGGGGAGTGGCCCATCGGGCATCCGGACCGACCACTCGGGATCGCCGAGAAGGACGATCGCGTCGCGATCCCAGAGATAGCCCGCAAGATCTTTGAACCGAGGATCACTCCGCGGCATTCCCGTCGCCTCTGAGATCGCGAACTGAAATTCGGGGACCTCCCGCTCGCCGAATCCCTCGGTGCTGAACTCCTCGACGCCCGGGAATTCATCACGAAAACGCCTCAGCAACTCTTGTTGCGCCAGCCAGGTCGATTCCGCCAGCGTCCACCGGCCTGGTTCCTCGAGGAATCGACGGAACACATCCCAACCTCCAGCCCCGTGCCAGGTGGTCGATGCGTACCCGACGATCTGTCTGGCACCCGCGTCGTGGATGAAGGCAAGCGGAAGCACGCGGTCGTTGGGGACGAATCCGAGGAGGCAACTCCCGGCGCCGAGCATCGCCATGGGTCCGGGATTCCGGAGTGGAATCTCCGAGCCATCGAGTCGACGCGCTCGCAGGTCGCCTTCCTCGCTGACCACCACCCGGCCGCCGTCGAAGAGATAACCGAGCATCCAACGTTCTTCGTTGGTCCGCCCGCTGGTCACCAGAAGGTCAGGCGGCGCGTTATGAAACGCCGCGGCGAAGTCGTCGGCGATCTCCTGGTCTCCAAAGATCTCGCGGGGAACCCCTCCATTTGACCGTTCCATCCGGCGGCCAGCAACGCCTTCGTCGAACCAGACTCCGTCGGCGACCCCTTGAAACGGGATGGGGGTGTTGGAGAGCACGTTCGAGACCACCAGAGGCTCTGCGGTTCGTACGACCTCCATGGCGTCCGCCCAGCTGGCACCGGTGACCAGGCCCCAGCGAACGTCGAGCCACGGATCATCGTTGATCCTGCGGAAGAGTCTGTGCAGGGAACCGACGCGATCGCGACCGGCTTCGTCCGGCATCGCCACAACTCCGATGACCCGAGGCGCCCGGCGCCGGAGTTCGGGGAGGAGTTCATCGGGAGATTCACCGAAGAAGATCATCTCCGCGGCATGCTTCGCCGCGAGCGCGCCCACGACCTGTCGCCAACCATCCGTGGCACGACACCGCTCGCTCGCCACGACCAGGTACTCCGGATTCGGACGAACCGGTCCCTGACCGAACGCGATGCTCGGCCAAGGGCCGACCACGGCGATCAATGTCAGGATCAAGACCAGCCACGAACGATTCATAACCCGAGCGTAGCGATTCAGAGGGTCAATCGGACTCATTCGGCTCCGTTCAACGCCGAAATTCCCCAGAGTCGATCCGAACGACGCCGGGAGGCGGTCAGTCCTCGCCATGACTCGGCTTGAATGAGGCGACGACCGCCGACTGCACCGCCGCAGGCGTCGGCTCGTCGTGGCTGTATTCCATGTGAAAAGAACCAGCTCCGCCGGTAATTGACTTCAGTTGATTGGCGTAGTTCATGACTTCCGAGAGAGGTGCTTCAGCGTGGATCACCGCCAGTCCGCCCGCAACCATGTCGGTTCCGTTGATTCGGCCGCGTTTTCCGGAGATGTCGCTGGCGATGTCACCGATCAATTCGGCGCCGACCGAGATCTCTAGGGACACCACGGGCTCGAGCAGCGAGGGACGAGCTTTCGCGACAGCGTCAACGAACGCCTTCGATCCTGCCTTCATAAAGGCGATCTCCTTCGAGTCGACGGGATGGAACTTGCCGTCATAGACGATCACCCGGATCCCCTGCATCGGATATCCCGCGATGGCGCCGTGATCGAGAACATTCCGAATCCCTTTTTCAATCGCGGGCATGAACTGCTTCGGAACGCTCCCACCGACCGTCTCGTCGACGAATTGGAAGTACGGCGGCGGGATCTCCTCGCTCGGGGCCAACGGCTCCACTCGCAGGAACACCTCACCAAACTGCCCTGACCCGCCGCTCTGCTTCTTGTGCCGATGATGTCCCTCCGCTCTGGTCGTCACCGTTTCTTTGTAGGAAACCTTTGGCGGCTCCATGACGACATCCACCCCATAGCGGTCCTTCAGAATGCGAATTTTCGTCTTGACGTGCATGTCGCCGAGACCGCGAAGCACCGTCTGATGGGTGGCCGCGACCTGTTCGAGTACGAGCGTCGGGTCCTCTTCCAGAAGTTTGCGCATCGCCTCGCCGAGTTTCGCCTCCGCGTTCCGGTTGGCCGCCTCGATGGCGACCCCGAACATCGGACGAGGCAACGGGAGCGGCCGGAGATGAATATGGTCTCCGATCGAGCCGTCGTGAAGCACGCTGTTGTAGTGAAGATGCTCAATCTTGGCGACGGCGCCGATGTCCCCGGCGACCATGCGATCGGTTCCCGAGTGCTTGTCCCCCTGGATCTTGAACACGTGCGCGACCCTGATCGGCTTACGCCCGTCGTCGGCCTTCGGCTGTGATGCGGCCGCCAGAGTTCCTTGGTGCACCTTGAAGACGCATAGTTTCCCCACGTAGGGATCGCTTGAGACTTTGAAGACGTGAGCGAGCAGATGATCATCGCAATCCATCGAGGGAAGCATCTCCTCCTCGACCCCCTCCTTCTCATACCGGAAGGCCCGTGGATTTCCCTCCATCGGACTCGGGCAGAGCCGTACGATTGCATCGAGAAACTCGGGGACGCCAGTTCCCGATGCCGCAGCGGTGAAAAAAATCGGGATGAGGTGGGCTTCGCGCAGCGCCTTCTCGAACGGAGCGTGCAAGGCCTCCGGCGACACCTCGCCGGTCTCGAGGTACCCGGCCATGAGTCCCTCGTCGACTTCGACCACCTGATCCACGATGCGATCGTGGAACATCGAGACCGGCCCGAGATCACTTTCGCCGTCGTTCCGACCAAAACAATCGATCACTTCGGTTCCACCGTTCGCAGGTAGATTGATCGGCTGACAGACGTTCCCGAACATCTCCTGAATCGAGGCGAGCAAATCTTCGAGATCTCCTCCATGATCGATCTTGTTGATCACGATCATCCGTGGGAGGTTGCGTTCCGCCGCGATCCGCATGATTCGCCGAACCACGGTGTCGATCCCGTTGTCTGCATCGATGACGACGACGACCGTCTCGACCGCGGGCAACACGCTGATCGACTTGCCGAGAAACTCCGCATTGCCGGGGGTATCGATGAGATTAATGTGTGCCCCTGCGAAATCAAAGTGGACCAGAGACGAGTCGACGCTGCGACCAAGTTCACGTTCGAGGGGATCGTGGTCGCAGATCGTGTCGCCCTTCTCGATCGTGCCGGCGCTCGGAATCACGCCTGACCTCACGAGCAACTGCTCCACCAGCGTCGTCTTTCCGGCCCCGCTGGGGCCGGTGAGCGCAAGGTTGCGAATGTCCGCGGTGCCGTAGGTTGTCATCTCGACGCTCCCATTTCTGCGACCGCCATCGCGGCAAAGGGAGTCGACACATCCCGTGCTCATACGACGGAGGTCTCGAATCGAATGGAATCTGTTCTGAAGGAACCTGATCCAGCGGCGATTCCGAGGCCGACTTCATCGTAGGACCCGGCGCCCATTCCCGGAATCAAACCCGCCTGAATTCGACGCATTTCCAGATCGATCCCCCAACTCGCGGGGATTTCAGGAGTTTTTGCGTCAACCGAAGATCCAAAACCCGGCCAGCGACATCGGCGAAACCGTGGCCTCGATGACTGATCACCAGGCGTGGACACCGCGGCGAAGGGTCCGCCTCGGCGTCTTGAGTCACGAAGACCTTCTTTCCCCCCAAAGTTCTCAGGCTCCGCGATACGATCAAGAATCAGCACGCAGGGCGTGCGTCATTCTCGTCGTGATTTTCCGAGGAAGAGTCCGCATCCACAGATCCATACGTGGCATCGACCCGAATCATGGCGGCATTTCAAAGCAACCCCCGTTGATGGCACTCTCCATGGCTCAAGCCCATTCAAACCGTCCGAAGTTCGAGATCATCCTGCTTCAACCCGAGATTCCCAACAACACCGGGAACATCGGTCGAACCGCGGCCGTCACCGGATGTCGACTGCATGTGGTTCACCCGATCGGGTTCGAAATGGATGAGAAGGCACTGCGACGGGCGGGACTCGACTACTGGAAGCACGTGGACTGCCTAGAACATGCTTCATGGCCCGCCTGCGAGGCCGCCATCTCTACGCCTCCGTGGTTGTTGACCGCTCGCCGAGGAAGGCCCGTCTGGGATGCCGACCTCCAACAAGGTGACCGACTGATCTTCGGTCGAGAGAGCAATGGCGTCGGCCCCGAGTTCACGGATGCCTTTGAAGCCAAGCATGGAGCGGATCGAATCCTCAGTCTTCCCATGGTGGACGCCCCCGGGATCAGAAGCCTCAACCTCGCGACCGCCGTCGCCGTGGTCGTCTACGAGGGGCTCCGCCAACTCGAGAAACGAGATGGCTGATCGCCCTGGAGATTGCCTCAGCGGTGATCCGGCGTATCAGGCGTCAGGAATCGTGAAAATCCTGGATGATCGGGCAACTGCCTGCC
Source organism: Phycisphaerales bacterium (assembly GCA_028823105.1). Classification (GTDB taxonomy): domain Bacteria; phylum Planctomycetota; class Phycisphaerae; order Phycisphaerales; family SM1A02; genus UBA12014. Next base: position 11,772 of record JAPKCC010000068.1, on the reverse strand, counting down.
CCATGGACCTCGTATGCTTTGTGTGGACGAGCGTGGCGAGGATCGTGATCCCGCCTCCCGGGGATCGCTGCGCGGGCCAACGGGCTGGCCGGTCACCCCGCCACCCGAAACGAGTTGAAGGCGTTTCCGGCGTCAGTTGCCGGAAGACTTCGATCGACGGTCGATCGAAGGCCGTCCGTTCGTTCCCGACCGGTACCCGTCGAGGATTCGCATGACCAGCATGACCAGCATGACCCGCATCAACTCCATCCGTCGTCGCCTTCGAGCATTCACCATCACCGAACTGCTCGTGGTGATCGGCATCATCACACTCCTGATCGGAATTCTCCTCCCTGCCCTCGGCAAGGTCCGGGAGAAGTCGAGAGTCACCGAGACGACGTCCGTGATGGAGGAGTTCGCCAAGGCCTGCGATGCCTTCGCTCAACAGTTCGGGTACTACCCCGGCATCGTGCCGGAGGAAGTGCTCGCGAACGATCCGCTGATCTCGCCGTTGGAGAACGCGGTCCTTCATCTCGCCGGCGGCGCCGTGCGTGAAGACGAGCTTCCGATCTACATCAACGGCGTCTACTTCGACGATCTAGCCGACATCGACTTCGATTCCGAAGAACCCGGCCAACAGGGTGAAGTGATCACGTTCGCCGGACCCGACGGCAATTTCCGGATCGCGATGTACGCCGGCGCGGTGGGCGATGGCCCCTTCATCCAAGGCAAGCGATACGCCCCGTTCTTCAGCCCCAAGGGCTCACAGTTCGCACCAGTGAAGTACGACGCAGACGACTCTGGAGTGATGGAGGAGATCCGATACATTCCGACCGTGCTCGACGCGTGGGGCAATCCGCTCATCTACGTTCGCCGACTTCGATCCAACGGACCGATGGTCGGAACCGACATCTATTCGACGCAGTTCTCACTGGCGTCGCAGGCGAGAACCCTGAACGCGACCGCATTGGGCGACCTCGCTCAGGATCAGACCGACACTTTCGTCGGGAGTATCATCAACAGGACCACCACCACTGGCGCCTCGCCGCGGGAAGATACCTTCGCTCAGATCCTTCGAACCCCTGCGATCGGTGCCGCCCGGCAGCCACAGTCCGGCGCCCCTCGCGGCGAGTACATCATCATCTCGGCTGGGAATGACGGCATCTTCTTCAGCATTGCAGATGGCCCCGGCGGTCCGGGCAGCCTGGTCACCGATATCGTGAACAGCAGTCAGAATGGAACGCCGACCGTGATTCGCGAGTACGACGACATCATCGTGGCTGGCGGTGGCTGATCGCCATCGACCCGAAATCTGATCGACGCATGAACGTCGATCTGTACAAATCGACGACGCCCTGGAAGTTCATTCCAGGGCGTCGGTCGTTCTGAGGTTCGATGATGGACTCGGGGGCATCGGTCGGGGACCGGAGGCAAGAACCTCTGATCACTTCACAAAGCTCCACGGGAGTTCCTTCTTGATCGCCGGAGCTTTGGGGGACTTTTTAGGATCGACTTTTTCCGCACCGCCGACCGAAGGATCTTCTTTCGGCTTCGGTGACGAGCCCTGGACTTTGTCCGCAGATCCTGTCGCACCCTTGACCGGTGCGGCCCGTGCCTCCCGTGCAGCTTTGGCACTTGCTCGTTTGAGTTCTACGATCTTCTCGGACAACGACTCCATCTGAGTCAACGTGAGCCGAGCCGCGATCGTGTCCTGAAAAACGCGAAGACGCGGGGCATTCATTCGAAGTGATTTGACCGTCGCCATCAGCTCCGGAGAGGGCTCGAGCCCGACGTCGCGAATCCGCTTGATGTCCGTGGCGAACTTCTTCAGTGCGACGCCTTCGGTCTCCCGCCATGCCTTTGACTTTTCAAGGTAATACCGGACGAGCGGCGTGATGGTCTCCCGTTGCTCGTTCGTGACTTGAACCTGGCGCAACGCGGCGAACCACATCACTTCGCTGGTACCCGACCGAGCGATCGTGCCTCGAGCCGACGCCGCCTTCGGCTGCCCCTCCGCTGGGGTCGTCGCCTTGCCACCCTGATCGCCCTTCGGTGGCGTGGTGACCGAGATGGTCGCCCCTGCCGAGGTCACCAGGAACGCGATGCCGGCGGTGGCGGTAAAAGCGGCGAGAGCCAAGGGGTTGCGATTCTTCATGTGAGTTGAGTCCAGAGAGTCCTGAGAAGACGATGAATTCCACGGGTCTGTGCCCGCTGCCACGCAGCATCCTCGATTCCGAGCAGGAATGCTGATCGCTCGACCTGCGGGCCCCAATGAAAACGCCATTCCGCTCTGCAGGTTGCACCGAAAGGAAGATCCCCTCGAAACCGTGGGAATAGAGCCCTCGGGGAAGTATCATGATCGACCCGCCTCCTCACGGAGGTGAACTTCTCGATCAGACCTCCGACGGACCGAGGTTTCCGGACCTGCCTAGGCTGCCTGCCCTGCACGTTCCGCCGACGCTCCTCCACTTCACCCCGATCCTTCACCCCTGGCGAATCCATGCCCCTTACTTCAGAACGCGTTCTCGAAGCACTCCGAACCGTCCGTGACCCGGATCTCGGGAAGGACCTGGTGACCCTCGGAATGGTCAAACGACATGATGTCGAAGGCCCGAAGGTGCTCATCACCGTCGAGCTCACGACGCCGGCGTGCCCGATGAAGGACCGCATTCGGAACGACATCGAACAGGCGGTGAAGGATGCCGCGAGGGAGACCGCTCATCAAGTCGACTCCATCGAAGTCGAATTCACTGCGGACGTGCGACGACCGAACGAGAAGACCCAGGACGGCGACAGTCCTCTTCCCGGCGTGCGTCAGATCATCGCCGTGGGTGCGGGCAAGGGTGGGGTCGGGAAGAGCACCATCGCCACGAACCTCGCCGTCGGACTGGCTCGCCACGGTGCCCGAGTCGGTCTACTCGACGGTGACATCTATGGTCCGTCGCTTCCCACCATGCTCGGCCTTGAAGATGTGCAGGTCGTCGCCCACGGCTCGATGCTGCTTCCATTCGAAGTGCACGGAATCAAGGCGATGTCGATCGGAAAACTCGTCGAACCCGACAAGGCCCTGATCTGGCGTGGTCCGATGGCTCATGGCGCCTTCAAGCAACTAGCGCTTCAGACTGAATGGGATGAGCTCGACTACCTCATCGTCGATCTTCCGCCGGGGACCGGCGACGTCCCTCTCACCCTTGCGCAACTCCTTCCTCTGACCGGCGCGGTTGTGGTCTGTACTCCGCAACAGGTGGCCCAAGACGATGCTCGACGTGCGGTGAGAATGTTCGAGAGCCTCGGAGTCGAGATCCTCGGCATCATCGAGAACATGAGTTACTTCGTCGGTGATGACGGCAAGGAGTACGACCTCTTTGGTCGTGGTGGCGCCGAGCTCCTCGCCAAGACGATGGACCTCCACTACCTCGGTGGCATTCCCATCACCCAGAATCTTCGGATCAACTCGGATCGTGGAACCCCCATCGCGAACTGGGACGACCCGGAGCTCGCCGTCGCACTCGATGCGATGGTCACCCAGACCGCCTCCAGAATCTCCGTGGTCTCCATACAGGGCAAGTTCCAGATGCCCACGATCAGCGTTTCCTGACCGATAAAACGATGCCCGGGGAATCAAGACGCCGCTCCTGTGCAACCTGAAAGACCGTTCAACGTTAAGCCAACAAGTACGAACGTACTTTGCCCTGCTCGAATCCGAGACCCGAGACCTCCGCCGTCACTTCCTATCAAGGAGTTCCAGACTATGAACCCCCGCTTCTCCACCATTCGCCCCTTCATCATCAGCACCGGTGTCCTCGGAACGATCTTCGTCGGTTCCATCACCCAGGCCGCCTGCGTGACGGCAGGATCAGAAAAGACGACGTCGGAAACGCAGATTCAAGAAGCACCGGCCCACGTGGAGGAGAAGGTCGAGAAGAAGATCGAGGTGTTGGTTGATGGCAAGGATGTCCGGGTGATGGTTGACGGGAAGCCCGTTCCGGCCGGTCAGATCCGCGACATCGATGGTGCGATCGTGGTCCTCGGAGAGCACGGCGAGGAACTGGAACGGATCGAACTCGCCGGCATGGGAGGTCAAGACAACGAATCCGCGACCGGTCGAAGAATGATCGTCCGGCGTGACGGGCATCCCTCGAAAAACTCTCGTGGCATGCTCGGCGTGATGATGGCGGAGAACGACCGCGGTGTCCTCATCCAGAACGTGCTTCCGGAAACACCCGCCGCACAAGCCGGATTGAGAGAGGGCGACATCATCGTCGAGATCAACGGCCGACCCGCCAACGTCGAAGCGCTCTCGAAGGTCGTTGCCGGGACCCGCCCGGGCCAATCAATCAAAATCAACGGCCTACGCGATGGCCAACACTTCGACCGCGAGATCGTGCTCGGCCGATGGGATCCAGAAGTGATGGATGCCGGTCAGAACCGAGAACGAGAAAGTGACCGCGAGGAGAATCGTGAGATCCATATGGAATGGAACGGCAATCAGGACGGCGAACTCGACATGGGGGCGATCGAGTCCATGCTCGAACGCCTCATGATGATGATTGGTCAGGATGGCGACGATGTCGAATTCGACATCCGCGTCGAAATGGATGGTGATCCCGAGGGTCGGGAGCACCGTGTCGAGATCCACCGTGGCGACATGATCTTTCACGCCGACGGGGAAAATTCAGAGTTCAGCATCCAAAGGGACGGAATGCACGGCGATGTCGTCCGGGACCGAGCGGGAAACATGTTCTTCTCCGGCGACGAAGGCCACGAAGGCCACGAAGGCCACGAAGGCCGCGAAGGCGAAGAACATGCGATCGAAGAGATGATGCGTGCGGGCCAGCACCAGATCGAAGCATGGATGGGCGAGATGTCCGAAGAGGCCGGCCGATGGGCCCAGGATGCCGAGCATCGAATGAACGATTTCGCGGAGATGTTTGACTCTCGGATGGGCGAAATGGCATCGGCATTCGAGGAAGAACTCCATCGAGTCATGGAACGGCAGGACCACGGCCACCGAGAGACCGAGATGATGTTCCGCGAGCGGGACCTCCAACTCAAGGAGGGCGGAATGATGCTGCAACAGAAGCTCGGCGAATCCGGCCAAAAGCTGAAGGAGACCCTTCAGAGATTCGCCGATGGCTATCAGAAACTCGCGAAACAGAACCGAATGCTCGCGGAACGGGTCGAACGGCTCGAACAGGCCTTTCGGCACATGATGGAAGGCGGTCGGGATTCCGATGCGAGAAATGGCGACGAGCAGCGACGGCGGATGATGGAAGAGGCCAAACGCTCGGAGCGGCAGAACGCAGAAGAAATGAATCAGCGAGCCGACGAACGAATGCAGCGTTCGACCGAGCGGGGCGAAGAAGCTGAGCAGCGTCGCCGAAGGGCGTCCGACCGGTCTCAGCAGCGAGGAGCCGGGCGTGGCAAGAAGCCCGCGGAAGACTCTGAACGCGACCGCGATTGAAGCGAAACTTGATCAATCCGATTGGAATCGAGGCCCCGGTCGAGCCGACCGGGGCCTCGGTCTTTTTCTGGACTGTATTCGACCCCCGGCGGATCACCGGAACCCTCAGAATTCGGTCTTGAGCACCTTGAGCTTCTCAAGGAAGGTGTCGAGATGGGACGTCTCGTGGTCGGCGGAGATCTGACACCGCAGCCTTGCCTCGCCCTCTGGCACCACGGGATATCCGAAGCCAATCACGAAGACGCCGAGCTCCAGAAGCCGCTTGCTCATCGCGATCGCCCGGGCGGTGTCGTGGACGATGATCGGAAGAATCGCGGTCGGGCTCTCGAGCACCTCGAATCCGGCGTCGCGAATCCCGTCTCGAGCGTATGTCACGTTGTCACGAAGTTTCGCGACCCGGCTTGGGTCGTTCATCAGGATTTCGATCGCCTTGTCGGCGCTGCAGGCCACCGTGGCGGGAAGTGCGTTCGAGAAGAGGGTCGGGCGGCCTCGCTGAATCATCAGGTCGACCATGTCCTGAGAGCCGGCCATGTAGCCGCCCGCGCCGCCACCGAGCGCCTTGCCCAGTGTGCTGGTGAACAGATCGATGCTCTTTCCGTCCATTCCCCAGTGTTCGTGCGTACCGCGGCCCGTCGGCCCCATCACACCCGTGCCATGGCTGTCATCCACCACGAGTTTGGCGCCAAATTCGTCACAGAGGCTTCGAAGTCCCGGGAGATTTCCAATGTCGCCTTCCATGCTGAAGACGCCGTCGGTGACCACCCACGCCTGACCCGTCACCTCGGGGTTCACTCGTGCCGCCTCCAACCGTTCTCGGAGTGAGTCGAGATCGCTGTGGCGGAAGACCTTCTTGTGCACGCCCTTCTTGATCACCGACGCCAGCCGGATGCCGTCGATGATCGACGCGTGATTTAATTCGTCCGAGATGATGATGTCACCCGGTTCGCAGAGTGTCGCGAATATCGCTTCATTGGCGTTCCAGCAGCTGCTGAACGTATACGAGGCCTCGACGCCGTGAAGATCAGCAATTCGACGCTCGATCTTCTCGTGGCAATCGAAGGTGCCGCAGATGAATCGAACGCTGGCAGTACCCGCTCCGTACCGTCGGAGCCCCTCGATGCCCGCCTCGACGACTTCCGGATTGTTTGCAAGCCCCAGATAGTTATTCGAACAGAGACAGATCACTTCGCCGTGACCTCGCAGCCGGACCGTCGCGCCCATCGGGCCTTCAATGGTCTGGAATTTCTTGAGTTGGCCACCCGACTCTAGTTCCGAAAGAACGGATCGGGTGCGGGCGGCGAAGAGATCACTGGTATCGATGCTGCTCATGATGGGTCTCGACGTTTTGGGAAGGAACTCTCTGAGGAATCCGTCTGGTTCACTCGCTGTAGCGTGCTCGAATGCGAGGGACAAGATACTCGCTGAAGGCGTTGGATAGATCGTAGGTCGGCACCCATCCCCAGTCCTTCCTCGCCGCAGCGTCATCACACGCGGCAGGCCAGCTGTCAATGATCGACTGCCGGGCGAGATCGGGTTCGAACTCCGTCTTCGCATCCTCGAAGTGTTCACGGACCTCTTCGAGGAACTCCGAGGCCGAAGGATTGAAAGACTGCACGTTGTAGACGGTCCGTGAGAGCGCGATCTTCGGCGCCGCCATCAACCGGCGGATCGCGTCGATCGCCTCCGGCATAGTCATGAACGGAATTCGAGCATCTCTCCGAACAAAACAGGCATAGTCGTCGCCTCGGGCGGCAGCATGGAGCATTTCCGGGCCATAGTCGCTGGTGCCGCCGCTCGGGACGGTGTCCGCAGAGATGATTCCCGGAAATCGGATCGACCGAAAATCGACGGGGAATTCCATTCGATCGGAAGCGAGCTTTCGATAGTGATGGGCGTAGTAGTTCCCGAGGTTTTCACCCGCGACTTTGTTGCAGCCGTACATCGTGTGCGGCTGAAGGAATTGATCTTCACCGACCTCTCCGGCCGCGGTCTTGGTCGCGAGGTCTGGCATTCCGTAGGCGGCGATCGAACTCGGAAAAAAGAATTGCACCGGTCGGCCGTTGTTCGCGGCTTCCTCCGCCGCGATTCGAAGCAAATTCAGCGTCCCGCCCACGTTCACGCCGTGCGCAATCTCAGGAACAAATTCGCTTCGAGTCGAAAGCAGCGCGGCCAGGTGATAGATCGATCCGATCTGATAGGAGGCCAGCAGACGCTCCAACATCTTCTCATCGCAGACATCGCCGGTGAACGATTCATCACAAAGGGCGCGATGTTCGCTGGGGAGTTCGCGGAGATCGATGGCGATCACCGCTGGAAAGGACTCGCCAGACGCGCGTCGTTCACGCCGCTCTTCGTCGAGCGACTTCAGAAGTCCATGCCCCATCTCGCCGCCGGCTCCGGTGATCAGAATCGCGGCATCTCGGCGGGCGCCACCCGAGGTCGAGTCCGGGCCACCGCCGTGTGGCGCATCGGAACTGCGAAGAAGAGATCTCGCGTGGAAGAAAGAGGTCATTTCCGGATTCTAGCGGCAACCCTCCGGTTCCCGTCGGGCCGAGCGAACCCCTGCCGATCAAGCCCGCGGGGAATCACCTCCCGGCGGCAATAGTCTCGCCAGAGAAGTCCCGCTTCGGAGCGGGACGATTCCAAGGCATCTTTCCGAGGATTACCGCGAGGCCGCAGGTCCCAGTCAGGCCGGCGAAACAGAGTCCTGCACCGATAAAACCCGTTCCCAGAAGAAACCACGAGTCGACGGTCGCCGCCAGAATCGAGAACCCCAGAACGGCGCCCCCTGCGGCGATATGTACCTGCTGAATCATGGGAAGATTCGCCGCCAGATCGCCTTCGACTTCCAATCCCTGAAGGGCCCATTCCTGAATGCCTCCGGACAGGTTGACGACATCGGTCCGGCCCGAGGCATGGAGCAGGTCCATCGCTGAACCACTTCGTCGCCCCGACTCGCACTGCAGAATGGCGGTTCGCGATCCGACGATGCCTTCGATCTCGCTGGGATCGATGGTCGACAGCGGAATCGAAATGGCCCCTGGAATCCGTCGCCGTCGATGTTCATCCGATTCCCGCACGTCGAGGAGGACCGCGGCGCCGGACCGAAGCAGTCGATTCGCCTCGATCGGAACGAGCACCGGGTTCGGCGAAGGTGTTTTTCTTTCTATGACCGGGGGCATGATCGATTCCATTTTCTTGAATGACGCGAGGACCGTGCCCTTGAGTGCCCCATGAGGTGTTCTTGGTTCCCAATAAATCAAACAATCGTTCCGGTTCGGAATCGACTACTCAGACGCCCGGCGAATGAGCAGCTCTCGGATCGAAGCCGGAGGATTCATCCCGGTGAAGTCCCGGCAAAGATCCCGGGTCAGATCGAGCTCGTTGAAGACGGACGTACATCTCACGCAGAGGAAGTCGTCGTCGACTGGAAACGCCCGTTCCTCGTCCAAGGCCGTCAGTTTCGCATTGATGAGATCGATGCAGGTCTGACGATCAAAGGCCGGATCCACCGCAGGCATCTGCGGAATCGCCGATCGCATGGCGCTGCGAACCTTCAATCGAGCGCGGTGAAGCCTCGTCTTGACGGTCTGTTCCTTCAGATCCAGCGCCGCCGCGACGTCCTTCACCGAGAGCTCAATGATGTCCTTCATCACCAATGGCACTCGGAAGTCCTCAGGAAGCTCGAGAATGGCCCGATGCACGGCGGACACCGCCTCCCTCCGGATCGTCGCGTCAAGCGGCGACTCTCCGTGGCCGGGAATGATCGAACTCGTGGTCTCTCCAAAGGGGAGGAGATCATTCAACGACGGAATATTCCTCGGTTCGCCCGATCGCCGTCGCTGCCGGCGCTTCCATTGACGAATGGCGATTCCGCACAACCAGGTACTCGCTTTCGATCGACCTTCGAATTTCGGCCAACTCTTCTGGGCTTCGAGGAAGGTGTCCTGGAGGATTTCGTCCGCGGAATCCTCGGACCCGCTGATTCGCCAGGCCAGGCCTCGAATCATCCCCGCGTGAAGATCGTAGAGAACCGGAATCGCATCGGCGACAGACGTTCCTGCGGGCGGTTCCATGATTGGATTACTCATGACGAGATGATAACCGGACACGGTGCAACCGATTCTCGCATACCGTGCTCCGCTATGAAGCCGCAAGATCGACCTGACTCACCCACCGCCGAAGAACTCATTCAACGGCTTGAACTTCTCCCGCATCCCGAGGGCGGTTTCTATCGCGAGACTTGGCGGCACGATCCCTCCGTAGCTGAACGCGGGCAGGGAAGCGCAATCTATTTTCTGCTCCCGGGCGGAGTGAAGAATCGCTGGCACCGGGTCGATTCCACCGAGATCTGGCATTACTACGCCGGCGCGTCTCTGGAACTCAGTCTCTCCGCGGCGCCGCCTACCGCCGACCGAATGATTCGGCTAGGAAAGAACATCTTCGACGGCGAACTGCCTCAGGCGATCGTGCAACCACACGAATGGCAGTCCGCCAAGAGCCTGGGCGACTGGACATTGGTCGGATGCACGGTTTCCCCCGCCTTCGATTTTGAAGGCTTCGAACTTCTGGACGATTGACCAGACATCGATCATTCGGTCATCCAGAAAGTTCGTGCGCTTCCCCCGCACCCGCGGGAATTCGAATCGAATCGACCAACGCCTGCACTTCCGCCGAGGGCGGCTTGGTGAGCAAGGCGACCGGGATGGCGATCGCGAAGTTCAACAACATACCGATCGTCCCAATGCCCTCGGGTGAGATCCCGAACCACCAGTTCTTCGGTGTGTTGAGCTCGGTGTGCATGAACTTGAACCAGATGATGTAGGCCGTCGTGAAGATGATCCCCGCCAACATTCCTGAAACCGCTCCGGCGGCATTCATCCGCTTCCAGAAGATCCCAAGCAGAATGGCCGGGAAGAAACTGCTTGCCGCCAGACCGAACGCGAATGCCACCACCGCGGCCACGTAGTCCGGAGGATTGACGCCGAGGTAGCCCGCGAAGACCACCGCGATCGCGGCGGCGAACCGAGCAAGACGAAGCTCGCTTTTCTCGGTGATATCGGGAACGAGCATCCGCTTGAACAGATCGTGGCTCACCGCCGATGAAATCACCATGAGCAGCCCGGCCGCGGTGGACAACGCCGCCGCGAGGCCGCCTGCCGCGACCAGCGCCACGACCCACTCGGGAAGACCGGAAATCTCTGGATTAGCGAGCACCATGATGTCTCGATCGACGTGAAGTTCATTCACGTTGGAGCGATCGGGGACATTTTGAACCGTTCGTTCGCCATGATCTCCTCGGAGGCTCTCGCCCTCATCGTCGAGGAGGAAGACGGGGTTCTTCGAGTAGACCGCCTCGGACGATCCAGTCTCGCCACTCGGGGCCGAAGACGCGAAGACGCCCCCAGGCGCGTGTTGGATCTTTCCGTCATCGTTCTTGTCAAACCAGGCGACCAGTCCGGTGTCTTCCCAGGTGCCAAGCCAGCTTGGAGCCTCCGCATAGGGGACATTGGGGACGGTGGCCAGCAGATTCGTTCGAGCGAACACCGCGATGGCGGGTGCGGTGGTGTAGAGAATCGCGATGAAGAGCAGCGCCCATCCGGCCGACGACCTGGCACCTCGAACGGTCTTCACGGTGTAGAAGCGGATGATGACGTGCGGAAGACCCGCGGTTCCCAGCATCAGCGCTGCAGTGATGCAGACCACGTCGAGTGGACTCTTGGTGTATTCGGTGTACTCGCCGAATCCAAGATCCAGGAGCATTCCGTCGAGTTTCGAGAGCAGTCCCACTCCCTCCGCATCGGTGCCACCCAACGCGACCTGCGGAACCGGGTTTCCCGTCACCATGAAGGCAAGAAAGACCGCCGGCACGGTGTACGCGAAGATGAGAACGCAGTACTGGGCGACTTGGGTGTAGGTGATCCCCTTCATTCCACCGAGGACCGCGTAGAAAAAGACCAATCCCATGCCGATGATGACCCCGAGGGTGATGTCCACCTCGAGAAAACGACTGAACACCACGCCCACGCCACGCATTTGTCCCGCGACGTAGGTGAACGAGATGAAGATCGCACAGATGATGGCAACCAGCCTCGCGGGCTGTGATGCGTACCGGTCGCCCATGAAGTCGGGCACCGTGAACTTGCCGAATTTTCGAAGGTACGGAGCAAGCAGAAGTGCCAACAGCACGTAGCCGCCGGTCCAGCCCATGAGATAGACCGAACCGTCCATCCCCGCGAAGGCGATGATCCCGGCCATCGAGATGAATGACGCCGCGCTCATCCAGTCGGCGGCGGTCGCCATGCCGTTGGCCAGCGGCGAGACGCCCT
>JAPKCC010000067.1 GCA_028823105.1 Phycisphaerales bacterium | reverse complement strand
ACACCAGCCCGCTCGACCTCGCGTCGGGGCGGGCTTTCGTTCGGGGATGCGGCGTTCTGTGTTTCTCTCGGTTGCTGGCTTCAGGCTTTCACTGAATCAGTCCGAGCGGGGTGGCTAGCGGGATGCCTCCCGGGATTCCTCACCCTCCAGGGTGCAGAGGACCGGGTAGTGGTCCGAGTACAGGCCCACCCGGGCATCGTCGACATCCACCCGCGCCGACCGGCACCCTTTCGCCAGATCCGGACTGGCGAACACGAAGTCGATGCGCCGCCGCCGCTCCTCCACCTCTGCCATCGTCTGGGCCCAGCGCGGGATCAGCGCCGGCGAGCCGAAGGTGTAGAGGTCGTCCGGACTGTGTTCACTGACGAGTTCGACGAACCCCCGATCCAGGAAGGCATCTGTGATTCGGTAGTCGAAGACCAACTCGCCGTCCTTCTCCTCGCCGAACCCGTGCTCGAGCAGGTACGGCTCGTCGAATCGGATCTTCCCGTTGAAGTCCCCGAGCACCAGCACCGGGCGTCCCGCCTCCACGACGGCTTCCGCCATCTCGGCAATGGCCACGGCCTCCATCGGCTTCGTCGGCCAAAAGTGCACCACGAACACGTCGATCCCATGCGTCCGCGCGTGAAGGAACCCATGATGGAACCCCTTCACCCGACGTTGCAGCACCTCGATCGGCGCGGAACTGGTCAACGCCACCGGGTATCCCTTCTCCTTGTGCATCACGGCGTGCTCGTGCCCCCACGCGAGCGCGATCTCCGCCAATCCGGGCTCGTCGCAGTGCAGGACCTCCTGCAGGGCCACGAGATCCGGCCCTTCCTCGACGATCCACGCCGTCGCCTCGTCCAGTTTCGCGCGATGATCGAAGAAGTGATAGGTGTTCCAGTTGACGACCTCGATGGTCTCGGTCGGCGGCCCTTGGCACGCCTGCGACAGGAGCACGAAGACGACGAGCATCATCAACCCGCCGCCCGGACGTGGTTCAGGAAGTCCATGCATGCCGCCAGTCTAACGGGTGACCCCGACGAGCTTCGTCGCTCGACGGCGGCGGCGAGGTCAGCGGCGCGGACCTGGCATACATCCTCAGCTGGTGGGGTGTCAGCAGCCCCTGATCGACTTCGACAGCATTGTCGCAATACAACCACCCGCCTCGACCTCGCGTCGGGGCGGGCTTTCGTTCGGACTTCTGCATTCTGTCGATGCTGTTGAGTCAACAAATGCGACAATTGCTCGAGTCACCCAGATTCCTCTCAAACCGGAAGTGGTTTTCGAAGGTGGAAACGGAAGTTCCCACGCTGAATGTCACGAGTTCGAGTCTCGTTACCCGCTTTTGCATCAGTCACGTCGAACGACCAATGGACCAGCGCCATCACACCGACTTGTTCGTCGCGATGTGATAATGCGGATCTTCGCTGATGTTCACTTCGACGAGCTTGCCGGCCTTGTCCAATAGCTTCTGGCAATCAGCGCTCAGGTGACGAAGGTGCAGACGTTTGCCGAGCTTCGTATAGCGATCGGCGAGTGCATTGATCGCTTCCAGCCCCGATTGGTCGTAGACCCGGCTGAAGTAGAAGTCGATGATCACGTCGTCGGGATCGTCCTTTGGCACAAATAGACCCCTGAACTCGGGCGTGGTGCCGAAGAAAAGCACGCCGTGGAGTTGGTAGACCTTGCTGCCATGCTCGTTGATGCTGACGTCCGCCACAATGTGCTTGCTCTTCTTCCAGACGAAGACCAGCGCCGAAAGTGCGACACCAAGAATGACCGCGGTCGCAAGATCGTGCATGAACACGGTGTACGCCGCGACGACGATCATGATCAGAACTTCGCTTCGGGGAATGCGACGCCAGGTCTGCAGTGTCGTCCATTCAAAGGTCCCGATGACGACCATGAACATCACGCCGACGAGTGCCGCCATCGGCACCGCTTCGATATACGGCGACAGAAAGAGAATGAATGCGAGCAACGCACACGCCGCAGTCACCCCCGAAAGTCTACCGCGACCGCCGGATTTCACGTTGATCAGCGACTGCCCGATCATCGCACACCCGCCCATGCCGCCGAAGAAGCCGCACGCGACGTTGGCCACGCCTTGACCAACGCACTCGCGATTTCCCCGACCGCGTGTCTCGGTCAGCTCGTCGATCAGCGTCATGGTCATCAATGATTCGATGAGCCCGACGCCGGCAAGAATGAGCGCGTAGGGGAAAATGATCCACAACGTCGCCCACGACATTGGCGGCATTTCGAAATCGAGCCACGCAAATCGCGGGAGTCCACCGGCAATGCCGACGGTCGCCACGTCGACCGAATCCGCGGCGTCGATCTTCTCCTGTTCGGTGAGCGGCGCGATCGGCCCCTTCGTGATCTGCGTCGCCTCGACGTTCGCTGGAAGCTCCGACTGAGCGACCGCGAGGATGGCGGCGTCCTTGTCCTGTTGCGCAGACGCCACTGCCGCGGCCTTCGTGCTGTCGACGAGCATATCTCTGACCGTCAACACCGGGTTGCCGGTATTCCCCGCGGCGGACGTGCTCGCCGAGCCGGTGGCACGGTCGGGATCGGCGGCATACGCGTTCATACCGAACGCCACCAGCGACACCAGCAGGATCGCCGCCAGGGATGACGGCACGACCTTCGTCAAGCGAGGTAGGAACGCGATGATTGCCATGGTCATGGCGACGAGGCCGATCATGATCCAAAGGCGAGCACCTTCGAGCAGGTGCATCACGCCATCGGCGCCGAGCGTCTTAAAACTACCAAACTGCGCAAGCAGAATGACCACCGCAAGCCCGTTGACGAACCCCAGCATCACCGGATGGGGAACGATGCGAATGAACTTTCCGAACTTGAGCACGCCAATGAATATCTGAATCAACCCACAGAGCACGACGGCCGGAAACAGGTACCCGATCCCGTACTGCCCCACGAGCGACACGACCACGACCCCCATCGCACCGGTCGCCCCCGAGATCATCCCCGGCCGACCACCCAGCACCGACGTGATCAGGCAGATGATGAACGCCGCATACAGACCGACCAGCGGCGGCACGCCCGCCAGAAACGCGAACGCCACGGCCTCGGGAACCAACGCCAGGGCCACGGTCAGCCCAGACAAGACCTCGGCCTTGGGCGACCCGCTCATCGACGAGCGCAGGTCAAAGATCCTCGATTTCAAAGGGAGGAAGCCGGGCAGACGGATGGTGATCTCGGACATGCGAGCGAAGCTCTCGAAAATGGAGCCTGCGCTCGCGATAAAGAATCGAGAAGGCTAACGCTCCGCGGCTGGAAGTCAAGCCGTCACGGCGTGTTCTGCCCCCTATCGGCCCATCAAAGACCTCGATGCCTGACTTCCTTCCATTGGCACTCTCAGAGGACCGCGCTGAACGGCCAATGAAGCGCGCCGCACCCAATGATGAATGCGGCGCTCTTCGTTTCTCTGGATTGCTGGTCTCAGGCGGTCACTGGCACGGGCCCCAGGCGCCGATGAGTAGACCGAGGTCGGCAGCGCTCACCGCACCGTCCCCATTGATGTCGCATTGCGGGTCGTTGGTACCCCAGGCTTCGATGAGCATGCCAAGATCCGCCGCGTTGACCGCATCGTCCCGGCAGTTCACGTCGGCACGACAGTCGTCGCACCAGGATTCATAGTCGTTGCCTCCACCGTCGACGAAGGACCGGGGCGGATCGACCTGGCAGCATTCTGTGAACGTGCAGTCGGTCAGGGTCGGGCTGCTTTGGGCGTTGTTATGCATCCCACCGCCGCCAACCAAAGCCGTGTTGTTCGTGAACGTGCAGCTGGTCAGGGTCGGGCTGCTGTTGTAGTTGCGCATCCCACCGCCCTCCACCAAGGCCGTGTTGTTTGTGAACGTGCAGGTGGTCAGGGTCGGGCTGCTGCTGTAGTTGGACATCCCACCGCCGGAGTCAACGGCCGAGTTGCTCTCGAACGTGCAGTTGGTCAGGGTCGGGCTGCTGGAGTAGTTGTACATCCCGCCGCCGTAATTGGCCAAGTTGCTCGTGAACTCGCAGCTGGTCAGAGTCGGGCTGCTGAGTTCGCCGTTTTCCATCCCGCCGCCGTGGTCGGACGAGTTGCTCGTGAACTCGCATCTGGTCAGAGTCGGGCTGCAGAATTCGCCGCTGTACATCCCGCCGCCGCCGCGGTCAGCCGAGTTGTTCGTAAACGTGCAGTCGGTCAGGGTCGGGCTGCTGGAGTCTCTGCTGTACATCCCGCCGCCGCTGAGGGCGGCCGTGTTGTTTGTAAACTCGCAGTTGGTCACGGTCGGACTGCTGTGGTGGTTGTACAATCCGCCGCCGGCGCCGCCGGCGTCTATTGCGCCGTACCCGTTCTGAATCACCAAGTTATCAAAGACCGTTGCCGCATCCTCGCCAGACTGACAGATCAGGACTCGATGAGCGTCAGCACCATCCAACACGCTTGCCGGATACCCGCCTCGATTGGAGACGCCGCGAAGCGTGATCGCTTTGCCCAGCGTGTCAATCTGCGACCCCTCGAAATACGTCTCCGCCGAGAGTTGGATCACATCACCATTGCTGGCCGCTGCGATCGCCGCATTGATCGACGTGTAGTCGCACCCCTTCGCGCAGACGGTGATCGTCTCCGCTGAGGCAGTCACGCTCGAGAGGGCGACGGCCACGGTGGCGAGAATCATGCGGTACATTCGGTACATCGATCGATCTCCAGTTTCTGAACCAGACCTACATCGCTGGCGAACTCGCGGACGCAGCCAGGCACGGCGTGGAACCTCCAAGGTACCGAGGAGACCCGAGATTCCCTAACTTCTTCACGCTTGAACCACGAGATTCACCGCATTTGGCGGTTGGTGACGGACGCAGGCGGAACAACGCGACCGATATCCCTGAGCCTCAACTAACCAACGAAGCACGCCGCACCCAATGATCAATGCGGCGTGCTTGGTTTCTGTTGGTATCTCCTGGTATCTGTTGGTTTATTTTGCGTGCTCGATTCAACCCGTCAATCACGGATCAACGCACTCGCCCCACGCTCCAAGTAACAGCCCGAGGTCCGCCCCCGTCACGAATCCGTCACCGGTGAAATGGGCCAGACACAGACAGAGCGTATTGCCACCGTGGTCGATGAACTCACCGTCGATCTCGTCAATCTCGTCGGGCTCGTTGTCGCACAACGCCGTGTTGACCAGGTCGACGGCGGGATACGCCACCCGACTCTTGATGCCGCCGCCATTCTTGTTGGCGAGATTCCCGCGACGCTAACTCCGGCGGGAAGACACTGGACACGGTCTGGATCTTGACCGCGTCCAGACCGGGGCGTATAACCATCTCTCGATGTCTTCCCCCGCCACAACCCTCTTCCGTGACCACGGCGTGCACGCCACGGCCCAGCGGCTGGCGGTGATGGAATCCGTCTCGGGCCGGCCGCATTGCACCGCCGACGACGTCGCCGACGATGTCCGAGATCGAATCGGAACCATCTCCCGCCAAGCGGTGTACGACGCCCTCGGCATGCTGGTCGAGAAGGGCCTTCTTCGTCGAATCCAACCCGCCCGGTCACCAGCCCGGTACGAAGACCGCGTCGGGGATAACCATCACCATCTCATCTGCCGCCACTGCGGCCATACCATCGACGTCGATTGCGCCGTCGGCAACGCCCCGTGCCTGACTCCCGCCGCCAACGCGGGATACGAAGTCGACGAGGCCGAGGTCATCTACTGGGGCACGTGTCCCGAATGCCTCGAGTCCGAACCGAAGTCCACCAAACCCTGAACCTACGGAACCTGCACCATGTCCGAGACCACCACCTGCCCCGTCCTGCAACGAGCCCACCCCGCCACAGTCGGGAGCCCGTCGAACCAGAACTGGTGGCCGAACCAACTCAAACTCTCCATCCTCCATCAGCACTCGCCGATGTCCAACCCGATGGACCACGACTTCGACTACGCCAAGGCCTTCAAGAGCCTTGATCTCGAAGCCCTCAAGAAGGACATCATCACGCTGATGACCACGTCCCAGTCGTGGTGGCCCGCCGACTACGGACACTACGGACCGTTCTTCATTCGGATGGCATGGCACAGTGCCGGCACCTATCGAATCCAGGACGGACGCGGCGGCGCCTCCTCCGGGACGCAGCGTTTCGCCCCGCTCAACAGCTGGCCAGACAACGTCAACCTCGACAAGGCCCGACGCCTTCTCTGGCCGATCAAGCAGAAGTACGGACAGAAGATCTCGTGGGCAGACCTGATGGTGCTCACCGGAAATTGCGCCCTAGAATCCATGGGGCTCGAGACATTCGGATTCGCCGGCGGTCGCGAAGATATCTGGGCGCCCGAGGAAGACATTGATTGGGGTCCGGAGACCGAGTGGCTCGGCGACGAACGCTACTCGGGCGATCGCACCCTGGAGAACCCGCTGGGCGCCGTCCAGATGGGACTGATCTACGTGAACCCCGAAGGTCCCAACGGCCACCCCGATCCGCTCGCCTCGGCTCGAGATATCCGCGAGACGTTCCGTCGAATGGCGATGAACGACGAAGAAACCGTGGCGCTCGTCGCCGGGGGGCATACCTTCGGGAAGGCCCACGGCGCCGCCGACCCAGGCCAGTACGTCGGCCCGACTCCCGAAGCCGCCGGCATCGAAGCGCAAGGACTCGGCTGGAACAATACCTTTGGGAGCGGCAACGCCGACAGCACCATCAGCAGCGGTCTCGAAGGCGCCTGGACCACCGCACCCGCGACCTGGGATAACAACTACTTTGACACCCTCTTCGGCTACGAGTGGGAACTCACCAAGAGCCCCGCCGGTGCATATCAATGGACGCCAAAGGACCCCGCCGCCGGTACCACCGTGCCGGATGCCCATGATCCGACAAAGACGCATGCCCCGATGATGCTGACCACCGACCTCGCGCTTCGAATGGACCCGGCGTACGAGGCCATCTCCCGACGCTTCCACGAGAACCCCGCGGAATTCGCCGCAGCATTCGCCAAGGCCTGGTTCAAACTGACCCATCGCGACATGGGTCCGATCGCTCGCTACCTCGGCCCGCTGGTTCCCGCCGAACCGCAACTGTGGCAGGATCCCGTCCCCACCGTCGACCATCCGCTGGTCGGCAAGACGGAGATTGCCGAGCTCAAGAAGTCGATCCTCAACTCGGGGCTCTCGATCGGCCGACTGGTCGCGACCGCCTGGGCATCAGCCTCGACGTTCCGAGGTACGGACAAGCGTGGCGGTGCGAACGGCGGCCGTCTTCGACTCGAACCGCAGAACACTTGGGACGTCAACGATCCCACCGATCTCGATGCGGCATTGAAGACGCTCGAGAAGATCCAGCAGCAATTTAACGGCGCCCGTGGCAACGACGTCCGGGTCTCGCTCGCGGATCTCATTGTCCTCGGCGGATGCGTCGCCATCGAACAGGCGGCGCACCAGGCTGGACATGACGTGCAGGTTCCATTCACGCCGGGCCGCGGTGACGCGGTGCAGGACCAGACCGACGTCGAGGCATTCGCGGCCCTCGAACCGACGTCAGACGGATTCCGAAACCACATCGACGCCGAACAGACCCAGCCCGCCGAGGCTTTGCTGATCGATCGCGCCTGCCTTCTCACCCTGACCGCCCCCGAAATGACCGTGCTGGTCGGCGGACTGCGGGTGTTGAATGCCAACACCGGTCAATCACCGCTCGGCGTCTTTACCGATCGGCCCGAGACCCTCACGACAGACTTTTTTACGAACCTCCTCGACCCCCAGACCGCTTGGACGGTATCTCCGAAGTGCGAGTACGTGTATGAAGGCCGAGAAGACGCCGATGGTCGCCCCCGCTGGATGGGCACCGCCATCGACCTCGTCTTCGGCTCCAACTCGCAGCTCCGGGCGATCGCCGAGGTCTACGCCTCCGACGATTCACAGACGAAGTTCGTCCACGACTTTGTTTCCGCATGGGACAAGGTCATGAACCTCGATCGCTTCGAGTGAGCGATCCGGGGGGGGCCTTCGGTTCCATGACTCGGGGACCGGCAGATGCTGAAGTCGTTCGATCGCGTCGACGCGACCTGGGTCCTCTGAAAAGCTACCGCTGAACGACCAACGAAGAACGCCGCATCCATGATGATCATGATGATGGATGCGGCGTTCGTGATTTCTAGGTAGATACTGACCCGGGACCGAATCGATTTTTCATCGCCAGAGAGCCACGTCGCACCCAGAAATGCGAGTTGGTTCTTCTGTTCAGTCATTCGTGAATACTCTTCCATACGCGAGTGCGTGGTGAGGGTACGAACTCGATCGCAGGGAACATCATCAACCACACCCTGACGAAAGCCGTTGACACACCAGAAACGGCGGCAATGTTCGCGGATGGGTCCGGAGCGCCAAGGTGATCGGCGAATCGTCTCTGGCACCGAGGCGGAGACCAAAGACGTGACGCCCAAGGATGGGGGAATTCGGAGCGGAACTCCACTCGGGACGCGGCTGCGCAGGGCGTCGTCGCGTATCGGAGGTGCGGCTCCGGCCGATGTCGAATCGAAAAGACTGCGATGGCGATCGCGTCACTCTTGATGAGCGACGAGTCTCACACCACGAAGCTTCATCAACGGACCTTCAGCCTTCCCGCTCGCCATCGAGACGAGATGGTCGCCGGCCGGAAGCGTGATCGTTCCGAGCACATGGCCCTCGTGGTCATCCCAAGATGCGGTGGCTTTCACTACCGAGCTCAATTCCTGATGCCCACCATCGAAACCGATGCAACGCACCGTGAATGACGATCCGGCTTCTGCCTCCGGACACGCATACATCGCGACCACATCAAAGGTCATCTCGACGGGAATCCGAACGCTCCACGCTGCCGAATCGGTCGAGGTTCGCCAATACCCCAGTGCGTCCCGCTCGGGTTCGTAGCGGAGTTGCGTGCCGTGGATCCGTGCCGATCTTGCCGTCAATCCGATGTCGCCGTTGGGCTCCGCTTCAACCGGCCGTCCGGCTCCCACGGACATCAATGACTGGAGCTCACCAAGGTGGCGACTATAGATCTCCCGAGGGTTGCAATCATTCCGCTTGCAGAGGGCCGCCGCCATCCCGACGATCTCGCCCATGGCGCCGGTCGTCTTCATCACCCGCACGGCGCCGAGCGCTTCGTGGGTCACGCTGATGTCACGACCGGCCATGAAGAGATTGCGGATGTTCCGGCTATACAGGCAGCGATACGGCACCCAGTAGGGACCGGCGTATTCGTAGCCTTCGCCGTGCGTAAAGTCCGCGATGAACTCGTCACCTTCGTGCCCCTTGCTGTAACTCGAGTTCGGATGATGCGTATCGATCCCCCACGTGCAGGGGACGCACCCATCGATGAATCGAACCCCGTCGCGAAGATCCTCGCCGTTCAACACCACATCACCCAGAAGCCGACGCGACTCGCGCTTGCCTGCGATATAGGCGACCCAGTTGAGCCGATGGGCGGGATATCGCCCTTCCACGTTCTTGATCGCATCCCACGCGCCGTACATGGCGCGGAAATTCTGATCGCGAATGCGTTCCATGTCATTGATGGGATCGCGATCAAAGCCGGACTCCCAGTACCACTCACCAAGGCTGATCGGTCTTGCTCCCGGCTCCGGCGACGTCGCTCCGCGCGATCGCCCCGGAAACGGTTTGTCGGCGAGATCGACCGCCCAGGGACACCGCGGAAACGTCGCCTCCTCGCAGGCCGCTTCGAGCTCGCTGGACAAGGGATCTTCATCTTCGCAGAGACATTTGATGTTCCAGAGGTTGCTCGCCCCCATGTGGCCGGTCTCGGTCTGCTCGAAGTCGGCTCCCACCAAGAAGCCCAGCGAAGCGTCACCGGTGCTGTCGAGGAACCACCGCCCCTGCACCAGACCGCGACGGCCAGTGCGGACGTCCTCGCAGACCACGGCGCGGATGATCCCGTCCTCGGCGAATGCCGCGTTCATCCGTTGCCCAAGAAAGAGCGTGAGATTCGGTTCGCCAGCGGCGACTCGTAACTTGCGGTCATCGTCGAACACGGTGGCGGACTGGGCGTTGTGGGAGTCCGAGCGACGCTCCGGAACGAGTTCCATCACCACGTCGCCCACCCGAGGCCACGGCGACTGGTTGACGTGACCCTGCGGCCAGACTCGAACCTCGGAACTCGAGTTGCCACCGAGTACCGGGCGATCCTGAATCAACGCGACCGACAGCCCGAGCCGCGCCGCGGTGACCGCCGCGCTGGTGCCCGCCATACCACCACCGATCACCACGAGATCGAAGGATCCAAACGCTTCGGGATCTTCAGGATGTCCCAGCGCCTCGCGCCGGAAACGCTGAAGCGCCTCCGGGTCCTCGGGAGGAATGCTCCCCCCTTCTGGAACCAAGAGAATCGCATCACAGCGACCTTCGAATCCGGTGAGATCGTGCAGACCGACGACCGCTCGTTCGCCGAGCGTCACCTGGCCGCCATCTTGCCAATGCCACGAGATCCCTTCGGTGCCGAACGTCGTTTCCAGCGCCGCCCCGTCGATCAGGACTTGGAAGCGACCGGGTGCTCCGGACGCGTTCCAGGGGGCGACCCAGTCACGGGTCCGCACCCACACCTGGTGACGTCCCGGCGTCGGGATCTCCACAGTGGTCCGCGCGTCCGCGACCGGACGTCCCATTCCGTGCGCCAAGAGAAACGGCGACCCCATCAGATCCATGAATTGCTGGTCGAGCACCCAACCACCGTGGTCGTCGAATGCTTCCGTCTCAAGCAACACTGAATCGCCATCGGCCGTCCTGCTCAAGAGAAGAACGGCGCCCAGCAGTGCGGCGACTAATAGTTTGACGAGTACCCCGCCACCGATTCTGGTTTGGATCATGTCAGCTCCTCACGTGAATCCGATGATACCCCGGCCCACGCAGATCCCGAAAGAACACCGCCATCATGTGCATTGGCAATGATCAGTACGGGGCGCGCCGACCAGATCCGGCGCTCGAGAAGTCGGTCGCGAACCGCGGGCGACGAAGCCCGAGGGGTCAATCCCCTCGCTTCCAACCGCTCTTGGTGGTTCCCGATCCCGGCAACCCCGGACGACCCTTCCATTCCGGATTCCGGAACCGATAGAGAACGAGCGGCGCGGCCACCACGACGACAAACACGCCGGCGAGTGCGAGGGTGAAGGATGCGCCGTCCATCGCGATGTCCTTGGTCGCCGGTGGCCAGAACATGATGGCGATGCCTGCCAGTGCGGTGATGCAACCTCCACCGGCCACCAGAAGCAATCCCGGCATTCCACCCGGAATGACGAACGCCCGAGGAACGTCGGGTTGCTTCATCCGCAGCACAATGACCGAGATGAACATCAGCACGTACATGACCAGATAGACCTGGGCCGAGGCGATGGTGAGAAAATAGAAGACGCGGTTGAGATCGAAAAGGGGCAGCAGCACACAGAGCAACGACACCATGACCGCCTGCAGAAGCATGACGTTTCGAGGCGCGCCTCCCGGGGTCGTTCGCTGAAAGACCGGTGGAATGAGCCCGTCTTCGGCGGCGACCCGAAGCGATTCGGTCGGGCCGATGACCCAGACCAGAATGTGACCGACCATCCCCGCGAGGGCCAGACCCGCGAGCACCGCGACCATCCATCCCATCCCCAGCGGGCTCAGAACCTTGTCGAAGACCTGAAGCGTGCCCGCGGCCAAGTCGATTTCCTCCACCGGGACCAGTACCGCGACGCTCAGGGCGCCAAGGACCGAGATGGTCAGAACCAGGAGTCCGGAGAACAAAAGCGACCGTGGAATCGATCGTTGCGGGTTCTTCACATGACGAAAGTGAACGGAGTTGACCTCGAGACCAGAGAGAAACGAGAAGATCGCTACGACGCCGACGACCTCGCCGATCGAATCGAGTTTGGGCACGACATCCGCCCACTGAAGCGGGATCGCCGAGGGCCGCCCCGATCCCAGCCACCATGCGGCAAGCCCGATCGCCAGTAAGACCGGGAGCAAGGTTCCTACATAGAGCAAGGCCGTGGTGAGCCAGCCACTGATGCTGAGCCCTTTGAAGTTAATGATCGTCGCCACCCAGAAGATCCCGAGACTCACCAGCAATTTGAACCAGCCCGCATCGTGCAGGCCGGGATCGAGCGCGTAGGAGAGCGACACGGCGCAGACGGCGAGCACCGTCGGATACCACACGAGAATCTGCACCCATTGGCACCAGATACCGACGAATGCCCAACGTTCGCCGAGCGCCTCGCGAATCCAGCGATACACCCCGCCGTCGTGTGGCCAACCGACACCCAGTTCCGCGGCGACCAGCCCGACGGGGAGGAAGAAGCAGACCGTGAAGAACGCGTAGTAGACGATCAGTGGAAGCCCGAAGGAGCCCACTTCTGGGAGCCCCTCAAGGCCGACCACCACCGCGGTGCTCATCATCGCGAGGACAAAGAGAGAGATCGGGCGAGGGTTCTTCGATGAATCGGCGGCCATAAAGATGACGGTATCCGATCAGGTGGAACCCCGTCCCGCGAAGAGGCCGGCACGACGCGTGAATCGCCCGAGTCCCAGAGTGATCAGTGGTGGTGGCACCAACCGGAGACCGATCAGGATCGCCGAGTTGACCAACCGAGAAACCTGAACCCGGTTGCCACGACGAGCGACGTTCCACGACGGAAACGACGCCCCTCGGCAGATGCCGAAGGGCGTCGAAGAATCGATCTTCAAAGCTCATCTAGGACGAACTCAGCCGCCCGTGACCATCTTTCGGAGCTTCTCTTGGGAGTATTCGTTTCCGTGGAGGATGGTGCTCCGGAATTGAATCTCCGCGGCCATCATGACCGCCGCGGCGATCTCGTTATCAGTGGCGCCGGCGGCCCGGGCCATCGCGGTGTGAGCAAGGATGCAGTATTCACACTTTATCCCGGCGGAAGCTGCGAGGGCCATCAGCTGGGCCTCTTTCCCACCGAATACCCCACCACCGTACAGACCTCCTGGGTACCTGCATCGAAGGAACGCATCATCATCTTGGCAGGCTCGGGCTCGAATGAATCGATCCCGACCAAACTCCCGCGAGATGACGACAACGGCCGGCTCCCCGAGGGAACCGGCCGTCGATGAGTGATTTTAGAACGTCAACGAGGCGTGAACCGTCCGGACTCAGCCGTCGCAGCCCCAGTCGCCCAGGAGAAGCCCGAGGTCGGCACCGTTGACCATCCCGTCGTCGTTGAGATCACCGAAGCACCCGGGGCCCTTCTTGCCACACGAACCCCAGGCACCGAGCATGAGTCCGAGATCCGCACCGTTGACTTCGCAGTCGCCGTTGAGGTCGCCGATACACGGGCACGAAGGCAGGATCGGCTGGAAGGTCGCGATGAATCCCGCACGTTTGATGTTCCGGGGATTGTCCGGGTTGTCGGGCTGATCGATGAAGAGGTCATACCCCCAGCCGAAGACGAATCCCTCTTCCCTCAGGAACGGTCCCGTGGTATCTCCGAACTCGACGTTCAGGCTGCCGTCGAGACGCTCGAACCAGTACTCCACGCTCACGAAGACGTTGCCGGGCAGGCTACCGACATCGACGCCGTCCACCGGGAAGCCGGGGAGCTCGTACCCGTTGCCGAGGTCGATCACGAAGTCGGTCCCATTCTCCGGCCCACCGGCGGTCTGTACGACCAGCGGCGTGGAGTCGGTCACGAATGGAGATCCGTCCTGAGTGAAGACCTCCAGCGAGACGCTGTAGCTTCCGTCGGCCCCGTTGAAGGTCGAGGTGACCTCCATCCCGAAAATGGTGACCGAACCAGATCCCGAGGGGTCATAGAGCGGAACGGGGAAACCGTTCACGACCGGGAGGAACGGATTGCCCGGGAATTCATAATTCACGCCGAGCGCGTTCGCACCGCCGAGCACGAATTCCTCGGGCAGGTAGGCGATGGCCGCACCGCCGGAATAGGTGTCTTCACCGCCGGCATGAGACGTGGCGGTGGTGGCGCCGAAGGCGGCCATTCCGGCAAACAGGGTGTAGACAAAAAACTTGTGACGAATCATGGGTACTGCTCTCCTCTATTTCTTACGGATGTTCTCACAGGGCAGGAAATACCCTGTTTCTGAGAGACCCAGAATAGAGGCCAAGGTCGAATTTCCGAACGACAAAAGTGACATTCGTGAGGAACGCGCGTTTATTTCGGCCGCCAGCATCCGATAGAACGGGGTTCTTACGAAGAAAACCACCAACGGCAGCACGGCTCCCACCACCCTGGCACAACGAATCTCGACGGAGGTGGGAATCCGATCGCAGCCGATGAGCAGCATGAGCACGAACGCGATGAACAGCAGCCCGTGGATCGAGCCGCTGATCGAGACCGCAATCCCGCCCCATGGCTGTGGATGAAGACCCTCTTTATGAGAACCTCCGATAGACCAGAACGAGGGTGCTGGGCCCCTCGATCAATCCCATGATGATCAACCACTTTTGAGGAATCGTGGGTCTTGAATGCTGCATCTGGAATCGATCACTGGCGGCCTACTGCGAGGATCCATCCGAGTCTCGTCACGTCATCACCCGGGTCGCGGACGTACCGAATGATTCACCTTCGCGTGGGGATACGACATCAACGATGCGCGGACTTTTCACCGCGTCGGATTCGTCGCGACCTTCGCCGCCGTGTCCTGCGAGCGCGACAGGTGCTTCGGTGATCGCAACGAAGACGGCAAAGTCAACGCCGCCGACATCGGGCTGATCCTCCGTGCATGGGGTGTCTGTCCCTGATCCTCGATCGCCTCATCTCTCCAATCGAATCAACCCCCGCTTCGGCGGGGGATTTTTTATCGCGATGCGTGATCCCATCCCTCGCGATTCCGTGACTCGCTCCGCTTCTGCTAGCCTGCGACCATGGCCAAACCAAAACGCAAGAAGAAGAAACCCGGTTCCGGACGACCAAACGTCGAGTTTGATCTCGATGCGGCCTTGGTCGAGATCGACGCCATACGCCAGACGCTCTCGACGGAGAAGGTCGGACCCGAATGGGGTGCCGTGCAGCGACTTCTGGTGAAAGCGAAGTCTGATCCATCCACGATCGCTCGTGCCGTGGCGGGGCGGGATCTCGACTTGATTGACCAGTTGATCGCGCAACTTCGCAATCCGGAACTCGAGATCACCAACTCCGAACCCGAAATCGAAGCCGGCCCCGAGATCCCCGTGGAGATTCGCCGAGAGGCCATGCGGGCGTACCGAAAGCGCATGAAATTGACTCGGCTTGATCTTGAATCGAAACTCGGTCGAAGCCCACTCACCAGCGGCAAGGATGCAGATTTCGATGCGATCATTCCACCGAATACGTTCCCCCCAGAGGTCTGGTGGGCGTTGGCAGCGAGCGGCGAATTGGAATCGACCGGCGAAGGTTTTTATAAGATCCCGACGCAACGACGCGAGTTCTAATCGAGCGGTTGATCTCGCGGTCACCCTCGCCGACTCGCTCAGCCTGACTTTCCTATCGAACCTTCACGCAGAAGTCTGACTAACCAGACGTCAACGATGAAAGGGACGAATGGAAGCACGGCGCCGGCGAGCCCCGCGAAGAACACGCGGTTCGAAAGCGGCACGGCCCGTCGGCCCACGAGAAACATCAGAACCAAAACGACGAAGAGAAACCCATGAATAGGCCCGACCACGGAGACCCATTCGGGCCGTCCTGCCATGTACTTCATGGGCATCGCGACGAAGAAGAGCACCAACGTGGAAGTGCCTTCCAGAAGGCACACCGCGATCAGCCATTTCAATAATGCTTGATTCATCCTGTGGGTACTTCCAGCGCCGTTTCAATCGCCCGAATCTGCAGGATCAGACTGATCCGTCGCCAGGACGGTGCGCCCCGCATGTCGCTGATGACGCGGACGCCTGACGTCGGTCGCGAGTCCCAACCACTCCAGGATTCGGATCTGGTAGTACGTGATGTCCAACTCCCACCACTTGTGCTGATTGGACGCACTTGCCTGATCGTGATGATGGTTGTTGTGCCACCCCTCACCGACCGTGAGGATCGCCACGAACCAGTTGTTCCGGCTGTGGTCGGAGGTTTCGTAGGTCTGGTACCCGAAGAGGTGCGTCAGCGAGTTCACCGACCAGGTGATGTGCCAGACGGCGATGGTACGAACGAAGACTCCCCAGACCAGCAGGCTCGCGCCGAACTGCCATCCCGCCATCGTCGTCCCGTCGATGGCCAGACCGAGACCGAACCCCACGGCGAAGAACAGCGCGGCGTGAATGATGTAGATCCACACCCAGGCGTAGGACTTCTCCAACTTCATGTAGAAGGGATCCTTCAGGATGTCCGGGGCGAACTTCCGATACGAGGCCAGACTGTGCGTCTCACGATTCTTGACGACCAGCCAGCCCAGATGCCCCCAGAGGAACGCGACCAACGGACTGTGCGGATCCTTTTCTTCATCGGAATGCTTGTGATGGATCCGGTGCATGGCGACCCACTTCGCCGGCGTGTCTTCCATGCAGCACAACGCCATCACCACGAATCCGTGCTCAAGCCATCTCGGCACTTTCAACGCTCGATGCGTGAGGAGCCGGTGATAACAGAGATTGATGGCCTGACCGAACACGTGGATCCCGAGGATCATCACGATCAACCCCGTCCAACTGAAGAACCAGGGAACGAACGCAAGCATCGCAAGCAGATGCAGCCCGATGATCGGGAGCGCGTATTCCCATCGAATTCGATTCGGGACGGTGGCTTCCGGCGGGGCGAGCCTGACCGGCTTTTCCTGAACGACGGCTTGGGCGGGCATTGGAGTTCCGAAGACGTTCGAGTTGCCCCATCGGGGCGGACGGCCCTTGGCGGATTCAACCGCGAGACTTGGGCTCGAACGGGTGCGATGCCATCTTCGGCAACGACCATGACTATCACCCTCTTGATCGCGTGGGTCACGCTCGAAACCGACTGGCTTCGCTCCTCGTCGGGCACCTTCATGGTGTCGGGACCGACGAATAGGAGATCGAGATGGGATGATACGGGGCAATCACCCGGATATCGAGCGGAGAAGGTAAATACGCGGGCATCGGCTCTCCATCCCCCTTCCTCCCCCTTTCCCGATGGCGATGGCCTTGCCCGCCCGAGGACGGGCTCGATAGACTCGGTTTCCTCCGTGATTCACCGAGACTTCTGAGAGTATCCCTCATGCCCGACAGCCCCCACTCCCACCCTCAGAGATCTTCATTCGTTGCCGCGATTCTCATGGCAGCATCCCTCGTCTTGACGACCGCCTGCGACGATCCAGCCTCGCCAATCGGACCCCGGACCGTGGCCGACCCCTCCGATCCGCGATTGACGATTGAGAATCAGGTCGTCGATCTCGGCGACGTGGCGGACTACGAGACTCGCACCGCTGAGGTTCGATTCAAGAACACCGGCGGCGACACGTTGACCATCGAGCGCGTGATCCCGACCTGCGGTTGCACCACCATCGGTTTCGAGAATAACCAGCCCTTCGCCCCGGGCGAGGGCGGTTCCTTCACGCTGGACTTCAGACCGAAGTCGAGTGGTCAGCAGCAGAAGTACATTCAGGTCGTCTCCTCCGACCCGCTGGTCCCGGTGAGCACGGTGACCTTGCAGGCCAACGTGCTTCCGACGCTGGAAGCCGAACCACGGTATCTCGCCTTCGGTCGAGTGACCTATGGGGAAGCACACGCTCGTTCCATCGAGATCACGGCGCTCGCCGACGACTGCAAACTCACAGATGTATCGTTGACCGGGAACATCGCCGACCACGCCAACGCGACGATCACCGACACGACGCCGGAAGGCGAGCGGCGAGGCACCTGGCGAGTCGACGTCGACTTTCCCGCGAAGACCTCATGGGGATGGCACAACGGGACGATGCTGGTCTCCGGAACCATCGAGACGGACGCCGGTGCACGTCCGATCAAGATGCTGTTCGTGGCCAATGGATCCTTCGAAGGCAAGATCAATGCAAGCGAGACGCTTCTGCCGCTGCTCAGCCTCCGTCGAGGCCAGAAGATCCTGAAGACCACGACGCTCCACAGCGCCGACGGATCGCCCTTCGAATGCACATCTGCGACCATCGTCAAGAGTCCCGAAGGCCTTGCCGTCACCGTCGAGCCGGTCGATTCGGACCGGACAACGTGGCTGCTCACCTTGACTGGAAACGCGCCGGCGAGCCCTGGATCCTTCAATGGGGTCGTCGCGATCACGACCAACGTCCCGGGCGAACAGATCATCGAAATCCAATTCGCCGGCTCCGTCATGGCCGGAACGGCCGGAAACTGACGCACCGTCCTCCGCGTCCGAGCTTTTTCTCGGACGGGCGCCAAACCTCACGGCACGGAGCGTCGATTTGAGATCGAAAAACTTGGTTTTTCGTGGCTATCCAACGCGTCATGGGGAATGATAGGGAACGTTCCCATCCCGCTCGCCGATCAATCCTTGGACACTATGCTCATGCGGCAGGTCTTTTCAACCGTCATCGCGTCAACCATCATCGCGATCTCCTTCACCGCCTCCGCAGCCGCAGAGACGCACGTCATCGTCCAGGAGGGGTTCGCCTTTGTGCCTTCCAGCCTCACCGTGGCTCCGGGTGACACCATCATCTGGCAGAGAACCAACGGAGCCCACACCGTGACCAGCGGAACCAACTGCACGCCTGGGGCGTACGACGGCTTGACGATCAATTCCGGTCTGAATTCCGTCACCCCCACGGTCGAGGTGGAGCTTCCTTCGGACCTCGCCGAAGGAACCCTCGGTTACTTCTGCAACATCGCGAGCCATTGCGAGTCGTTTGGAATGCAGGCGAGTCTCACGATCGTCGCGCCGGCTCCATGCATCGGGGATCTCAACGGAGACGGCGTGGTGAACGGTGCCGATCTCGGCTTGATGCTCGGCGCCTGGGGTCCGTGCGGCAAGACCGCCTGCATCGCCGATCTCAATGGCGACGGCCAGGTGAACGGGGCCGATCTCGGACTCCTGCTCGGCGGGTGGGGCGTCTGCCCCTGATCGAATCGCTTTCGATTGAGGACCGCGTCGGTTGGGATCGAGCCTTTGCCCCGTCCAACTGGGGGTGATACGGTGCGAGTGGTGATATTCAATCCACTCAGACTTCTAGCGATTCTGCTCGCGGGAAATGCCGCGGCGCAGGCGCCCGACCTCGACTTCACGCGCGACGTGCGCCCCATTCTTTCGAGGCACTGTTTCGCCTGCCACGGCCCCGATGCCGAAGCTCGGGAAGCGGATCTGAGCCTGCTCGACTTCGAATCCGCAACCCGCGAAATCGCCCCGGGCATCTTCGCCGTTGTTCCGGGCGATGCCGAGGCAAGCGAACTCTGGCTGAGAATCACCGACGCCGACGATCCGAT
Organism: Phycisphaerales bacterium; assembly: GCA_028823105.1. GTDB lineage: Bacteria > Planctomycetota > Phycisphaerae > Phycisphaerales > SM1A02 > UBA12014. The sequence goes on along the minus strand of JAPKCC010000067.1, from coordinate 495 downwards.
GCCCCCGAGCGCGGCGCACGACGAGCTCAACGATTCGGAACGTCTTATTCTGAGACGCTGGATCGAGCAAGGCGCCAGTTATAGCCCGCATTGGGCGTACGTCCTTCCCCGGCGAACGACCGTGCCTCCAACCGATCATCTCGTCGATGATTTCATCGGCCATTCGATCGACGAACTCAATCTGCACGGGCTCGCTTCCGCCGGCCTTGAACCAGCGCCGCCCGCCGATCCCGTGACGCTCCTTCGTCGAGCCAGCCTCGACCTTGGTGGTCTTCCCCCGACCATCCGGGAACTCGACGCCTTCCTCGCCGACTCCAGCGAAGAGGCCTACGAATCCGTGATCGATCGACTTCTCGCGAGCGATCACTTCGGCGAGCGATTCGCGACGAAATGGTTGGACTTAGTCCGCTACGCAGACACCGTCGGCTACCACGGCGATCAAGAACATCGCGCGTGGCCGTTCCGAGACTGGGTGATCCGCGCGTTGAACTCGAA
>JAPKCC010000003.1 GCA_028823105.1 Phycisphaerales bacterium | reverse complement strand
GCTGGGAGCCACGAGAAGCCAGAGAAGCCAGAGAAGCCAAAGAAGCCAAAGAAGCCAAAAAACGAAAGACCCCGCTCCTCCAGCGGGGTCTCCCGATATCTCATCTCTCCAGGTTTCGAGGATGACGATTCGTCACCTCCGATTCAAGGAGAATTTCACTTTCTTTCGAAGCAAGCTCCCGGGCTTCACTTTACGCGACCATCAGGCCGGTTCGAACGCGGTGCCCTCGTTCATATTCGGGGTGGGTCCCCTCCAGCCGCCCGTGATACAGACGAGCGATCACCGCGCTCGCCGCAGGGTCCAGCGGACCGTCCCCGCTGGAGAGGGTGGCGAGATCTCGAATCATGGCGGCCCGAACGTCGGCTCGATGGGGCCATGAGGCCATGGTGGCGTTCAGCGATGGGTGTCGACGAAGGATCTGTTCTGGGGGCATCAGTCGAGTCCAGGTCCTGACCGCCATTCGGATCGAATGGCGTTTTCAGAGACGCGTCCTGACTTGTCGACTCGATACCGGGGCATCTTCAGCCCCGATCTCCAGAATCTCGTCCGATGGCTTCAGTAGGCCCGACGTCCGTCGTCCCGTCGCCAGTTCAGATAGGCGGTATTCAGGACGCGGTATCCCCCCGGAGTCGGATACTCCCCGGTGAAGTACCAGTCGCCGGTGTGACCAGGCATCGCGGCCCGGAGCCCTTCGATGTCCTGATAGACCAACTCGATCTCGCCCTTCCAATCAAGGCGATCACTCCGGATCAGCATGGCGACCCGGTCGGAGATCTCTTCGAGGGTGAACCGGTCGTAGATCATGGCGACGTGGTTTCTCATCGCGGCCGGTTCGAAGTCCGCCTGTTCCCGGCACTTCTCTTCCACCTCGTTCAGGAGTTCTTCGTCGCCGTGATCTCGCAGCAGGGAGACGGCCGCTTCGAACGCGATGAAGCGACCCAATTGGCTCATGTCGATCCCGTAGCAGTCTGGATACATGATCGGCGGGGCGCTCGAGACCACCACGATTCTTCGTGGTGCGAGGCGCGCGAGCATGGTGATGATCGACTCCCGGAGCGTCGTTCCGCGAACGATGGAGTCGTCGACGACCACGAGGGTGTCTTGATTGGTCACCGTTCCGCGGGTCACGTCGTAGACATGCGACACCAGATCCCGGCGGGCGGCATCGTGCGTGATGAAGGTTCGAAGTCGCTGGTCCTTGTGAGCGACCTTCTCGGAGCGAGCCCGGGTTCGGATCAGTCGGTCGACATCCGCTCTGGTCACGGTTCCGGACTGGATACGTTTCCAGAGTTCCTCGCCGTTGCGACGTCGGAGATTGACATCGATCTCCTCGCGGAGGCCGGCGAACGCAGTCTCAGCGGTGTTGGGGATGAACCCGAATACGGTGTTCTCGATGTCCCAGTCGATTTTTCGGAGCACCCGCTCGGCGAGGTTGGCGCCGAGCCGCTTCCGCTCTTGGTAGATGTCGCGGTCGTTGCCCCGGCTGAAGTAGACGCGCTCGAATGTGCAACGCTTGAGCGGCAGTGGGTCGGTGAACGGCGCGATGCGGATGTCGCCGTTCCGCTTGACCTCAAGTGCGTGAGCCGCGGGGAGTTCCTCGACTTGATCGGGTTCAACGTTGAAGGCGGTCACCAGCGCGGCGCGTTCACTGGCCACCGCCACCACGGCTTCATCGCGATAGATGAAGGCCGGTCGGATCCCTGCGGGATCGCGGCAGACCAGAAGATCGCCGTTCCCGACCAGCGCGGCGAAGACGTATCCCCCGTCGAAGCGATCAGCGGCATTCCGCAGCACCCGGACGAGATCGAGTTGAGTGGAGATTGCGTCGGCGAGAATCCGGCCTTCGAGCCCTCGGAACGATCCCGGACCCATCGTCGAGGCGAGTTGCTCATGCTCGCGATCGAGGTAGTAGCCGATCTTCTCGAGCACCACCTGAGTGTCGGAATCGCCCACCGGATCGAGCCCGTATTCCACGAGTTCCTCGAAGAGGTGGGGTGAGTTGGTCAGATTGAAGTTCCCCGCCACTGCGAGACTCCGACTGGCGACGATGTTTCTACGGAGATACGGGTGGCAGGCGTCGATCGTCCGTCCGCCGTGCGTTCCATATCGCAGGTGACCCATCATCAACTCGCCGAGGAGCGGCATCCGTTGCTTCAAATCGGTGGCGGAAAGCCGGGCGAACTTCTCTTCGGAGATGTTCCGGAGCGGCTTCATCACGGTGTCAAACAGTCGTTCGATCGGATTCCGCTTGGCGCTTCTGAGCCGACTGATGAACCGCTCGCCGGCGGGCATGTCGAACCGAACGCTTCCGATTCCGGCGCCGTCCTGCCCGCGATTGTGCTGCTTTTCCATGAGCAGAAAGAGACGTCGAAGCCCCCAGAGCGCATCGCCGCGATTTTCTCGATACCAGTCCAGAGGCTTTTGCAGCCTGACGACGGCAAGGCCGCATTCGTGGAGGATCTGATCGCTCATGAAGCGAGGAAGGTAACGGGTCAGGGGCGTCGCTGCTGGGGATGACGGGCACCCGCCATGTCGACCATCGATCTATCCTGTCAATGTGGAAGACGCGCCGGATCATCGATCGAAGCTGCCGACCGATCTCGTCACTTGGACGACGTTGCTCGGGCACTGGACGGACCTCGTCAAGGCGGGTGAGGGCCTCCGCCGCGCGGCGAACTCGAACCCGGACGCGGCCAGATGGCGAGACTCGATCCCCGAGGTGATCAGGTTGCAGGCGATCACCTTCGCGCTGGGGGATCTGGATCGACTTCACGCGTCCGATCGCGGCCTCGCCCGAGACCGTGCGGGGATCGGAATCGAGGCCGCCACCAACGTCCTGGACTCGGTGTGGGCGGGCCTTCCGATCCCCGAAGCGCTGACGGAGATCGCCCAAGATGCGTCGCAGTCCCTTCAAGCGGCGGTGTATGCCGGGCTGCGATGGACTCGCTGGGTCGGTCCGGATCGGCTCGAGATGCCTCAGGTCGATCTCGATGCGGCGGGAATCCGGGGGACGCTGGCCTGCGCTCAACCGGGAACCACCATTCAGCCCGGTTCGCCGGTTGCCTGGTGGACCGAACGGGAGCCGCCCACGGAACTGGGGAGACCGGGTTTCGAGGTCGTCCCTGGGCCACCGGTGCAGGTCTACCGCCATTTGGAGCACGAGGGTCGAAGAATCCGCGACTTCGTGGCGTCGATCTTCGACCGGCCGGAAGGACTCCCGCTGTTGGTGCCGATCTGCCTTGCGGGCGATCCGATCGGTCGATTCACCGTGGACGCCGCGGTGTGGCGAGAACGCAACCGATCGGACTTCGAATCCGCCGTCGAAGATGCCATCCTGGAGTTCGCCGGTGGTGCGGCGGCCTCGGTTCCGAATTGATCAGTTGGCGAGACCGGACGTCAGACCGGGATAGGGGAGCAGCCCCGCCGTGCCACGATCGGTCGCCTCGAAGATCCTGATGGGATCGAGGGGGAGGTCCTGGTCGGCGATGTGGAGCCGTTCCGCGAGTTCCGTCTCCCGCTCGTCCCAGAGTCGACGAACGATCCCGGGATCATTGCAGTCGCGAGAGAGGTGGAGAAGCACGATCGCTTCGAGCCGTGATCGATCCGTCATCGCACGGATGGCCGCCATCGCCTCGTGATTCGAGAGGTGGCCATGACCTCCAGTGATCCTCTGCTTGAGGAACGGGGGTCGGTTCGATGCCGATTGGAGTCCTGGGTCGTAGTTCGACTCGAGGCCGATGAAGTCGCACCCGGCGAGCAGGTCGCGCACCTGCGGGGTGACGCGGCCGATGTCCGTCGCCCATCCGATCGTGGTTGGTGCGTGCCCCGTGTCGAGGTCGAATCGGAGTACGGCAGAACCGTGATCGTCATGCGGTCCGAGTGCGATGGTCACATCCAGAATTTCCTTCACCACGGACACTCGTCTTCCGCCGTCGGAGAGCGGGAGGAGTTGCCTTCCGGGGACGCCGTGCCTGGCGAGGGCCGCATGGTGGCTCGGGGCCGCGAACACCGGCCAGCCGCGTGCCTCCAGAGAACGACGCCACGTCGGTCGAAGGTGATCGGTGTCGGGATGCGTGACCACGACGGCCCGAACATGATCGAGGTCGATGTCGGGGGCGTGGGCGTCGAGTCGGCGGGCGAGCGTCCTAGGGCCGATTCCCAGATCGATACAGACGTGGATCGGGTGAGGATCGTCGTATCGCTCGATGGTCAAGATGGACAGGTTGCCGGCGGATCCGCTGGCGATCACTCGAAGATCGGCCGAAATCACGGAAGGTGGCGAACCGAGGTCGTTCACGGCGAATCGGTTGCCTGAAGGTCTGAGTCGTCGGTCACGGTCTTTCGACCCCGCATCGTACAGAGGGCGCGGGTTGATTTTCCGAGGAAGGCGAGATACTCATCAGCCATCGGCTGCCCCGCGTGTTCCCGGAGTTGTTCGGTCGCGGCGACCACGGTGAGGCCGCTTCGACAGAAGAGTTTGTGAGTCAGCCGGACGATGTTGATGTCTTCCGGAGTGTGCCCAGCGCGACGCAGCCCAATGAGGTTGATGCTGCTGGCGTTGTTCAGCATCGTCACCATGAACCACGGGAGGACATCAAGTGCCGTTCCGGCGGCGCCGCTGATCATGGAGCCACGACCCATTCGGACGAACTGGTGGACGCCAGCGTTGCCGCCGATGATCACGTTGTTCTCGATGATGGCGTGCCCGCCGAGCACGGATCCCTTGGCGAGAACGACGTGATTGGCGACCTGGCAGTCATGCCCCGCGTGTGCCGAGTCCATGAAGAGGTTGTCATCACCGACTCGGGTTGGTTCCTGATCATGGATCGAACGATGGACGGAGGAATGCTCTCTGAAGACGTTTCGATCTCCGATCAGCGTTCCCGGTCCTTCGGTATTGGGATCGAAATCCAGGGTCTGTGGTGCGACGCCGAGCGAGGAGAACGGCCAGATATCGTTGTCTTCGCCGATGATCATCGGGCCTTGCATAAAGCAATGGGCCCGGAGTCGCGTCCCCCGGCCGATTCGGATCGTGCCCTCAAGCACGCAGTAGGGGCCGATTTCCACGTCGTCCGCAAGTTCAACGCGCGAGTCAAGTATGGCTGTTGGGTGGATCCGTGACATGAATGAACCACACTCTGGAAGAGAGGTCTCCAAGGGAGGGATGGAACCGAATACGGTACACGGATGAACCGCTCGTTGCAGCCCCCTGATCATCCTGATTCCGCGTCTGACGGATCCCCCTCGGACTGGTTGGAGATCCTCCGACCCGGCTCGATCGACTATCCGAGCGGACTGGCATGGCAGCGAGCATTACATGCACAGGTACTTGAAGCGCGGGCGGCGGGTATCCGCCGGGGATTCGTCTTGTTCCTCCAACACGATCCGCCCGTGGTGACGGTCTCCCGGCGACCAGGGGCGATCAAGAATGTCTTGGCCTCTCCCGAGATTCTCGCCGCACATGGCGTCGAGCGGCACGAGACTGATCGTGGTGGGGATGTCACATATCACGGTCCCGGACAGCTCGTGGTGTACCCGATGGTCGATCTCAACGATCTCGGCGTTCGGATCCACGGTTGGATCCGGCTTCTTGAACAAGTGTTGATCGAATCGCTCGGGACTTTTGGATTGGCGGCGGGTCGGGACCCGGGTGCGACCGGAGTCTGGGTCGGTCGAACGGAAGAGGATCAGGATGGTGAGGGAGGCCGAAAGATTGCGGCGATTGGCGTCCGGGTATCTCGCTGGGCGACCATGCACGGACTCGCGCTCAACGTCGATCCGGATCTCTCGCACTTTGACCTCATCGTGCCGTGCGGACTCGCCGGCCGCCCGGTCACCAGCATCGCTCAGGAATGTCGAGCTGCGGGGAGGCCGTCACCAACGTTCGAGTCGGTCCGAGAAGAGGTCGCACGACGGCTGGTCGCCCGGCTCGAGGATCCCTCGGACTTCCGGGATCGAGCAGCATCGGATGCGGATGGATGCTGATGATTGAAGCGATCGACCCGCGGTCGTTCTAAAGGCCGAGTTCGGCCGAGACTGCTTCGGTGATATCGATGGCGTCCGGGTAACGGAGAAACAGGCGCCGTCGCACTTGCTCGCTGGCGAGGTCCATGTTGTCTGCCTTGAACGGGTCGCTGGTCGGAACGAAGCGAGTCACGATGTCGATGTGTCGCTTCTCCGCGACGATGTCGACGGCTTCGATCAACTCTCGGTACGCGGTCTCGATCTGCTCTGCGCCGAGCCGCTGCTGGATTGCCATCGTTCCCTTCTGCCAGGTCTGGTACTCCTGCATCATCGCTTGGAATCTGGCCTGAACTTCCGGGAACTCCGGACTTTCGGGGGTGACCGCGGCGTGTTCTTCCTGGAAGGCTTGGAACTGGGCTTCGAAGGTCGCGTTCTGCGTTTCGGCCGTCGCCTGGATTTCCTTGCGGTCCTCGCCGAATCGATCGCTCTCCATCAACAGACCAAGGAGCTTGGGCACATTGACGGCGCCGATGCTCCAGACTCTGGAGGTCGGGTCGTCTCCGAAGGCGAGTCCGCCGTCGTCGTCCCGGAGCGTGAGGTCGCCCGTCTTGCCCCGGAGGATCAGTTCGTCGGCGGGGCCGAGGGTCTCCTTCGCCGCTTCGGCGTCGTCACCGATCGCCACGGAGCCTCGACCGCCGAAGTCTGCAAGCACCGCGATGGTGAGAATGGCGAGCAGGGAATGGACGATGAGTCTTTCGAATCGGTGCATAGTTCTACCCTCGGATTCTTTCGTGTGAATGTTCCCGGTGCTGACGTGATTCCGATGCCGGTCGACGCGAAAAGTCCGCCGGCTTCAGCCTTCCTGTTCCAGGACTGCCATGAAGGCTTCCTGGGGAATGTTGACGCTCCCGACGCTCTTCATTCGCTTCTTGCCTTCCTTCTGCTTCTCGAGCAACTTCCGCTTTCGCGTGATATCGCCTCCGTAGCACTTGGCGGTCACGTTCTTTCGGAGCGACTTGATGGTCTCTCGAGCGATGATCTTCCCGCCGATCGCCGCCTGGAGCGGAATCTCGAACTGGTGTCGATCGATCTGCTTTCGAAGTTTGGCAAGGATCGCCCGGCTTCTGCCTTCGGCACCCGAGCGATGACAGATGATGCTGAGCGCCTCGACCGGCGCGGCGTTGATGAGGATCTCCACCTTGACGAGATTCTCAACCTCGTATCCGGTGATCTCATAGTCCATCGTGCCATAGCCGCGGGTGATCGACTTCAGCTTGTCATAGAAGTCGTAGATGATCTCGGCGAGTGGAAGCTGGTAGTCCAGAATCTGTCGAGTCTCGCTCACGAATCGCTGGCCGCGGAACACGCCGCGGCGTGAATCGGCGAGTTTCATGAGGTCGCCGATGTTCTCCACCGGGCAGATGATCTCGAGCTTGACCAACGGCTCTCGGATCGCCTTCACCCGTGACATGTCCGGTAGATCGGCGGGATTTTGGATCTCCACCGTGCTCCCGTCATTCAGATCAATGAGGTAGGAGACGGTGGGGGCCGTCTGGACGATCTGGACGCCACCCTCGCGCTCCAGTCGTTCCTGGACAATGTCCATGTGGAGCAGGCCGAGGAAACCGCAGCGGAATCCGAACCCCAGCGCTTCAGAGTGCTGGACTTCGAACGTGAAACTCGCATCGTTGAGGTGGAGACGTTCGATGGCCTCGCGGAGGCCCTCGAAGTCACTTCGCTTACCGCTTTCATCCCCTCCCGAAGAAGGGTAGAAGTCGCAGAAGACCATCTGCTTCGGCTCTTCGTAGCCCGGCATCGGTTCGGGGGCGGGGTCGTAGTCGAGGGTCACCGTATCGCCGACTCGCACGTCGCCGAGCGTCTTGATCGCGGCAACCATGTAGCCGACCTCCGACTGGCCGAGCGTCTTGAGTTTCTCGGGGAACGGGGTGTAGCGACCGAGTTCGGTGACCGTGAAGGTTCGACCCGTCCCCATCATTCGGATCTTGTCACCGACCGAAATGGAGCCGTCGAAGACGCGGACGAACACCACCACGCCTCGATAGTCGTCGTAGTGACTGTCGAAGATCAGGGCCCGCAGCTTGTCTCCAGCGGAAGGAGCGGGGTCCGGGAGTTTCTCGCAGATCGTATCGAGGAGTTCCGCGATCCCTTGCCCGGTCTTTGCACTGATGTAGATCGCATCTTCCGCGGGGAGACCGAGGACCTGTTCGATCTCCATCGACACTCCGTCGGGATCGGCGGCGGGCAGATCGATCTTGTTCACTACCGGAATGAGTTCGAGGTTGTTCTCGATCGCGAGGTATGCGTTGGCGACCGTCTGGGCCTGGACGCCCTGGGTCGAATCGACGACGAGCACAGCACCTTCGCAGGCGGTGAGGGCACGACTGACTTCGTAGGTGAAGTCAACGTGGCCCGGTGTGTCGATGAAGTTGAGTTCGTAGGTCTCGCCCTCGAACTCGTGCATCACGGTGACCGCCGAGCTCTTGATGGTGATGCCTCGCTCACGCTCCAGATCCATCGAATCGAGCATCTGGGCCCGCCCCGTTCGATCATCGACGGCGCTGGTCGCGTGAAGCAGTCGATCGGCAAGCGTGCTCTTGCCGTGATCGATGTGGGCGATGATCGAGAAATTCCGGACCTTCAACGACGGATTCCGTTCGGTTCGTGCTTTGCCGCCACGTCCTGCGACGGGTGACCGGAGGGCTCGCCATTCTCTGGCGAGTCAAGATTGTCCAGTGTAGTCGCCAGCGACCGGTGACCGCACTCTGGACACGCCGATTCAGGATGATCGGGGGAGAGGAGCTGGCCGCAGCGTTCGCAGACCGGAACGCCTTGTTCTCGAAGCACCGCTCGGACATGGTGAACGTAGGTCAGATTCATCGCCGCGACGAAAGCCAGGTGCTGAAGTGCCAGGAAGCCCACGGCGATCAGAAGCAGTACCGGCGCGAGCGTCTGGAGTTCGGTCAGTGGGGCCCCGGGGGTCGCGGGGCCGCTTCTAAACGGTCCTGGAAGCCACTCGGCGAACGAAAGGAGGCAGATCATCGGGATGAGCGAGATCAGCGTGAACAGGCCGATGTCGCGGGGAAATCGCAACATCCGCAGGTTGGCCTTCCAATGGATGACGAGCCGTTCGAGCTGAGTCGGCCGATACTCGGAATCATAAAAACAGGGCCAGATCAGATTCATCGCTGCGTCGAAGGTACCCATGCGGTGGTGCGACCGGCAACCGTGGTGATCTCGATCGGTTCGCCTCGGTGGGTTCTGGCATCCTCCGGTCGACCCCATCGATGGTGGAAGAGCCAGTTCTTCGGGAAGCGACTCGAGGCTGCATTTACCGCCACCGCCTTGCGGATTACCGAGCCAAGCCGTCGGCGGATCGACTCGATCTCCGCCGTCTCGAGCTCGCGAACCCGTCGGTGCGGTGCGATGCCCGCCTGGTAGAGGACCTCGTCTGCGATCCAGTTCCCGACGCCAGCGGCGAAGGACTGATCGAGAAGCAGTCCTTTCGTGGTCACGCTGCGAGTCCCGAGGAGCGTTCGAAAGGTCGCGGGGCCGGGAAGGTTCAGGAGCGGATCGAATCCGAGGTTTGAGACGGGCGGTTCATTCCGAGGATCATCGCGAAGCCGGATGCGCCCGAATCGGCGGGGGTCCGGCATGGCGAGCCGTCTTCCATCCTCGAACTCGAGTTCGATCTTCCAGAATCGCGGCCGCTCCGATTCGTCGGTGTACCCGTGCAGGGCGCCGGTCATGCCGAAGTGCAGGAGCAGGGCCGGGGCGTCTTCGAATTCCAACCAGAGTTGCTTCCCGTGTCGGCAGGCGCCAATCACTCGCTTGCCTCGAAGGCGTCGTGACACCGTGGTCGGCGTCTGGTCGCAGAAGACAATGCGATCATTGGCGCAGCGGACACGCAGGACCGTCCGACCCGTGGCCACCGTTTCGGCAATGAGGCGGCCTCGTTCGACCTCGGGAAGTTCGGGCATTCGTCGGTGGGACTCCTGAGGCGGGCTATTCGCCGGTGGCGGGTTGAGCCACCGCGGCGGGTTCGGTGGAGGCCGGAATTGGATTCGAGGCCTTGGCCGCCCCTTCTTCCGCGATCGGTCGAGCCGCCTTTACCGGAGGCCGTCGAAGAGGCCCCTTGGAGGTTCGGAATTCGACGATACCGCCATCCTCGCCGAGAATGACCTGTTCGATGACGGGGACCTGGGTTGCAACCAGCGGTTCCATCACGAGCCGATCATCCTCCAGCAGATACCAACGGCCACGCTGGCCTGCCAACTCGGCGATCGATGTGCTCTTGGGCGCTATCCACTGGTAACTCTGATCGACTCGAAACTCGATCACGCCACCGGTTCCTTCCCAGCGTCCCAGCATGCGATCTTCGCTGATCCTGGGGGGCGCGGCGACCTTTGAGAACGTCTTGGATTCACCGGTGAGGGCCGCCAGCAGGATGTCGTCCTGAAGCGAGAGCGCCGCGCGTTGGCGGCTCTTGCGGGGGAGCGTGTAGGCCTCGAGCCAGAAGACGGCGTGGTTCTGCCGGTGCCACCGACCGATTTCTGAAGGAGGTCCGAACCGATCGTGGTCTCGCCAACGGCGATAGCGCCCGTTTTCGGAGACTTCCAGTAACCCGGTCGGGGTCACCCACCAGCCCGTGATCGAGCGTGGTTTCTCCGGGTCCATCTGGAGGGTGGTCACGATGACAGGCTCCGGCGTGGTCACACCATCATCGGGCCCCGGAGGGGGCGATGCGGGGAGCAGGCAGGTGATCAGGGCGAAGCTGATGATCAGGTTGAACATGTGGATTCACCTCTTGAGGGGGTCTGTGTATTCGTCACCGGACACCACGTGGCGATGGCGGCGGCGTTCAGACGAGCGTATGCAAGTGGCGGGACGCCGGTTGAGAAATTCGAAGCATCGTTCCGAGCGGTTGCCGGAAACTGGATCGACGGGGTCAGCCGTTGCCGAATCGAAGTGGTGGGCTGCGGCGGCGCTGCGCCTTTAGCTCTGCGACTCGTTCATCGGCCTCCACCGGAGGGAAGAACTCGTCGGGCAGATCCGGCATCACCGCACCGCACTCGCTGCAGGGGATCTGCTGGCGGTGGCCCTGATTGTAGAAACCGCAGATGAGGCAGACCGGATGGCCGAGTTCGGCAGCGGCGGCGCGGAGCACACTCCGGCGTCGTCCACGGAGAATGATGACGAGAATCAACGCCTGGGCGATGAAGGTCATGCCGAACGCGAACGCGGAGTTCGGGCTGCCTGCGAGGAGCAGTCCGACGATGACCAGCACACAGGCGATGGGTTGCACGACGGTCAGAAAGATCAGGAAACCCGTGCGGCCAAACGACGGGAATCCTCGCGGGTATCCCGACCAGTCCGTCCGGCCGAACATCGAGATGCGACGATCCCTGATCCGACGACGGTCGTCTTCTTCAATGGGCCACTGCGCGAGTTCAGGGTCGAGGATGCGTCGCATGCCTTCGACCTTTCCGGCGCTGACGCCTGTCAGAGCGAACACCAAGCCGGTCGACGTTGACCGGAGCGAGCACGACTGGGACGCCTGAGCTCGGGATCACTCTTCAACGAACGTATCTTTGAATACGGGTTTCCGGACCCTGATTTCCTAAAAAAAGCGAGAACCGTTGATAAAACACCGCCCTCGGACTTCGAGGGCGGCATGAAAATCACTGAATTTGCGGTGGCTCCCGTCCCGGGAGTGGGGTCAGGCGGCGGTTCGTTCGACTTCAGCGGCGAAGGCGGATCGTCGACCGCCTCGCTTCGGCATCGAGCGCTCGACCTGTCGGACATGAGTCTCGGCGAAGAAGTGGAGGTCAAGTCCGAACGCCGCGAGTTGGATGAACCAGAGGGCGGCGGTCGTCAAGACCATCGGCACCTGGGCGCCACCGAGCTCGATGCTGAGGAAGACGGCTCCGAGGAACTGGGCACCGAATGCCATCAGGGCCAGAATGAGACCGAACATAGGGTCGATCGACTTCGGAAGGCCCAGGGCGGCGGACAGGCCAAGCAGGCCCATTCCGAAGATCGTTCCGACGACGCCGTACGCGATCCCGAACGGCCAGAATGCGGTCAGAAAGACGAGGGCAAGAATCGGGGAGACTCTAAACTTCAGGCTGACTTCGGGAAACTGAGCGTGCACGTTTGGGCTCCGATCATCGGTCGAATGAAGGATAGACAATGGCCCATTGGCCATGTCTCATGGTGAGTGAACGTCGATCCTGAAAATACATTCAGGGAGGAAATTTTTGGGGCGCCTCTGGGGGGAGTTCAAGCTAAAAAACGGTGTTTGAATCCTGCACGTATGAGGCAATCTGATCTTCGAATGCCGGTCGAGCAAGGGCTCGACCCCGGGCGTGAACAACTGCCCGCGACTCCTAATCCGACGAGGTTAGCGGTTTCATCGGTTCGAAGAAAGCGAACGTGGACTAAATTGTGAAAAAAAGCACGAGCCCGTCCGGATTTTCGAGTCTGCTCACGCTCCGATGACTGGGAGCGATGTTTTTCGCACCAACTCATCGGTCGGTCGAGCGACGAGGTCGTATCCGTCACTCGCGACGATCGTGCAACGAACGAGTTCACCAGGACTCAGACGACCGACGCTTGCGACACAGGTCTGGGAGTCGACCTGCGGGGCTTGGAAGTAGCAGCGGCCGACGGAGAGGTGCAGGGGAATCTCGGCTTTGACGGCCGGATCGTCTTGAGGGAGGACGATCTCGGACGCGGCCGGGGCCTCGCCATCCACCAGAACGTCCATTTCGACTCGTTGCTCGGCGAGGTAGGCCGCATTCTCGAAGGCGATCTCCTGCTGGCAGAGCATCAATTCCGACTCTCGTCGTCGCTTGATGTCATCCGGGACGGCAAGGGAGGCATCCTTTTCCATGGTGCCGGCCGGCGTGCCCGCTTCCGCGGAATATCGAAACACGCCCATCGCATCGAATCCGATTTCGCGGATGAACTCGAGAAGTTGCTGGTGATCCGCTTCGGTCTCACCGGGGAACCCCGTGATGAACGTCGTCCGGAGGGCCATTCCCGGAATCCGCGATCGGAGTTTCAGCGCGAGGGTCCGTTGTTGTTCGGCCGTCACGTTTCGTCGCATGGCGGTGAGCATCGAATCGCTGGCATGCTGGAGCGGCATGTCGATGTACTTCTCGATTCTCGGGAGGTCGCGGATCGCGTCGATCATCTCGTCGGTGAAGCTGGTGGGATAGGCATACATGAGCCTCGCCCGCCCCGCGCCGCCGTGGGATTCGCAAAGGTCGTTGATCGAGGCGAGCAGTCCCGCAAGTCCTCGTCCGTCGCCGATGTCCCGTCCCCAGCTGGTGGTGTCCTGGCCGATGAGATTCAATTCCACGCAGCCGTCATCGAGAAGTCGACGGGCCTCATCCAGAAGCGTGTCCAGCGGCTTGGATCGCATTTTTCCGCGGATCGAGGGGATCGTGCAGAAGGCGCATTTCTGGTTGCAGCCTTCGCTCACGCGGAGGTATGCCCAGTGCCGAGGGGTCAGTCTGAATCGATTCGAATCGTCCTCGAAGTATCCGATGCCTCGGCCGTCATCCCCTGCGACGGTGAGGCCGACGACGTCTCTGCCTCGCTCAGTCGCCGCTTGGAGCGCGTTCCCCGCGATCCAGTACCGAGGTCCTTCCGCGTCGAGATGCTCACGAGTCGGCGGTTCGCTCGAGACTGCTTCGACGATCCGGTCCCGATCAAAGACGCCGATCATCGCGTCGATGCCCGGTGCCCAATCCAGCAGTTTCGCTCGGTGGCGTTGGACCAGACAACCCGCGACCACCACGCGGCCAATTTCGCCCTTGGACTTCCGGTCGATGGCGTCTCGGAGCACTGCCAGTGATTCCTCGCGGCTGGCGTCGAGGAAACCACAGGTATTCACGACGATGGCATCCGCCGGTTCGTCACTGGGAACGATCGAGATGCCGGCGGCCTGTAGGGAGCCGAGCATTTGCTCGCTATCGACGAGGTTCTTGGGACAGCCGAGGCTGACGAACGCAACGGTGGATGGAGTCTTGCTTGAAGTCACGCGGGCATGGTACGACGAGAATGGCTCGGTTAGCGTTTTTTTCGATAAATGCCGCGATCCGCGATCACTTCGAGGACGCCTTTCGGGAGCAACTCGGAGACGTCCTCTCCATCCGCCAGTCGTTTTCTGATCTCGGTGGAACTCACCCCTTCAGCGGTCAGATCAAGTGTCCAAGTTGACCAGCGGCTTGCGAGGTTCGAATCGAAGTACGCTCGATATTTGGCGGCAAGCGAGGTTCGCGTCTCGGGGGGTCTCGGCATCACGACCGGCGGTGCAAGGGCGATGATCTTCTGCCAGTCGCGCCAACGATCGAATTCGAGGGCTTGATCGCTTCCAATGAGAAGGCGAAGCCGGGGGAGGTGGGGCACCGCGACCTCCGCTCGTCCAGCATCCTCAAGAAGATCGCGTTGGATCGACTCCAGGGTGTCGATGGTGAAACTCGGTCCCTCCCGATCAATCTCGCGTCGGTCGATTCGCGCGGTGATCGAAGACGATCGCGGATCGGCAACGCGATGTTCGATCGCTGCCTCAAGCATCTTGATTCGATCTGCAGGATCCGCGGGTGGTGTCTCCAGCTTGAGGGGATTGACCCGAGCCGGCACGAAGACAACTTCGTCGCAACCGAGTCTCGCCGCGGCCTCGAACGGAAGGGTGAGATGGCCGCGATGCGGGGGATCGAAGGAACCACCGAAGATCAGAATGGACCGTCCGCCAGGCTTTCGACCGGTTCGAACCCGGCTGCCGCTCGTTTTCGGACTGTCCGAAGGAGGCAATCGCAGTTCGCGGAGGGCTTCGCCAAGGGCGAGGAGCCCGGCCCGTGTCTGTCGCGCAAGGGCTCGGAGTCTCTTGAACAACGCGGGGCGTTGGAACAACTCGATCGCAATCACGAGGATCCGCGTCCGCCCCAGATGGTCGACGAAGCGATCAAGTGAAGCCGGCACTGCTTCGTCCATCGGATCTCCGACCACGCGGACGATTCCCCAGTCCCATTCCCGGCTGTCGGCGAGTTCGGCGAAGTGAACCGACTCGAGATCGACGATGGCGGCGCCGGTCGATCGTCCAAGCGCCTCTTTCGCCTCGGAGCTGGCGACGACTCTTCCCGTGGTGGTGACCCGGCCTCGTCGGCTGCCGGGGAGATCGATGCGGTGGGCGGCGGGAGGCGTGGTGATCCGGCCTCGCTGATCGACGACTTCGTCAACGACGATGACGCTGCCCGACGCCAGATCCGGCTCGAGTCCACCGGCGATCCCGACGAGGATGATGGGGCCGGAATGCTCACTATTGGCGTCCGCCCATCGACAGATGCCCTCGCGACCGGGGCCGCAAACTTGCAGCCGATCGGCAGAAATTCCCGTCGATGCGAGAATCTTCCGCTCGTACGCCAGCGGGGTCAGAAAAATCGGATTGGTTGTCGAGACCCGCGGTTCAGGCATCGTCATGCCGAGAGGCTACCCGCCCCGAGGCCATTCGTCCCAAACGGTGATCTAGTCCATCTCGTCGATGGTGGGGACGTCGGCAATCTGTCGGCTCGGCGCCGGAACGCTAAAGGCTGCAATCAGCTGGTATTCGTTCTCGAAGGTGCCGACCAGCGAGCCGGTATTGTCGAGGACCTCGTATCCGGGACCGAAGGGGCCGGGAACTACTCGGATCGAGAGCGCCTGGCCGTGCAGCGTTCCGAGACCGATGGGACCTGCCGTCCGGTCAACGCCGGTCTCCGCCAGCGTGGTGCTCGGAGCGGTCGTCCAGACGGCCACCAAGGCGAGTGCGACCACGCCAAAGCCGAGCATGGCCTTGTGGATTCGAGAATCAGCCAACAGGTGATCGAAGTTCGTCATGTGGAGGGCATCGACTTCTCGTTGACTCGTGACCAATGATTGACGGGTTTTTGCCGTTTCCGAGGTCCTGAAAGTCGGTCTGGAGGACCTGCCGAAAATTCAGATCGGCCTTCGGAATCTTGGTCACTGGTTGCCGTGGTGGAAATCCCCGCTACCATGCCCCCCAAGCTGGGTTTTCCCACTCGGCTACTTGACTGGCCCCATCGTCTAGTCAGGTCCAGGACACCAGGTTTTCATCCTGGGAACAGGGGTTCAAATCCCCTTGGGGTCATTATGTAAGTCCTTGTTTTTCAAAGATTTACAAAGTCAGGAAATGCCCTGGCACGTTCGGTGAAACGGCGTGCCAAGCAACAGAACAAAAGCCCCGCCTAGTGATAGGCGGGGTTTTTGCATTCATTCTTCGGTCGTTCGCTGATCGTTCCATCCGACGTGCGGATCGTCGGCTCAATTTTTCGGCGATGATCGGTTTCGACGCTCGACTCGATACCTGAGGACGGCGGGTCGCAGGAGGAATTCATGGCCCAGTTATCTCGTTCGATGACCCCGCGTCCCTCGCATCCCTCGCTGGTCCGGGGTCTCCGGTTCGCAGGATCGTGGCGTCGTGATGTTCTTCTCGCCGGCATCGTGTCGGTTTCTCTGTTTCACGCGGGATGCCAGTCTGTCACGGGAACCGATCGGCGGCAGCTGAACGCCTACTCGGTCGAGCAGGAGATCGCGCTCGGCGACGCGGCCTATGCGGAGATGCAGGTTGGCGCCAAGGCGATCAACGCGGGGCGGGACTTCGAGATGGTGGTGCGGGTCGCGGACCGGATCGCGGCCGCCGCGGATCGACTGCATCCGGAGATCGCGTCGCGTTTCGAGTGGGAGGTCATCCTCATCGATGATGACGACGTCGTGAACGCCTGGGCGCTGCCCGGGGGAAAGATGGCGGTCTACACGGGAATCCTTCCGTTCACGAAGACCGAGGATGGGCTCGCTGCGGTGATGGGTCACGAAGCCGCGCACGCGATCGCACGGCATGGCGGCGAAAACATGACCAGGCAGGCGTTGGTGAGTCTGATTGCGATCGGGGCCACGGTCGTGGTCGACCCCGACGATCGCGTGATCGTGGCGGCCGCAGCGGGGGCGTATGGCCTGCTGGGCGAACCCGCATTCAGCCGTGGACAGGAATCGGAGGCCGATGAACTCGGGCTCTTCCTCGCCGCCGACGCTGGGTACGATCCCCGCGAATCGGTCGCGCTCTGGGAACGGATGGCCGCCCGAGGCGGCGAGCCACTTGAATTCCTTTCGACCCATCCGAGCAGCGAGACGCGAATTCGCGACCTTGAGGCGTTGATGCCGGTCGCGATGGAGATTCAGAGGCGTCGCCTTCTCGACCGGATCGATTGAGGGTTCGAACGTCTGGAATTTGCCTCATTTCGTGATGATTTGACGGCCGAATCCGAACTCGTTTTCTACCCCGACCCCGCTGGACCTGTCATGATGTCGACCAAGAAGTCCGGCGGAGGTTCGACCGTGAACGCCGCTCGCGAGTCCCACGCTCCCTTGGTTCTCATCGGAATCGCAGTTTGACCTCGAACGAACCCATCCCCGCCGTTCGGATTCCCAATCCCGGCCGCAGCCGCGTCCAGCGGTTCTTGTTCGAGATGCTTCGTCCGGCGATCGACTCGGGGCTGGGCCTGAGGCAACTCAACAAGATCTACCGCGAGCGGGTTCTCGCCACCGACGAGTCATTGCCGGTCGGTGAGCGTTTTCTCCGGGGGTTCAACGCGGGGTACCTCACCAGCGATGAGGAACTGGCGCGGATTCCGAAGGAAGGCCCGTTGGTGGTGGTCGCGAACCACGCCTTCGGCGGTCTCGATGCAATGATCCTCGATGACCTCGTGACCAAGGTCCGACCGGATGTTCGATTCATCGCCAATTCGATTCTCGCCGCGGTCCCCGCGATCGGCGACCGGATTTTTCCGGTCGATCCGTTCGGTGGTCGCGATGCGGCTCGCCGGAATGCGGGTTCGATCCGTCGCGCGAAGGAATGGGTTGAGAATGGCGGAAGTCTGGCCGTCTTCCCGGCGGGCGAGGTGGCGCATTCGGACTGGGGGCGTCTCTCGGTCACCGATCCGCCTTGGAATCCGATCATCGGCCGACTCATCAAGTCGACCGGCGCGTCGGTCATTCCGGTCTTCTTCGAAGGACGGAACTCATGGATGTTCCAGGCTGCGGGGCTCATCCATCCCAATCTGCGAGCGGTGTTGCTGGGGCGGGAACTCCTGAAGGTCCAAGGGCGTCGCGTCAGGGTGGCGATCGGGACGCCGCTGCCGGTCGACCAACTTGATCGGTTCGCCGATCCGAAGGACCTGATCGAGTTTCTTCGTCTCCGGACCTTCGTACTGCGGTCCCGGCTCGAGCGAGAGAGCTTCGAGGAGAGTCCTCGCCTCCATTCGATCGTCCGTTCGATTCCGGCTCGAAGTCGGACGCCGGAGCCTGTCCGAATGGAACCCGTGGCGACGACGCCTGCGGATTCGCCTTCCGATCTGGCGGCTGAGATCCTCGCCCTTCCGCCGGAGCAGATCCTCGTGAAGCGAGGTGATCAACGGGTGATCTACGCGGAGGCAGATCAGATTCCGCGGGTGGTTCAGGAACTGGGACGTCTGCGTGAGTTCAGTTTCCGCGCCGTGGGCGAAGGGACCGGCAACGCTTCGGACCTCGATCAATACGATCGCACCTACCTGCATCTGGTCCTCTGGGATGAGAAGTCCAGCGCGGTCATCGGCGCATATCGACTGGGTCGGACCGATCGGCTCATCGAAGAGCACGGGATCGACGGCCTCTACACGCGAACGCTTTTTCGCTACGACGAGGCTCTGTTTCAGGAGCTCGGACCTTCGCTTGAGATGGGGCGTTCGTTCGTTCACCCGGATTATCAACGGCGTGTGGAACCGTTGATGCTGCTCTGGAAGGGGATCACCCGTTACTGCGGCAAGTTTCCGAAGTACCGCAGGCTCTTCGGGCCGGTGTCGATCAGCGCCGACTATCACGCGACGTCGACGAGACTGTTGCTTTCATTCCTGAATGCGAACCAACGAATCTCACGGCTCGAGCGGCTCGTGCACCCTCGGAATCCGTTCCAAGTGAAAACGCATCGCGATTGGGATCCGACATCGCTTCGCGCGGTCCGAAGTCTCGACGACATCGATGAGCTCGTCCTCGAGATCGAGCGGGGTGAACGTTCCGTCCCCGTTCTGGTCAGGCAGTACCTGAAACTTAACGCGGTCTTTCTCGGATTCAACGTCGACCCCGACTTCAGCAACGTGGTCGATGGACTGGTCTTGGTCGATCTGCTGCGGATGAACCGGCGACTTCTTCGGTTCTACATGGGGGAGGAACTCATGGATCCGTTCCTGAAGGTCCACGCCGAAGCCGATTCACAAATCCAGGCGGAGCCGGCGAGCCAGTCGATCTTCTGAGCGACCTTCCGGTCCGAGCGCCAGGTCTGAATCCTCCATCACTGATGGGCGGACTCGACGGGCTAGAGTGGTGGACATGATTCCTCTTCGAATCAGCCCGAATCGCTTCTGGCTCGCGATCTTCTCCCTCGCCGTGCTTTGTTCATTTGGTGCGGACCAGCAGGTGCTTGACGACGTCGCTCCCGGGGTCATCCCAGTTCGTCCGATCGACTCGATCGGCGCGGCGTTGTCGATGAGAATCGCCGAGGGGCCGTTCGTTGATGCGACTGATTCCGCTCTGGAACCGATCATCGACGAGGTCCGCCGCTGGCCGGTCCAGAAAATGAACGCGACCGAAGGTGAGATCGTGGACCTCTCTAGGTTCGATTCGCCGGACGAGGCGGGGCGACTGGTCGAGATCGTCGGCATCATCCGTCAGGAGTCTGAACGCTCGGTGGCCGGTCAGGCGCCACTTCAGGAATGGGCCATCGAGATGATGGATGGGCGGATCGCCATCGCCGTCACCACCGTGGCCTCGACCGACCCCATGGTGGGAAGGCGAGTTCGATTCCTCGGTCGGTATTCCGGGCGGATCGAGACCCAGTCACGCGACGGTCAGACGCGATCATGGCCCCTCTTGATCGGCCGGGCCCGCCATGTCTCTTCCGAGCGTGGATGGATCGGGCTTCCGATCTTCGTTCTACTGCTGGGTGGCGTGGTCGTCTTCCTTCGTCGTCGCGCGGCGGCCGCGCGCGGCCCGTCGCCGATCAATCGGGAGCGTCGATCCGGCTCGGCCGACGCTGGAACGGGAGTCGAAGTCGTCGCGGAGCCGATGTCTCTCCCGGTGGACCCCGCAGACGCGCTCGAAGTGATGGCGAGACAGGCGGAATCCGAGCCCCGTCGCGGGCCCGCGGAGGATGCAGAATGATCCGTCCGTGGCCTGCAGCCGTGGCGTTGGACCCACCCGTGAAGGCGTTCCGATCCTGAGTGGTCCGAGCGCGAGATTGTTTGACCGAGTCGACTGGAGACCAGACTTCCATGCACCGTCAAGAGCTTGAGTTCGAGCAGACCCGCACGACGATCCTGATCGGTCGAGGACTTCTCGGTCGGGCGCACGACCTTCTGGCCGCTGACGCCGGGCTTGCGCCTGAAACGGGCGTCTATCTGGCGATCGATTCCGGGCCGGATGGAATCGTGGCGGACCGTCACGGTCGATTGCTCGAGGCCGCGCTCGGGGAGCGGGTGGGACTGGCTCGAGGAACATTTGACGCCGTTGAATCCGCGAAATCCATGAAGACGGTCGAGCGAATCTGGGATGGCCTGCTCGACGCGGGCGTCGATCGTCACGGTCTGCTGGTGGCGATGGGTGGGGGGATCGTCTGTGATGTCGCGGGCTTTGCCGCCAGTGGCTGGATGCGAGGGATCGATCTGGTCCTGGTGCCAACCACGCTCCTGTGCATGGTCGACGCGGCCATCGGAGGGAAGACTGGGGTCAATCGCCCGTTGGCGGATGGTGGCCTCGGGAAGAACCTGGTCGGGGCGTTCTGGCCCGCGAGACTGGTGATCTGTGACTGCGATGTACTGGCCACGCTCGGCCAACGGGAATTCCGGTCCGGGCTCGCGGAATGTCTGAAGCATGCGTTAATCGACGGTGAGGAGGCCCTGGGTGCCTTCGAACGTGATCTTCCGTCGGTGCTGGAGCGAGATCCGGATGCATTGCCCGACTTCGTGGCCCGATCCGCCGGCGTCAAGGCCTCCATCGTCCGACGAGATCCGAGGGAGTCGGGTGAACGAGCGCTCCTGAATCTTGGTCATACCTACGCCCATGCGCTGGAAAGCAAGGTCGATCTCGGACTGTTGCACGGAGAAGCCGTCGCGCTCGGACTGGTGGCGGCTTGTAGGGCGGCGAGGGCCGCAGGGTTGCTCCCCGACCACGAGTTGGAAGATCGGGTCAAAAGGCTTCTGGACCGTTGTGGCCTCCCCTCGAGCCTTCCGGCCGGGGTCCGGGTCGAACTCGGAGCACTTCGTGACGTGATGCGGCTCGATAAGAAGTCGCGGGGTGGCCGAATCCGACTCGTGCTTCCTCGTGGCGTCGGACGGATCGAGGTCGTGGACGAGGTTTCCGAGGACGTCGTCGATGCAGGTTGGGCGGCGATTCTGACGGCGGACTGATTCGGCGGTGAATGGCGTCTGCAGCCATCTTTGAAGCCCTAGCGTCCTTGGGGCCGATTCTGGAAGAGCCCGAGGGGCCGTGCTCGCGGAAGTCGCGATTGGTCCGCTGTACCCCATGAAGGACCGTCTCTCGCCATGCGGATCATCTCGATTGTGAATCAGAAAGGTGGATGTGGGAAGACCACCACCTCCGTCAACTTGGCTGCAGTGCTTGCCGCCCAGGGACGCCGCGTGCTGTTGGTCGACCTCGACCCCCAGTCTCACTGCGCTGCGGCGCTTGGTGTCCCCGAGGATGAGATCGAATACAGCACCATCGATCTGCTCCTTGACCCACCATCGGGTCAGTTCAATGCCTCGCAGATCGGCTCCCGAACCTGGGAGGTCGCATACGGACTTCGGCTCCTTCCCAGCACCGTTCGTCTGGCTCGAGCCGAGGCGCCGGGTGGTGGCTTGATGGAAGCGGGGGATCGTGATCGACGCCTCAAACGAGGACTCGAGGCGTTCTCCGAGACCATGGACTACTGCCTGATCGACTGTCCACCCACGATCGGCATGCTCACCTTCAACGCCCTCCGAGCCGCCGACGAGGTCCTCGTTCCGGTCGAGACGGGCTTTCTGGCGACTCGCGGCGCGCAGCGGCAATGGGCGACGCTCCGTGCCATGGCGGCCCGGATCGATCGCCCGGTTCGGGCGCGGATCGTCCCCAATCTGCTTCATGAAGAACGCTCGCTCGATCGAGACCTGCTCGATGCGCTTCGCTCGCATTTCGGTTCCGGTGTCTCGCCGCATCCAATTCGAGATCATCTCGACATCAGGGAGGCCACGGCATTCGGACGCGCTGTCATCGAACATGCGCCCGATTCCGAGGCGACACGCGATTATCAGCGTCTTGCAGCGTGGCTGGAAACCGAATCCGCCGCCATCATCGAGCCGCCATCCCCGGAGGAGTCGGAAGCGTCGTCGCCATCGTCGGATGCGGTCGACCTGACCGGCAGCGGCCCTTCGGAGCCCTCGGTATCTCAGCTCGGTGATGCGTCCGGAGTTCGTGAGGTCGAAGTCTCGTCCCGAGTCGCCGAACTCGTGCAGCGGTTGAGCCCCGGGCGTTCATCCGAACCGGCGGTGACCGTCAGGCTTCCGGGGCAGAAGACGGCCACCGGGCGGATTCGCATCGTCCAACCCGCGGCCCTTGGCGACTGCATCGCCGTCACCGGCGATTTCAACCAATGGCACGGTGCCGGGCTTCCGCTCCGTTCGCTCGCCAATCAGGCGGAGGGCTCGGAGTGGGTGGGAATTGAAGTCCCGGGCGATTCGGAAGTGCGGTATCGACTGGTGGTCGACGGAAAGGCCATGCTGGACCCCTCGAATCCCCGAGTGGTCGACGGCCCCGACGGCAAGCCGGCGAGTGTGATGGGGGCGACGACCGGACGTGCCCGCGAAGTCGGCGTCGTCAAGACAGATGCCGTGAAGTCAACCTGATGTTCCCGCCGGCGGATGCCGGCTTCCTGGATCGGCGAGCACGTCGGTCCGCTACTTCGGAGCGTGAAGCATGGATGCGGCCCGCGATCCTTTCGACGAACTCACCGCCCTTTTCCTGAGCGACGAACCGCCTGCCGGTGCGGCGCTCGGTGGCATCGGGGGTACTCAGAACCGAGTCACCGATCGTCCATCACAACCCAAGGCGGTCAAGCCAAGGCTCACCATTGCGATCTGCGGTCACCTCCCGGTGATGGCGGGTCTCTGGGTGACCCAGTACGCGGACCGGATCGCGGAGAAGTCGGGTTCGACCGGCCTCGTGCGGCTGGAAGGTGGCCGCTGTTCGATCGAGATCTTCCGTTCGGATACGAATATCGCCCGACCTCAGGGCGCTGATCTCGCAAAGTCGGCGGCGATCATCGCCGACCGTCTGCATCGCTGGGTCGTCTGTGTGGACGATCGAGATGCCGCCGAAGCCGTTCGTGCCGGCGCCGATGAAGTGGTCATTCTGACCGCCGCCGAGCAGCCGGCAGTGATCGAGGCGTATCGACTCGCGAAGAGCGCCGCCGCCAGAGTGCCGGCAGAGAGTTCGCTGGATCTGGGGCTGGTGGTGGTCGGCGCTGATCCCGAAAGGGCAGAAAGCGCCGGCGACGTTCTGGCCGAGGCCGCGATCCGACATCTCGACCGTCCGTTGCCGGTGGTGGCGACGGTACGTCGGCTCGATGTGGTCGAAGGATCCCAGCGTCTGGTCTTTGATGAATCGGTCCGGCGGAGTCCTCAAGAGGTGGTCTCGGCCATCCGGGCGTCGCTTGATCTTGCCGAACTCCGACCCGAGACAGGTGGTCATCCAGAGATTGCTGGAGAAACGAATCCGGAGCCGCGACCGCATCTGGGAGGACTTCGTCTGGCGAGATTCGAGGATTCGAGTGAGACGCCGGAGGACGTGAAGACAGACTCGTCATCGGCCTCGCACCGCCGGCGAACCGATGCTGGTTCGATGCAGCCGCTCTTTCCAGGCTCCGAAGCCGCCTCTGAAGCCCACTCGGGAGCCGATTCGGAAGCGGAGACCGGTCGGCCAAGAAACAACTTTCGTTCCGTTCGCCTCCAACCTTCTCCCATGGGTGCGCCTGGCGAGCCCGCGTTCTCGCCGGAAGAAGACGCCAGTGTGGGAATCTCGGATTCGAGCGCCGATGGCCCGGAGACCAGTCAATCTGCGGCCGCGTCGAGGCTCGGTCCGATCGATGGCTCGACCGTCGATGCCTCTCCGACGGCGGAATCTTCCGACGCCGGACTCGCAGGCTTTCTTCCCGAACTGAAACTGACCGGTTTTCGATGCCCGATCGCGCCGGGCATCGAACTCGCCGCCGATGCCGAGGGCGGGGTCCATGTGTGCTGCTTAGATGATGACCTTGAGTCCGCCAGAATTGCGGATGCCTGGTTGCACCGAAATCGGGACCTGGTCACGACCGCCATGGCGTTCTCGGGTGTGTCGACGATCCATGTCTTCACGACGAATCCGCCGCGGGTCGCCGACCTGCATCGCACCGGATTGCGGCTTCATCTGATCATCGATGATGGCGGTACTCGCCGAAGCATCCCGCTCAATAGCGAGCAGAATGCCATCATTCCCGGTTGAATCCGTCGGTCGCGATCCTCACCTCGTGGGGAAGAGCAACTGGACTTGGAATCGGATGTTCCACTCGCCGACCCCGGCGGGACGTTCCACGTTGTAGAAAGTCTGCAATTGAATGTTGACCGGCCGAGAGCCGATTCGCAGCACCCTTCCGACGCCTCCGCCGATTGGAATCGTCCACCGGTTGCTGGAGTCGGCCTTCCAGTTGGCGGTGAGCACCGGCGCGGTGGTGAGGTACCACCCACCGGGGAGGTTGTAGTTGATGAACGGCTGAACGAGAAGCGCGTTCACATCCGTTCCACCCGATCCGGCATACGACCAGACATTCTGAACCAGTCCGCCGATCACCCATGGTCCTTGCATCGTGAGTGCGACGACGCTGGGGCCGGCCGACCACTTGTCGGTTCCAAGTCGGTCGGAGGTCGCGGTTGGAAATTGAAACACCGGTCCCACGCCCCAGATCAGGCCGTCGGACTTCGCGGGCGAGAAGAACGCCGTGAACTGGAGATCGCCGAGTCCGAAATCACTTGAGACACCAGCGCCCGGCGATGGTGCATAGACCACCGGGAGGATCGTTCGGGTGATCAGATTGATGTCGTCATTGACCTTGATCGGAATGACCGGTTGGATGTTGAGCACCCATTGGGCATTGTTCCCAGGGCCGGTCGGAAACGTAAAATTGTTCTGGAATGGAAGGCTGATCATGTCGGCGACGGGGTTCTGCGCCGCCTTGGCGAGTTGCTCGGCACTCGGTCCGTCTCCGGCCGTCTCGGTCGGTGCGGTGGCGGTCGTGGAGTCGCCGGCGGTGGACTCGTCGGTGGTGGTCGCTTCCTGCAGGGCAAGAATTCCAGCCGCGAAATCGAGGCGGATGGAGGTGTCAGCGATCGTTGGCTTCGGTACGAGGCCGGTCACGAGGCAGGTAAGAATGGTCAGTGTGGTGGTTCGGGTCATATTTCTTCTCCGATGGGTTTTTTAATACGAGGCTGTTGAGGCGAGGTCGTGGCGGAGAGCAATCTCTCCGAAGTGTCTTCACGTCAGTAGCTTGTCAAGCCATGTCTTCCAATTGTCGAATTGAAACCCTTGGGTTTCTGCCGAAGTCCATCCTCGATCCGCGAGGCCGAGCGTGAGTCGGTCCAGTCGGCGGAGATCTTGGAGCCCTTCCGGAAGGGAAGATGCTCCAAAGCCGCCATCGGCATCCGACCCCAGTCCCACCCGATCGCGACCGGCCAATGAGGCGACGTGTTCGATGTGGTCGAGGCAGTCGTCGATGGTCGCGGTGATGCCGTCGCCACGAAGGAATTGACCGAAGAGATTGAGGCCAATGACCCCACCGCGGGCCGCGATCGCTTTGATCTGATCATCTCGAAGGTGGCGGTCATCGGGACCGGTGATCGTCGCGGCGTTGGAGTGTGTGGCACAGATCGGACCGGAGGTCCTTGCCAGGAGATCATCGAAGGCGGCGGGGGAGAGATGGGAGACATCATGCCCCACGCCGTGCGTCTCGAGCGCGTCGACCAGTGCTTCCCCCTCCGGGCTGAGTCCGCCAGGCCGTGCGTTGCCACCGGCGTACCGCGAGCCCCGCGCCCAGCTCAAGCCAACGACGCGGACGCCGCGGTCCACCCACCAGGCGGTGTCTTGGGGCGTCTTGATCGGGTCTGCGCATTCCATCAGAAGAACCAGCCGCGGCACGATTTTGGAATCGAGATCCTTGAGTTCTCGAACGATCGTGACGCGACCCGCCTCTTCTTCGGCTAGGTACCAACTCAACTGCCGGCGTCCGGCGCGTTCCGCCGCGTCGGGGTCATCCGCCGGATACGCCGCGGGCTCATTGGCGGGACCATCTCGTTCGGTGAAGATGGTGGCGAAGATGGTCTGGATGCGGGCGGCGGCGAGATCTGGCCACGTGACGGCCCCATCGACCTCAAGTTCGGCCACCGAGCGGCTGAAGTCCCGGCCTTCCCCGGCGAGATAGGCAAGATCGAGATGGGCGTCGAGCCATGCGTTTCTGGTCATGCACGCATGTTAGCGATCGGTGGATGCACGATTCGATTGTGGACGATCGGAAAGACGGTTGGTGACGCCGAGAGGGTTGATTTCAGGCGAATTCATTGCCTCGCCAAGAAGGGCTCGGTAGCCTGTGGGGATGGTAGATGCACCGGGGTCTTCGTCACCGCCTCCTGCGGCTCCTGATTGGGCTTCCGCGGGAAGGAGTGTCGCGATTCCTCAACGAGCCTCCGGCGGAGTCCGTCTTGGTTCGGGATTTGCGGCGCTGGCGGCCGCGACGGTTCTGGTGATCGCCTGGATCTTGACGCCTTCCGAGGACGGACTCGGGACGCACCGGCAGATGGGGCTTCCGCCGTGCAACTGGATCGTTGCAGCGAACATGCCTTGCCCGACGTGTGGGATGACCACGGCGTTCAGTTTCGCGGCTCATGGAAACCTCTTGGAATCCTTCCGCACCCAACCCCTTGGAGCACTACTGGCGGTCGCAACCGCGATGGTGGTGCTGATCGGAGGTTGGACCGCGGTTTCGGGATCGATGATTGCTCCGTTCTTCTCCGGGATGTTCGGAAAACGGCTTCTCTGGGTGTTGGTAGCGATGCTCCTGGTGGCTTGGATTTACAAGATCGGTGATCATCGGGAATATTTCTAAACGGGTTCGGCTGGTGGATCCAGCGCAGGATCGAGTGAAAATCCGGATCGAAACGCTCGTCCGACACACACCGACGATCGCAATGAAGGCGACCAAAATGATGAAGATGAACAAGAATGAAAATCGACGTGGATACCGAGCCACCTCCCCTCTCGCGCTGGCTGCACTCACGCTGCTGGCGACGGTAGGGGTCCTCGAAGGTTGCCAGATCTTCGGCATCGCCAGCGTGGTCGGGCAGAACATCGAGCGTGAGAAGAAGGTCGAAGTGCTCGCGGAATATGACGGCCTTCGAAATCAGACGGTGGCCATCGTCGTCCAGACCGACATGTCGACGCTCTATCAGTTCCCGAAACTCGTCGCCGAGGTCTGCGTCAACATGAGCCGACGCCTGGCCCAGAACGTCGAGGGGATTCAGGTGCTCGATCCGCGGGTCGTGCTCGACTGGACATATCACCAGCCGGGCTGGGAGACCATGCCCTACGGCGAGGTCTGCGAAGAGCTCGGTGTCGAACGGCTGGTCTGGATCGATGTCTTCGAATTCCGGCTCAACCCGCCCGGCAATCGATGGCAGTGGGACGGCGTGGCTGGTGCCTCCATCGGCATCGTCGAACTTGACGGATTCGATTCCGACGCCTTCGCGGAAACCTACGACGTCAGCGGCGAGTTCCCAAAGATCGCCGAACTCGGACGCGAGAGTTCCACGGAAGAGCGGATCGAGATGGGACTGCTCGCGACCTTCATCGAGGAAGCCGCGTGGCTCTTCTTCGATCACATTGAGGACAAGTACCCTGATGCCTGATTCAGCACGATCAACACGATCAACACGATCAACACGATCAATTCGTGGCCTGCTGCCGCTGATGCTCATCATCGTGGCCGGCGGCATTCTTGCCAGCTGCAACATTATCGTTCCCGTGGCCTACGTTCTCGAAGGTCCGGGCACCATTCCGGCGCAGTTCGAACTCCGCAAGACCAGCACTGCGGTGTTCATCGACGACCCCGATACCTCGTTTCCGCGGACTTCGCTCCGATCGATGGTCGGCGTCCGGATCACCGAGGATCTCATCTCCAGTGGCACGATTCCATCGAGCATGATGGTGGACTCGCGTGATGTGCTCGCGCTGGCTCGAGCGTTGGAGACCAGTACCAGCCGGGTGAGCATCGAACGGATCGGTCGTGAGGCCGGCGTCGAGCAGATCATCTACGTCTCGCTCGATGGATTTGCCATGACCCTCGACGGGTACACCCCACGGCCCACGGCGGTCTGCAGCGTCAAGGTCCTCGATCTGGCATCCGGTATCAGGGTGTTCCCGATCGCCGATCCCAGTGGGTTGGAGGTCATCGGGCAGATTCGCGAGGTCGATCCGATCAACTTTGAAAGCTTCGCGAAGCGGCGTCAAGTCGAAGATAATCTTGCG
Source organism: Phycisphaerales bacterium (assembly GCA_028823105.1). Lineage (GTDB taxonomy): Bacteria > Planctomycetota > Phycisphaerae > Phycisphaerales > SM1A02 > UBA12014. The sequence goes on along the minus strand of JAPKCC010000003.1, from coordinate 41,313 downwards.
AATGATCTCGGTAAGAACGTTGGCTTTCTCTTCTACGAGCATGATCGAGTGGATCTGGGTGAGAACCTCGGCGTTCGCTGATCCTCGGAGGCCCAGTCGTCTCGGAGTCGTCTTGCGATGAGTAGAACGGTTCATGTCCTCGATCCGGCCGCCCCCGGCTGTGGTATGGCGCTTTGCGATGCGCTGGCGATCCTGCAAGAGGATGATGCGCTGGTGATTCTCGGCGGACGGGACCACGCCGAAAACGTGCGGCGGCGAAGGGTCGTCGTCGATGCCAACGTTCCCATGCCTCTGGGGATTCCGCGGCTTGCTTCGCCAGGACTCGGCCGCGCCTTGAAGACGTTGATCATGGAGTCGACCTCGCTCGACCCAGAACTTCGCCCGGCGTCCGCGTGCGGACCCATCGGGCGGATCATGGCTTGGTCTGAATCCGCCCTGGTCGCGACCCTTGGTACCGATCTTGGTCTGCCGGTGGTCGGTCAGATCGCCGCGGTCTCCGGTCGACCGCCCTGGATCGAACCGTGGCGTCGGGATCGGGCCCACGTGCATCCGATCGGTCCCGAAATCGGACCGCTTCTCGCCCGGCGAGGGTGGCGACCTGGTGAGGCGCGATCAGCGGCAGACTTCCCGATGCAGGATGTCGAGCATCGGTGTGGCCGACGTGCAGATCGCGCACTGATTCGTGGGCAATGGGGGGTTCGACGATCGGAAGAACTGGTGGTCGCGATCTCCGCCGACCCGCCTTCCAGTACCTCGCTCACGATGTCCTTGACGGCAGCCGCGACGGCTGGGGTTGCCGGGCGGGGCATGACCCTGATCGCGGATCCAGCATCGGGGCAGGCGCTGGCGGCATCGAGGCAGTTGATCGATGGCGAATCGCGGCTCGGAGGCGAGCCCGTTCGGCTGGTGCTCGATGAGCGGGTTCGGGATCCGAGATTCGTGGCTCCGGCCGTCGACGTGGTGGTCACCGTCGATCGATCGGACGACCTGCCGTATCCGCCCGTGTCGGTCCTAGCCCTTCGGGCGTGGCTGGCCTGCGGCGTTCCGCTCATCGCGTCGGACCGTCGCAACGCCGCTTCACTCGTCGAAGATGGCGTCGATGGTCGGCTGATACCGACCGGACAACGCAACGCGTTGATCCACGTCTTGATGCGGATGGTCGACGAGCCGTCTTTGGTCGTCGACATGGGACATGCTGCGGCGGCTCGGCACGGGCGCGGGCTTATCTCGGGACGCCCAGATTGGTTTCGCATTTCTGATTACGAGCGAGAAGGTCGGCCATCCGCCGGGATGGATTCGGAGAATGCGATCGCGGCTTCGCGATAGAGCATCCTCAACTCTGACGGCGGGAGCGACATGCCGCGAAGTCTTGGGGCGTCTAGTGGGCCATGCCGTTCGGGGTCGACCATCGCCAGATCGGGATCGGCAATCGGGCTCTCTCCGTCATGGTCACTCTCCCAAAGTCTTCGGAGCGACCAGTATCGACTTGCGTACAGGTCGAACGCATCTTCGCGGTTGCTTGCCTTCGTGGCCATCACGTTCTCGGTGTCCTTATCCGCGGTTCGGAGATGTTCGTCGAGCGTGACGATGTCCGAACCGAAGAGGATCCGACCGCGATGTCGCTTGAGGAAGGCGATGAGATCCGAGGGTTCGTGCCGGGACAATTCGCGGATGATCCACTTGGTGGCGCTGCTATCGAGGTGAAGATTCGGATGCCGCGAGAGAAGTCCGTCGAGGAACTCGAGGTCCTCAGGCCAGCCACCCATGTGCGCTGCGATGAACGGGACCGGATAGTCCGCGACCACGGCTTCAAGCGGCTCATACTGTGATCTCTTGTCGCCGTACTTCGCTTGGTCGGCATACTTGGTGGCGAACCACGTATCCGGATCCGCGATGTGGATCATGATCGCCATGCCCAGATCGGTGGCGAGCTGCATTCCGGCTCGTCGAATCGGGCCGTCGAGTCGGAGCATCGCCGGATCACCGGCTTCCTCGCCGAAGTCGACGATCCGCGGTGCGGACCAGAACTTCACGATGCGGGCGCCTTTCGCGCGATACGCTTCGATCCGGCGGAGGTATCCATCGCCGTGGGCGGACCGACGGTCGGGGTCCCGGAAATCCGGAACTGCGATCGGCTCAAAACGCCCGTCGAGTGATTCGCGGACCGACTCGACTTCGTCCAGGGCGGTCATCGACCAGACCGCTTCGATTCCGTAGAGGTCCATCACCTCGGCGAACAAGGTGGCGGCCTCGGAACCGTTGATATGCGTATGGGCATCGATGATCGGAACGGGGGGGCTTCCCAGATCCATCGCCTCGCGACGGTAGTCCATGAGAAGTCGATTGGCGGCGGTAGGAGAGTCGGGAATCATGCCCACGATGGTAGCCCGTGGTCGAACTCGAATCAGGTCGCGGTTTCGCTCTTTTTCTGATCTGCGGGTGCGTCGACCTCGATCTTAGGATTTGCCCTTCCGTCGGTCCCGGGGCGCCTCCGAGAGGCCTTCGTATTCTTGATGGCCTTCGGTGTGCCATTCTTGGACGTTTGGACGACGACCTCGAGCACTCCCCCTAGAACCACGCGACCGATATAGATCTCGTGATCCGCTTCGATATCGAGATGTCGGAGCAAGTCGCAGACCACCCACGATGCGGCGGACTTTGGAACGGGAATATCCCGCGTATGGGGAACCAGACAATGTCCGAGGAATGGGTCTTCGCCTTGCAGGGCACTGGGCCGTTGAAAGAGCCTTGGGAGCATCAGATCGGTCTCGGCGATTTCACAGAGTGCGAAGCATCCTGAGTCTCGAATCAATGGACTGAGGGCGTGACCCTTGCGAACCGAGACCGTGATCGTCGGTGGTACGTCGGCACACTTCAGCACCTGCGTCACGATCATTCCGTTGCGAGCCTCACCAAAGGCCGCGGTCATCAGAAAGCGGCCGGAGGGCATCCTCGCCATGGCGTCCTTGCATACAGATTTGGCCTTGGTCTCTAGGGGCATGGTCGTTCCGGAGGTCGAAGACACGAAGGGAGGTCGGTCTTCGGAAATTTGGGGGGGGAATGTGGGAATGATGCGCTATTATTCGAGAATGTCCATAAGTCTTTGTCAGGCAACGCTTTGAGAGCAACCATGGCGGGATCTGATGAGCCCTGGGGGGCATTAGAGTCTTGAATTGTTGAAAAATGGTGAGTTGTGTTGAAGAATGGGGCGATGTGGAGTATTCTCCGTTCGTGAAGACCTCGGTGGGTTCCATTGTTGGACTCGGACCGACCACGACTCTCCGGAGACCTGATGCGTGCTTTTTCTAGGCCACTTCGAGCACACGATCGATACGAAGAATCGACTGGCAATCCCAGCCGAACTTCGGGATGTGTTCGACGAGGCGACGCATGGAACGGCATTCGTCGCGGCTCCCGGGGCGACCGGAAATCTCTGGCTCTGGCCGGAACGGACCTTTGCCGAGCTCGCATCGGAACTCGGCGGTTCGCTCCTCGGCGACGAGGATCAGATCGATTTCGAGCGTGTGATCTTCTCGCAATCAGCGCGGTGTCCGATCGATTCGGCCGGCCGGATCCGGCTGCCCGATCGACTACTGACCCGCTACGGACTCTCCGGAAGTGTGATGGTCATGGGCGTTCGCGATCACCTCGAAGTGATCCTTCCAGAAGACTGGCGACGCGAGCAGGCGTCGTTGCCCTCGGAACGAGACGTGTGGCGTCGGGCGAGGCAAGCACGCACCGCACGCTCGGAAACGGAGGGTGGTCGATGAACCTGCACTCTTCCATTCAGAATCAACGCGGGCATCGTCCCGCAGGCAGTCAAGACGACCACGGATCGGTCGTCCAGGGCGTCGTCGGCACGCGGTCGAGTCGACGGCGCGGTTGTACCGCGTCGCGGCGGTCACGGATGATCGTCGCGGCACGTTCTTCGACCGTATACGCCTTGTTTTTCAGGGCAACGCGAGCAGGGGGGCACCTGGTTCGCGCGGACCGAGTCAAGGACGACTCGGGCATTCGATGCTTCGCGGGTCACGGATGATCCCGGAGCACCTCGGGGTGTGAGACCCCGGCTCGCCGATCCGCGTCTTTCGGATCGAGGGGTGTCGGCCATATGAGCGGGGGCTCGATGGCTGCTTCGCTTCGCCGCCCACGCCGTCCGTCGGACGGCGTGGGCGATTTTTTGAGAGATGCCGTCTATAGACGTGACTAAAAGAAAGAACGCACGCCGGAAGGGCGTGCGTTCCACCAAATTTACTTACGAGAGCGAGTGCCCGGGGAAGGTCGTTCAACCCTCGGATGCGGGTCGGATCTTGCCGGCGACGGAAGGTGCTTCTTCGTCTGCCACGATCTGCTCGGCGACCTCTCGCCGGTGAACCGCAACCTCGCGGGGAAACTCGAATGCAAGTCGCACTCGATCCCCTTTGATGACCGCCACTCGAACGACGCCGAGTGGGGACGAGGGGTCTCCGATGATGACTTCCTCGCCTTCGCGACGGGTGATTACTAGCATGATCAGGTCCTCCTGCCTGAGGCCACTCTTCCAAGAAAAGGTTTCGGAGCAGTCTGGCTCTGAACCCGGGAAAGCAGCCTGCCGAGATCATTCGGCTCCATACAGGGTAGCCGAATGACGCCGATCACAGAAGTCAAGATCGCCGGATTCCTCAAGCGTCTCGGAGGTCAAAGACCCTAATCGACTGCAATGACCTCAGTGACTTCGGGGACTCGATCGCGCAGATTTCGCGCGATTCCGTCGCGAAGGGTCATTTCACTGGAAGGGCAGCCGATGCAGGCCCCGAGGAAGCGGATCTGAACCACGCCCGACTCGGAGATTTTGACGAGTTCAAAGTCGCCGCCATCCTCCTGCACCCCAGGCCGGATCAGGGCCAGAACTCGTTCCACCCGCGCTTGGAGTGACTCATTCGAAGCATCTGGGGCGGGATCTGACATGGTACGTTCCTTGGAAACCGTCGAAATGAGCCCGATCCGATGCCGGTCGCGCCCGGAGTTCCGATCAACTCGATGATAGAGTCAAATGCAGTCTGTCGCCGATCAACGGTGGACCTCCGGCCTTTTGCTGGAGACTCCAGGCGACGACGCCGGCATGGAGGCCAGCATTCCGTGACTTTTAGACGATTCTCGATCTCATCCGCGACGACCTCAAAGAGAAACGACCTTTCGTTTCGCGCTCGAACGAAGACCTTGTTTCGGAGTTGTGGTCTCGCCGCCCTGATCATGATCGGCGGTGGTTGTGCACCGAGGCCGATTGAGGATCCGGTCACAGTGCTCTCGAATCCAAATGAGATCACCGGCCGACACTACGCGGCGATGCGGATGCTCGAAGCCACGGGCGATCCGTCGGTGACCAGCCAGACACTCAAGCGGGTGATCGTCGCCGATGGGTACTTCATCGATGTTCGGGAGATGGCCTATCGTCGTATGGAAGCGATCGATCGAGAAGGCTTGAAACGGCTTCTAGAGATTCAGATGCCGAAGATCGATGCGCTGCAATGGCGTGCCCGGCTTTGCGAGCTGATTGCGGAAGAGTCGTGGATCGACATGACGCCGACGTTGATCCGAGCCTGGGCGCGGCCGATACCCAACTGGGTCGACACGCCTGCGGAGCGACCGGAGCGGCTCGCGCTGGTCGAGATGTACGGCGAGCAAAAACTGCCAGACGTGCTGGTGCAGGTGATGCTGGATGCCGATCCGATCGTGTCGGCGAATCTTCGAGCTCGGTGCTGGGAGTTGCTCATTGCCGAGGGACAGCGGGAACGAGTCGTCGAGCTGCTCAAGGACAGTGAAATCTCTCCGAAGGACGGCATGTTTACGGATCTGCGCACGATTGCCGACCGGACGGGGATCATCCCGCGCAACCGGGAAGAGATCATCTGGGCTCGCGCCCTCTGCCAGCCAGAGAATTCGGGTTTCCTCGATGCCGCCGAGGAGGCGAGCCAACGACTTTCCGAGGATCGTCGCAGCCGGCTCGAATTGCGTGATCTGGGAATCCTCGTGGCGGCCATGCGGATCGACCCTTCGCTCCTCGAACAGGATGAGGCGTCGCTCTACGCCGGACTTCAACGCGACGTCGACGTCGATGGACGCCGTCTCTACGCCGCGAACTTCACGGGCTGGAACAGATCGCACACCGAACGTCTTCGTGATGTGCGTGAGAAACTTTCCTGGAACGACCTATTGGCGATGCGCATCGCCATCGAATCGCTCTCGATCGACGCGCTGCGAAGTCATGTATTCGACTACGCGGAGCGTGACTTACTCGATGACGACACTGAGTTCGGAGGCGTTCTCGCAGTCGACCAGAAAGGACGGATCGAACTCCTGGAGTTTCCGCCTCGGCTTCGAAGAGGCGACAACCGATTCGAGGCAACTCAGGATCTGTTCGACGCGGCTTACAGCGGCGTCTTCCACTTCCACAATCACGCTCAGGAATTCGACAACGCCGAATATGCGGGACCGCACATGGGTGACTTCGCGTATGCGGAATCGACTCGTGCCAACTGCCTCGTGTTCACCTTCATCGACAGTCGGACGATCAATGCCGACTACTATCGACATGGCGGCGTCGTGGTCGATCTCGGCACGTTCCGCCGGCCTGATTGAGCATCGATGAGGACACCGACCGATCCTCGGTGAGGCGGGTTCCGCGAGGAGACGGCTGCCTCGGTAGACGAGTGACGACCGTACAGGAGAGACTCCGCTTTGCAGGTCCTGCTCATCATCCTTGTCGCGGTGGTACTGCTTCCCGGCGGGTCATCCGGAATCGGTGAAGGTGTTTCAGCCGTCGCGAGTATCGGCATGGTCGTGTTCGGGACGGTGCTGCTGCTCCTTTTGGCGACGGTGACCGCGAAGGTCTTCCAGAAGCGTCTCGAGGGTCGTCATCCGGCGGCGCAGTTCGAACGTGCGGCTCGCTGCCTGCGTCTGGTGCAGTGGATCGCGGTGGGAATCGTCGTCGCCGGCGTACTTCTACTGGGATTCCGAGAGGCCGTGCAGGCGATGGTCGGCGATGTACTCATCCTCGACGAAGTCATCACTGTGGCGCCCGCCCTGCTTGCGATCACCGCCGCGTGGTGGATCTTCCATCCCTTCGAGCATCGAGCCCGAGAGGCCACTCTTCTGCGGCGGCTGGACGACGGGCTTCCAGTTCATCCGGCACCGTCCCGCGCGGCCTGGGTTTCCATGCAGGTTCGGACCCAGATGTTGATCATCCTTCTGCCGCTCGGTCTGCTGGCGATGACGGGTGACCTGGTTCGACGGGCGATCGATGGCAGTGACGCCGACGTTCCCGAGTGGGTTCCCGCACTCGCTTCGGCGGCGATGGTCATTCCCATCGCGCTCGCGGCGCCGGGTTTCGTCGTTCGATTGCTCGGAGCGAAACCGTTTCCGGAGGGGGAGATCCGTTCGACGCTCCTTCTGATGTGCGAGCAAGCGAAGGTCCCCGTCCGCGAGATCCTCCTGTGGCCGACCGGCGGGAGCATGATCAACGCGGGGGTCACGGGGTTCATCGGCCCGCTGCGATGGGTCCTCCTGACCGATGGCCTCATCGACACGCTGCGTCGCGAACAGGTCATGGCGGTGATGGCCCACGAACTCGCCCACGCTCGACGCCATCACATGCCCTGGATGGCAGTGACGCTGATTGCCCTGGCCATGCTCTGTGCCGAAATCGCCGAGCCGTTCATGATCGCTCTCCGCAACGCCTGCATCGACGCCGGCGGCGCCGCCTCGACGATCAACGAGCAACTCTGGTGGATCGACATTGGCGCCACTGCCCTCGTGCTGCTCGGAACGTTGGTGGGATTCGGATGGATCTCCCGCCGGTTCGAGCGGCAGGCGGATGCCTTCGCCGCGGTTCGCATGTCCGTCGATGCCGACGATCGCCCCTTGCCTCAGGTTTCCATCGCGGGCGTGGATGCGATGCGATCGGCTCTGGTGGCCGTGGCGGGCGTCAATGGTGTGGCGTTGAGTCGGTTTACTTGGCGACACGGGTCGATCGCCTCCCGACGGCGTCATCTCCTGACGCTGCTGGACCGTCCGATCGATCGACTTCCGATCGATCGACTGGTCCGGGTCATCGAGATCGTCTCGGTGCTCGTCGTGGTCGCCTCGCTTCTCCGCTGGTGGCTTCAATCCCCGGCAAATTTTGAGGAAGCCGGATCAGATCCACCCGCCCTGGTCATGATCGAGGGACAATGACGGTATGCACTTCGTAAAGATGCACGGAATCGGAAACGACTACCTGTTTGTCGACGGTCGCCACGATCGGATCGCGGATCCATCCGCGGTCAGTCGTCTGGTGAGTGATCGGCATCGCGGCATCGGCGCCGATGGACTGATCATCATTGACCCCCCAGAGGATTCCGCCAACCACGCTCGGATGCGGATGTTCAATGCGGACGGCAGTGATGGGGAGATGTGCGGAAACGGAATCCGATGCGTCGCGAAGTTTCTCGTCGATCGTGGGATCGCCGACGCACAGCCATTGCGAGTCGAGACCGCCGGGGGCGTCCGATCCCTGACCTGGGACCGGGGGTCCGCCGAAAAGGTTGAGTCTGTCAAGGTCGACATGGGCGCCCCGGGTCTCACCGCCGCATCGATTCCGGCGAAGGTTCCCGGAATCGAGCCGACCGCGCAGGTGATCGCGCATTCATTCGACCCACGCGCATTCGGCATCAATCGAGATGACGCGATGGCCTGCGGACTGGAACCACAGTTGACCCTCGTGTCGATGGGGAATCCCCACGTCGTCGTTTTCTGCAGCGATGTCGCGGCAGCGCCGCTCGATCGCGTGGGGCCAATCTTCGAAGATCATGCGTGGTTTCCGAATCGGATCAATCTTCATCTTGTGCAGGTGACAGGGGCCGGCTCGGTTCGCATGCGAACCTGGGAACGGGGGAGTGGCATGACCCAGGCCTGTGGGACGGGGGCGTGCGCCGTCTGCGTGGCCGGCATGCTCGAGGGGCGGATCACTTCGCCGTTGGAGGCGACATTGCCCGGCGGCCGATTGCGGTTGGACTGGTCGGGAGTCTCCGGCGATTCGGTCTCGATGTCAGGTCCTGCGACGGAGGTTTTCCAAGGTGAGATCGATCCGGCGGCACTGGCCGCCGAAGACCCCGGGAACGCCCGGCAGGAATTGAAAGCATGAATATTGATCTTGATCGGCTCGACGAATTCGAACAACGCATCGCCTCTGCAGTGCAGCGGCGCGATGACCGGATGCGTCAGGAACTCGCCGAATTCGTGGCTATTCCCACCGGATTCAATCACACGCCTGGACTGGACGCGTTTCGGGCGTTGCTGGCGACCCGGCTGGAGGCGGTCGGCGGGACGCTGGAGTCAATGCCGGGTCAACCTCGTCCGGGTTGGATCAAGATTCGGACGGGCTCCGATGATCCGAACGCCGCGGCGACTGCGGAGGACGTCCCGCCGATGCTCGTGGCTCGTCACGCCGTCGGCGACGGCCGGGACGCCGTCCGATTCATGATCTGTGGCCACCTCGACACGGTGCACGATCCGCACGGTCCGTTTCAGGTGCTCTCGGAGGACGTCGGCGGCTTGGCGCACGGCCCTGGAGTCATGGACATGAAGGGCGGTCTTCTGGTCGCGATCACCGCGCTGGAGATCCTCAAGGAACTTGGGCGACCCTTGGACTGGACGGTGGCGCTGGTACCTGACGAAGAGACCGGCACTTATTTTTCAGAGCAGGCGTTGCTTGAAGTCGCCGAAGGGCACGACGTCGGACTGGTGCTCGAGCCCGCGCTTCCCGATGGCTCGCTGGTCGTAGAACGAATGGGGTCGGGAGCCTTCATGATCGAAGCTCACGGCCGGGCAACGCATGTCGGCCGGGCTTTCGCGGAAGGGCGATCGGCGGTGCTCGCGATCGCTCGGGCGATCATCGAGATCTCCGCCCTCGCCGATGCCGACGCCGGACGCATCGTCAACATTGGTCCCATGCATGGTGGGCAGGTGACCAACGCCGTCGCCCACCACGCTCGCTGCTGGGGCAACGTGCGGTACCGCGACGAGGCGACCCGACAGGATCTCGATCGGTCGATTCGAAGGGTGGTCGACGAACTGAACGAGGCGATGAAGGCCGAGGCGGAGGATCCTCCGAGACTCGTGGCCCACACCGCGTTCATCCGGGCTGCCAAACCCTCGACGCCGGAGGTTCTGGCGCTCGCGGAGACCGCCCGGAAGGCCAGCGAGGATCTTGGTCATCCGATGCCTTTCGCCGCCACCGGCGGGGTCTGCGATGGCAATGTGATTCAACAGGCTGGCGTGCCGACCATCGACACCCTGGGGGTCCGGGGCGGTGGAATGCACCGCCCTGACGAGCATGTCCAGTTGGAGAGCCTCGTGGAGCGGGCGACGTTGTTCGCGATCCTGCTGCATCGGCTGGATCGTGACGGATTCGGGGGAAGGTCAGGATCCGGACGGTCGATATCATGAGGATCTGATTCGGGAGGGCCTTTATCCGGGTGGCCCCATTCTGGCCGTCTCTAGAGTCCCGATTTCCCGTCCGTTCGAACGTTTTTCGTCCTTTGACTCGCCTTGAGTGAGTTTTTATCAACCTCGGATCAATTTTCAGGAGGTCAGTCGCGTGAGCACGTCCCAGTCAGCCACGGTCGCCGATTCATTTCGCCAGAGCCCCGATGTCGTCGCGGCACTCGATGCGGTGATCCAGCGGCTTGAGTCTTCCCAGTCTTCGATCACCGAACCCCGTCCGCCGGTCGATGGCGGGACCGAGACCCTCGAAGGTTGGCTTGCCCGTTCTGCGGAAGCCCGCGGAAAGGGAGCGCTCTACCCCTACGTCGGGAGCGGCATCGGAAACGGTCCGCTGGTCGAACTTGTCGATGGCTCCGTGAAATGGGACATGATCAACGGCATCGGCGTGCACATGTTCGGCCACAGCGATCCTGGGCTGGTACGGGTGGCGTTGGAGTCGGCGCTCGGTGACGTGGTAATGGAGGGAAACCTCCAGTACAACTCAGAGAGCATCGAGACCGCGGAGTTCCTCTCGCAGGAAGCCGCCAAGGGATCTCGACTCAGCAACTGCTTCACAACCAATTCCGGCGCCATGGCCAACGAGAGCGCCCTCAAAGTCTGCCAACAGAAGACCAACGGTGCACCGCGGGTCATCGCGTTCCAGGACTGCTTCCTAGGTCGGTCGACCACCATGGCCCAGATCGGCGATTCCGCCGCGGGTCGCGTAGGCATCCCGTTGAACACGCACGTCGATTACATGCCGTTCTACGATCCCGCGATGGGGGAGCGATCCATCGAGATGGCGGTCTGGCATCTCGACGAGTGTCTCAAGCGATATCCCGGACAGCACAGTTGCTTCATCTTCGAACTCGTCCAGGGCGAAGGCGGATTCCGCACCGCCCCGCGAGAGTTCTTCGTGCCGCTCATGGAAATGTGTCGCGAGCGCGGCGTCCCGGTGTGGGATGACGAGGTCCAGACGTTCGGACGCAATACCGAGATGTACTACTACGACGTGCTCGGGCTCGGCGAATACGTGGACGTATTGACGCTGGGCAAGATGAGCCAGATCTGCGCCTGCCTTTACACCGATGAGTTCAATCCGAAGCCGGGGCTGCTCAGTGGCACCTTCATCGGATCAAGTAGTGCGTTGCAGGTCGGGCTCGCGGCCCTTCGGCGACTTCGTGACGGTGGTTACTACGGCCCGGACGGGCGGATCGCCGGATTGCAGGCGGCCTTCCGGGAACATGCGAATGCCTTCGTGGCCGCGCATCCGGAGTGGTTCCCGCCAGCGGTTGACACCCTCGGACGCCCGATCACCGAGCTGGTCGCAGGTACCGGTGGCATGTGCCGATTGACGCCCTTCGGCGGCAGTCGGGCGAAGATCATGAAGGCGTTGCACATCATGTTCGCGGAAGGGCTCATCGCCTTCATCTGCGGCCATGATCCATATCACCTTCGCTTCCTCCCGCCGGTCGGCGTGATGGAGCCGGCTCAGTTTGGGCCGGTATTCGAAGTGCTCGAACGCTCGTTCGAGAAGGCTGAAGCCGCGGATTGAGTCGGATTCAGGCGGGCTCTCGACGATGGTCGTCGCGGGGATCAGATCGAAGGTTGGTAGGAGGCACAGGCATGTTTGTCATCCGTCAGGTCGCGGCCGAGGACGTCACGACGCTGCTCAAACTCGCGAAGATGGTTCATTTCATCAACCTTCCCCCCGACCGCGACATCATCGCGTCGAAGGTGGATCGCAGCCGCCGGAGTTTCCGAAAGCAGGCTCGCGACGCGCGGGAACGAAACTTCATGTTCGTGCTGGAGGACCTCGAGACCGGCAATGTGATCGGCACCAGCGCGGTCCTTCCCTGCATCTCCTGGCCCGGCCATCCGCACGTCTACCTCGAAGTCACTCGCAAGGAATTCTGGAGTGATGATCTGCAGCAGGGCAACACTCAGGTGATGCTCACGCTTGGCGAGGACATCTCGGGTCCGACCGAAATGGGCGGACTCATCCTGGCACCCGGATATCGGGGTCACGCCGAGAGACTCGGCGGATTCCTCTCCATGGTTCGCTTTCACTTCATGGGCCTTCACCGTCGGCAGTTCAACAAGCGGGTGATCGCCGAAATGATGGGCGCGATCACGCCGGACAGTCACAACCTCCTCTGGGACTATCTTGGTCGTCGGTTCATCAATCTCTCCTACAAGGAAGCCGACCTTTTCTGTCAGCAGTCCAAGGAGTTCATGACGGCGCTCTTCCCGCGGGAGCCGATCTACGCCTCCCTGCTCCCACCCGAAGCGAGGAATCTCATCGCTCGGGAGAGCGACGAGACCGGCCCCGCCCGACGGATGCTTGAGCGACAGGGATTCGAGTACAAGGGACACATCGATCCTTTCGACGGCGGTCCGTATCTCGAAGCGGTCCGCGATGAGATTCCGCTCGTCGCCGCGACGAAGCAATGTGACCTGACCGGTCCGCTGACCGGCGCCGGAAAGTCGATGGGGATCGTCTCCTGCGAGGGAGACCAAGGATTCCGATCGGTACAGACTCCCTTCACCATGCGAGGCGAGGGGATTCGCATCTCCGCGGAGGCGATGGAGGCGATCGGTGCGACCCGAGGTTCCGCCGTCGGTGTGACGGAGCTGCCGAAGAAGGCATCCAGCAAGTCGAGCAAGTCTGGGAAATCTGGAAAATCTGGAAAATCAAAAAAGTCCTAGGTCGGGACCAGACTGCATCGCGGGGGATCGAGCCGACGAAGAACGTCGAGAGATCCCGTCCGAAATTCAGGCCGTCAAGTCGGTGATGTTGCGTCCCAGATCACTCTAGAATGACCACGGCTCGAGCTCGGGCCGCTCGGAGACCAAGCATGATGTCGAATCACGGCACCGCCCTCGAACGCGGTTTTCTCGATGGCCCGCCCGCGAATCTGATTGACGGTGTGTTCCGGCCACTGCCCGCGGGTGAAGTCATCATCTCGCGGAATCCGGCGGCGCCCGAAGAGATTGCATTCCAATCCGGTGAGCGACTTGAAGACGTCGAGGCCACCGTCGCGGCGGCCCGTCGGGCGCAGCCCGCGTGGTTTGCCATGGGAAAGGACGCGAGGATCGAGGTGCTTCTTCGCTGGAAGGAAGTCACCGCGGCCCGCGCTCCGCGGATGGCGGCGTTGATCACGCTCGAGATGGGCAAGGTGCTGTCGGAGAGTCGTTTTGAGGCCGGTGCCCTCGCGGGCAAGGTGGACATCACGCTCGGAGAGCATTCCGCCGGGCGGATCACCGATTACGAAGTGGCCGCGGGGGAGACCAAGTCAGGGCTCTGCCGATACAAGCCGCATGGGGTGATGGCGGTCCTGGGACCGTTTAATTTCCCGGCCCATCTGCCCAATGGGCATTTCATTCCAGCGTTGCTCGCGGGCAATGCGATCATCCTCAAGCCCAGCGAAAAGACGCCCGGCGTCGGCCAGGCACTGGCGGAGATGGCGATGGAAGCCGGGATTCCGGCCGGGATCTTCAATCTCGTGCAGGGTGGCCCGAAGGTGGCCGCCGCCCTGGTCGCGAGTCGCGGAGTTGACGGCGTGCTTTTCACTGGCAGCTGGCCGGTCGGACGTCGCATTCTCGAGGCCAACCTCGACAACCCAGGTCGGATCGTCGCCCTCGAACTCGGGGGATCGAATCCCTCGGTGGTGATGCCATCCGCCGATCTTCGGCAGGCGGTCGTGGAGTGCGCTCGCGCGGCCTACGCCACGAGTGGTCAGCGGTGCACCTGCACTCGTCGCATCATCGTGCACGCCGACGTGGCGGATCGATTCATTCAGGCGTTCTGCAAGGTCGCGAGCACGCTTCAAGTCGGGGCCGGCGATTCGTCGGATCCGGTGTTCATGGGACCACTGGTCAACGGCGCTGCGGTCGACGATGTCCTCTCGTTCCAGTCCGAGCTTCATGCCTCCGGTGGGAAGATCCTCGTAGAAGCAACGCGAATCGACCGGCCCGGACACTTCGTGACTCCTGGCGTGGTGTTGGTCGACCGCTTTAGCATTGATCGTGATCGCGAATGTTTCGGGCCGATGGCTCAGATCGCCGTCGTCGACTCGCTCGACGCGGCCATCGAACAGGCCAATGCGACCCGATACGGGCTCGCCGCGTCGATCTTCACCAACGACGATGCTGAATGGGATCGTTTCTTCGGCGAGTGTCGCGCCGGATGCATCAACCGAAACACTGGGACCGCGGGGGCGAGCAGCATGCTGCCGTTCGGCGGTCTTGGGCAGAGCGGCAACCATCGGCCAGCCGGCGCATTCAGCGTCGACTACTGCGCCTATCCGGTCGCGAGCATGGTCGAACGGGGGAGTGCGACCGCGGTCCCTGCGGGCATGCTGCTCGAGGACGCCTGGCTCAACGCCCGATCCTGACCATGCCGATGGAACGCGAATCCTCGACCGAGATCACCGTGGTGGTGCCGGCCTGGAACGAGGCCGCGGACATCGACGCGACGGTCTCCACCCTTCGCGACGCGCTCGCGGAGCTCGGCCGCCCGAGCGAATTGTTGGTGGTAGATGATGCCAGTGATGACGCGACCGCACGACTCGCTGCGAACGCGGGGGCGACGGTGCTGTCGGTCAAGAAGCGACAGATCGCCGCGGTCCGCAATGCCGGGGCGGCGGTGACCGATGGGCGGTTTCTGATTTTTGTCGATGCCGACACCATCGTGCCCAGTGAGACGCTTCGGGAGTTGCTCCGGGCAGTGGAGGATGGCGCGGCGATCGCAGGGCCCCGGGTGGAGATGCCCGGGGTGCGGTCTTTCTTCAATCGAGTCTGGACCTGGATATTGCTTCGGGCCCTGGCGTACTTCGGGGTGTTACCCGGGTGCTGTCTGGCGATGCGGCGAGAGATTTTCGACGCCGTCGGCGGCTTCGACGAACAGTGGTTCGCCAGCGAGGAACTCTGGTTGGTGAAGTCGATTCGCGCCCTCGGGCGCGGGCCAGTGGTGCGGATCAAAGCGCCGGTCTACACCTCGCCACGCAAGGCCAACGCGGTCGGTCCGTGGCGACTTCTCTGGCAGACGATCTCGATCGGCGTTTCTGGTCCCCGCCGTTGGCGTGATCGATCCAGACTGCGCTTCTGGTACCAACGCGATTCGCACTGATCAATTTCGAGCCCTGATTGGGGTCGATGCCCCATGGTTGCCGGGTCGGTTTGAGGCGATATTTCCTACATGTTCGATGCGTGTGAGCGGGCCGAGATCACAAGCTCGCGATTCGACGGTTTCTCCCGGGGGGCGAATCGTCGGGTCAACGAGATCTGGTTCGTTCACACGGATGGAACAGGTTCGTCTTCGTTCGATGCACGCACAGCCCTTCCGGGCATTCTGGGGACCGGCGTTTCTTCCGTTGAGGCCAAGACTTCGATCGCGGGGCAGCGATCGAATCGGGAAGTACGTCGGCTAGGACCGCAGCGAAGTTGACGAATGGGAATGGGACGGGACGACGCGGCGCGGATCTTCGGATCCGCGTCGCGTGTTTTTGTTGGTCGTCAACGATCGGTATTTGTCTAGTGGACGAGCGAGCGGTCCTCGGTCGCCGTTCCCAGCACCAACACGTCGCTCCGGACCCCAGCGATCATCCGCGGACCGAGATCGATCTCCAGCACGTAGGCGGGCGGCCGGGCGTCGTCGTTGAGCCGGCATGACCGGATGGTCCCGACACGAAGCGTCGTCCCAAGCGGCCCTTCGGGTCGGGGGATTCCGCGGTCATGTACTGCTTGCTCACTCCGCCGCGGGGGCCCCGTCAATCTTGTCGGCCAGGAAGTTGGCGACCTGATCGATGGCGATGCGTTCCTGCGCCTGGGTGTCGCGCTCTCGTACCGTCACGGCGTGGTCGGTGAGTGAATCACCGTCGATGGTGAAGCAGTAGGGGGTACCCGCTTCGTCCATGCGGGCGTATCGCTTGCCGATCGACTGCTTGACGTCCATGTCGACGGTGTACTTCCGGCGAAGTTCCTTGTGAAGTTTCTCGGCCACCTCCGGCATGCCGTCTTTCGCGACCAAGGGGAAGATCGCGGCCTTGACGGGCGCCACCCGCGGGTGGAACTTCATATAGACCTTCGACGCTCGACTTTCGTCGGGGGTGTAGGCCTCGCAGAGAAGTGCGAGCGTGCCGCGATCGGCGCCGGCGGAGGGTTCGATGACGTGGGGAAAATACCGTTCGTTCCTCTGCTGGTCGAAGTACCGCATCTTGTCACCCTTGCCGCAGTGTTCGGCGTGTTGGCGGAGGTCATAGTCGGATCGATGCGCGACGCCTTCGAGTTCGCCGAATCCCGGGGCGGTGAACGGGAACCGATACTCGATGTCGCAGGTGCCAGCGCCTTCCTTTGCGTAGTGCGCCAGTTCGCCGCGATCGTGCTCCCGAAGGATGAGGTTGTCGCCGGCGAGACCGATCGACTTCCACCACGCGTACCGCTGTTCACGCCACCAGGCGTACCACTCTTCGGCCTCGCTGGGATGGATGAAGAATTCCAGTTCCATCTGCTCGAACTCGCGACTCCGGAAGGTGAAGTTCCGGGGGGTGACCTCGTTGCGGAACGCCTTGCCGATCTGCGCGATGCCGAATGGAATCTTGACCCGGCTGGAGTCGACGATGTTGTTGAAGTTGGTGAAGATTCCCTGGGCGGTCTCGGGTCGGAGGTATGCCTTCGAACTCTCGTCGCGGATCGCACCGCAGTGCGTCTCGAACATCAGGTTGAACATCCGAGGCTCGGTGAGCGTGCCCTGTTCCTTCGCATCGGGGCCCACGGAGATCGCCCGTTCCTCGGCCGAGAGATCGGCGAACGGACAGGTATCGATTTCTTCGTCCGCGACCGTCCGTTTCACGTACTTGTCGAGCTTCTTCCGAGCCTTGGCCGTGCTGTCGTCGTCGCCTTCGACGCAGACGAAGATCCGTCCGGTGGTGTCACCCTTGACGCCAAGGCACACGAGATGGTCGGCCCGGTAACGCGACTTCGATTCCTTGCAGTCGACCATCGGATCGTTAAAACCACCCACGTGGCCGGAGGCGACCCAGGTCTTGGGGTTCATGATGATCGTGCAGTCAACGCCCACCACTTTGACGTCCGCGCCGGTCGGCCCGGTGGCGTCGCCGTGCACGATGTCGCCCCACCAAGCGTCCTTGAGGTTTCGCTTGAGTTCGACGCCGTTGGGACCGTAGTCCCAGAAACCGTTGATACCTCCGTAGATCTCGGAGCTCTGGAAGATGAAGCCTCGTCGTCGGCAGAGGGCGACGATGTCCTCCATGCGTTTGGTGGTTGTTTCGCTCATCGGAAATCCGGTTGGGGGGGGTTGTGGCCCGGGCGGCGGGAAGGTGGGGGACTGAAGCGGTGCATGGTAACGGGTAGGATCATCCGCCTTCGCCATCCGGAGGGAGGGATTCGCCCTCCCCGATGAGGCGGTTCACCACCACTCCACGACGGAGAATCGGTCATGCCTTTTACCAATCGACCCTGTCTCGTCACTGGCGGCACCGGCGCCCTCGGCTCCGAGGTCGTCCGCGATCTCCTCGAACACGGGGCGGACGTCCACGTCACCTGGCGGGAGGCTCGTGAACTCGACCGTATCGACTTCAAGGACCACGTCACCCTGCACGAGGTCGACCTCGGCGACGAGGCATCGGTGGCCGCGGTGTACGCCAAGGCTGGTCCGATCTACGCCTCGATCCACGTGGCGGGCGGCTTTGCGATGGGGCCGATCCAGGACGTCACCCAGTCTGACTTCGAATCCATGATGCGGCTCAACGCCGGGACGTGTTTCCTGTGCTGCCGGGAGGCGGTCAAGGCGATGCGGGCCGCGGGGCGATCGGCGGAGGACGGTGGTCGGATCGTCAACGTGATTGCCCGTCCCGCGATGGAACCGACCGGCGGAATGCTTGCCTACTCGACGAGCAAGGCGGCCGTGGCGAGCCTGACCCAGTGCCTTGCGAAGGAGGTCCTCGACGACGGCATCCTCGTGAACGCAGTCGCCCCCTCGATCATGGACACGCCTGCCAACCGCGCGGCCATGCCGGACGCGGATTTCGACGCGTGGCCGACGGTCGAGGAAGTTGCGAGGACCATGGTCTGGCTCGCGAGTCCGGCGAACGCCCTGACCACCGGCACGCTGGTACCGGTCTACGGAAGGGCCTAGTACGCTCGTCCGCAGGCGCCTCGACGCTTGGCGATCTGCCACGATCATCTCGTGTTCTACAACGATGCCACTTCGGCGCCCGATGGCGTCGTCTGCGTACGCGCCTATCCGGGATCCACCCGGGCAAGCATGCGGTGGGACGTCAAGACTGGAACCTCGGTCCCGATCGCTCCCGCGGAATTTGTCGGCGTCGATCCCACCGGCACGGCCCTCGCCGCGGGCCTCAATTCGGCGCCGGCACAGTTATTCATCGGGCCATGGATGCCCACCTGGACGGGATATCCGTGTTCGACCGAGCAGATGAAGCACGAAGTGCATGGTGCGGCCTACAAATCGACCCCGGCGGGTGATCTCGATGGCGACGGAATGATCGGGCCGGAGGACCTTTCGGTGATCCTCGGGGCCTGGGGTCATGAGTCGATCGGGGGGTATCACATCGCCGATCTCGACCGGGACGGGCGGGTCGGACCGCGCGACCTCGGTGTGCTGCTCGGGGCATGGAGCGTGTTCGGGTTTTGACGAACGGGTCACGCGGCCGAGGTCGTCGCCTTCGCGGTGGTCCGCGTCGGCCTCGAGGTCACGGGATCACCGGTCTCTAGCGGCTTGTTCGAAGTTCCCGAAGAGCACCTTCACCTGCGATGGTCTTCAAGAACCTCGTGATTCAGAATGGCTACAACATCAACCGCGGCGGCGGGGTGTACAACTCCTCCAGCAGCAGTCCGAACCTGATCAACTGGAACTTCTGCGGCAACACGTCGACGTCGGGAAACAAGAACATCGATGGCGATGCGATCGACGGCTCGAGCAGCGGGAACCATCTGCTGCGGAACGGCAATACGGGCGACGTGAACTTTGACCGGGCGATTCATTCGGGCGACCTCGGCGACCTGCTGGCCCTGTGGGGCGCGAGTTCGGTGCTGAACGCGGACATGAACCAGGACGGCAAGGTGAACGGGGCGGACCGCTCCGATATCCTCGGTACTTCGGCGGCACCTGCGACTCTACGACGACACCGTGAGCAAGAAGCGTCGCTTTCTGGCTGGAAGATCTCGGTTCGACTTGGGCTCATCCTTTCGCGGTGAATCCGACCTTCGTGAATGCTCGAAACGCTTCGGCTCTTTAGAACCCTCGCCATGGATCTGCCATGTCTTCATCATCCATCGAAACGTGCTCCATGCCCTCGAACTCCATGCCCCCGCTCTATCCGCCCGTCCTGATTCGGTGGGTGTGCGTGACGGTTATCCTTGCCGCGAGCGTCTCGGAGCTGATGGCGGAGACCTTCCGGCTAGAAGCGGGGCCGGCGGTGCGTATCCAAGCCCTCATCGACGACGTGGTGTCCGACGGGGATGAGATCGTGCTGGGAGCCGGGGAATATCTTGTAGAGACTGCGATCGACCTCCGCGGTCGACCCATCACGCTTCGCGGTGAGCGAGATCGTCTCGGACAGCCGACCGCACGGCTCGTGGGGTCGGGCCGCACTGGGATTCTGAGCTGTCGGTCTGGTGAATCGATGGAGACTCGGATCGAGACACTCGACGTCATCGATGGCGATATTGATCTTGGCGCGGGTCTGCTGGTGGTCGATTCCAGTCCGACGGTGCGAGGGGTTCGATTTCTCGGGAATGTCGCCTCCGTCTTCGGCGGCGGCGTCGCGATCTTCGGATCGGACAGCAATCCCATCTTCGAGTCTTGTGTGTTCATCGAAAATCGGGCCGATCTCGTGGGCGGTGGATGTCTGAATGGTACGAATTCATCACCGATCTACCGCGACTGCCTCTGGAGCGGGAACGAGGTCGGTCTCTACGGTCGAGGCATGTACAACCAGGTAGACGCGGCGCCGGCGCTTGCGGGGTGTGAAATCGAAGGGTGCTGCGACATCGTGCCCCCTCGGAGCTTCATCGACGAGGGAGATAACGTCATCGACCCCTATTGCCAAGGGTGTCGGGCAGATTTCAACTGCTACGGTGGCGTTGGGTCGGCCGATCTCGGTTTACTGCTCGGCGCCTGGGGGACCGACGACTCGATCTACGATCTTGACGGCGATGGCGAGGTTGGCGGGTCGGACATCGGCGTCCTCGTGGCGCAGTGGGGGCCTTGTCGGTGACCTGGCTTCGAGGTGTCGGCCTCGACGACCCCGGGGCCAACGCGGTTAGTTTTTTGAGGGCACATTGGGCGTCGAAGGCGAAGGTGACGACGACATCGACGACTTCTGAGTCTGGTTCGCAGCCTTCATTTTGGTGCGGTCATCGACATCGGGAATGAGAGAGTTGCGGTCACGGACGCGGTCTGGTCCCGGGAAGGCGCTCGCAGCACCAACGCGGTGGATTGTTCCGGATGCAACGCGGCGCCGCCTTCGCGGCTGGGGTCCGCGAAGAAAAAAACACCCTGCCATCTCGTGTGAGACAGACAGGGTCGATTTTACTGGCGGACGTTCGCGGGTTGCGAAGGATCAGTCGCGACCGGGGTTCGAACCGATCAAGGTCAGCAGTTCCATCCGGGCCGCCGCGTCGTTGAGGAACACGCCGTGGAGCTTGCTGGTGGTCGTCCAAGCGTTGCTCTGTCGGACACCGCGATAGCACATGCAGAAGTGCCGAGCCTGGATGATCACGGCGACGCCCTGAGGCTGAAGCGCTTCCTGGATGGTGTTCGCGATCTGGGCGGTGAGCTTCTCCTGCACCTGGAGTCGCTTCGAGAAGATCTCGACGACTCGGGCAAGCTTTGAAAGCCCCACGACGCGGCCGTTCGGGATGTACGCCACGTGAGCCTTGCCGACGAACGGCACCATGTGGTGTTCGCAGTGGCTCTGAAGGTCCATGTTCTGGAGCAGGACCAGTTCGTCGTAGTTCTCGACTTCGCTGAAGGTCCGTTGGAGCGGTTCGAACGGGTCGGCTCGATATCCCCAATAGTGTTCGTTCATCGCCTTGACGACCCGCTTTGGGGTATCCAGAAGGCCTTCCCGCTCGGGGTCTTCACCAATGAATTCAAGGATGGATTTGACGTGGGCCATCGCCTCGATGCTGGCATCGCTTTCAGCGTCGAATTCGGCGTACGGTCTGGGTTCGAGCACGGAAGATCTCCGGTTCCGGGGTGCGGGTTCGCCATTCTAGCAGGCTCCCAAGGTGCCCCGTGTGCCGTAGCATTGCGATTATGAAAGATCGACTCTCACCCGCCGGGAGCCAGGCGTCTGGCGTCTCGCAAACCCTGCTTCGCCCCGCGCTCGTCTGGTCGGAGGGGGTGTTTAAGGCCGACCATGAGATCGTCGTTTCCGGCGACCGAATCTCCGAGATCAGGCCAGCCACCGGGCCCTCGGATTGGTCGGCGGCGCTTCTGCCTGGATTCGTCAATGCCCACAGTCATGCCTTCCAGCGCGGGATGCGGGGCCGCGGTGAGACCTTCCTCGACGGTCAGGGCTCCTTCTTCACCTGGCGAGCGTCCATGTACGAGCTCGTCGCGTCACTCGATGCCGAGCGGGCCTATCGCACGAGCCGGCTTGCCTTCGAGGAGATGCTGGACGCCGGTATCACCACCGTCGGCGAGTTCCATTACATCCACCACGCCGATGACCAGGAAGAAGATGCTCGATGGATGCTCGATGATGCCGTCCTTCGGGCGGCTCGGGATGCCGGCATCCGCATCGTGCTGCTTCATTGCGATTACGTTCGCGGCGGATTTGACGATTCCCCACTCGCCGGTGGACAGGCCCGCTTCGACACCCGAACGCTCGAGACGTTTCTCGCGAGCCTCGACCGTGCGGAGAAGATCGCGGAGGGGCCGTTGCAATCCGTTGCCGCAGTGTCTCATTCGACCCGGGCAGTTTCGATTGATCGGATCGCGGCCGTCCACGCCGAAGCGACGCGACGGGGAACGGTCTTCCACCTTCATCTGGAAGAAGTCGTCAAGGAGATCGAAGATTGTCAGGCCCTCCACGGTCGGACTCCGATGCGGTTGGCGCTTGACTACGGAGTGATTGATGCGCGGACTACCGCGGTCCATTGCACGCATTCGAACGTCGAAGACCTTCGAGACTTCGCCGCCGCCGGGGCACGAATCTGCCTCTGCCCGAACACCGAGGGGAATCTTGGGGACGGAATCTGCGACCTCGCGACGATGCGCGACGCCGGCATTCCGATCGCGATCGGGACCGACCTCAACAGCCGAATAGCACCAACCGAGGATCTGCGTTGGATCGAGTATGTCCAGCGGGTTCGCCATCAGAAGCGAGGGGCCGTCGTCGATCAGGCGGGCCGGACCGGTCGGCCGCTGCTGGAGATCGCCACCGCGAATGGGGCGGCGAGTCTCGGGGTCGAGAGTGGTTCGATCGCCGTGGGACGGCTTGCCGACTTCGCGGCGATTGACCTTGGTCACCGTACTCTGGAAGGGGTTGATCCTGAACACCTTGCGGACGCCATCGTGATGGGCACGGGCCCGGCCTGCCTCATCGGGACTTGTGTTGGCGGCACTTGGGTGCGGGGTGGTCCGGACGCCGCTCGAGGAGGGGCCTGAAATGACGACCACTCGAATCGGCGTCGATCTCGGCGGAACCAAGATCGAGGCGATCGCCTTGGTGGGCGGTGAGATCATCGCCCGGGAGCGAGTGGCCACGCCGCCAGGCGACTACCACGGCACGCTCGCCACCATCGCAGGCCTGGTAGATCGGATCGCGACCGCATCTGGCGCCTCGGGCGCCGATGGGGCGACCACGGTGGGGGTGGGGACGCCCGGCTCGGTAGATCGAGCGACCGGCCTTCATCGCAATTCAAATTCGACCTGCTTGAACGGGCGACCGTTCGAAGCGGATCTGAACGCCGCGGTTCGCTTTTCGGTTCGCACCGCCAACGACGCCAACTGTTTTGCGCTCTCGGAAGCCGCGGACGGCGCCGCCGCGGGCCATCACGTGGTCTTCGGGGTGATCCTGGGAACCGGGGTTGGTGGCGGGGTGGTGTTTGATGGTGTGGTGCATGAAGGCGGTAACGGTCTCGGCGGTGAGTGGGGCCACATCGGTCTCCCGCATCGCGACGCCCGCGACACCGCGCCGCGGCCGTGCTATTGCGGGCGCTCGGATTGTCTCGAGCAGTACTTGAGCGGACCGGCGATCGAGGCCGAGTACGCCGCCGCCTCGGGGATGGCGTGTTCCCTCGCGGAGATTGCGGCGTCGGTCGATGCAGACGAACATGCTCGAGCCGTGATCACCCGATTCCACGAACGTCTCGCGGAGAGCCTCGTGACCGTTGTCGACCTGCTCGATCCGAATGCGATCGTCTTGGGCGGTGGCGTGAGTAATCTCGACTCGATCTACGAGGTCGTTCCGCAATTGGTCCATGCTCGCGCCTTCGGTGGCAGCGCGGCGACGCCCATCCTGCGGAACGCCCACGGTGATTCAAGCGGGGTCCGCGGGGCGGCGTGGCTCTGGCCGGACGCGTAAGGGCTTCGGGGTCGGACGTTTAACCCACGTGACCGAAGCGAGCCGGATCGAGCAATGGCGATTCGATTGACGGTCGACCGTCACAGAAGATCTCCGCCACCAGCCGGCCGGTGATCGGGCCGAGGGTCATCCCCATCATGGCGTGGCCGGTCGCGACCACCAGACCCTTCGCCCATGGCACTTCGCCGATCATCGGCATGCCGTCCGGGGTGCAGGGGCGGTAGCCCGCCCACTCGGCGGTGATCGTCGCCTCGTCAATGCCCCGAAGGTACGGCCGGGCCGCGAGGGTGAGGTTCTCGAGTCGGGAACGAGTCCACGGTCGGCCGTGGCCGGCGATCTCGAGGGTCCCCGCGAGTCGCAGGCGATCGAACATCGGGGTGAACGCGATGAAGGTCTCGCGAAGCACGCCGCCAATCATCGGGAGCGTAGGAAGGCCGGTGAGTTCACGGTGGTAGCCCCGCGCAGGTTGAAGGGGAACGTTCAATCCCACCGTCGCCGCGAGCGGACCAGACCAGGTGCCGGCGGCGAGCACCACGCGATCGGTCTCGAGGATCTCACCGGACGCGAGTGCCACGCCGGTGACCCGTTCGTCGGTCACCAGCAGTCGTTCGACCCCGGCGGCGACGCCTTCACGAATTCCGACGCCGCGGGTTTTTAGCCATGTTCGAAGGGACTGCATGAAGGCGGCGGGGTCCATCGTGGCGCTCTGGTCGAAACGCACGGCGCCGGCGACCGAATCACCGAATGCCGGGTCGGTGCGGCGGAGCGCATCACCGTCGAGGCGTTCGGCGGTGTACCCGAAAGGCGAGAGATGTTTGATCTCCCGTTCGGCATCGTCGAGGCTCGAGGGTCGGAGGCAGACGTCGAGCCACCCGCTCGGTCGCCAGTCGCAGTCGATCGCGGCGTCGGCGAGCATCTCGTCGAAACCGCGGGCGGTTTCCCAACCGAGGTGGGCGAGCACTGCGAGGCACGCCTCAAAGTGGGGTTGCTTGCAATGCCGGTGGAAGGTGAGCAGCCAGCGGGCAAGATCGCCGTCGAAGCGAGGCTTGATGTAGAGCGGGCTGTTCCGATCAAACATCCACTTCAATCCCTGCACGCTCACGCCGGGGCGGGTGAGCGGGGGATGCCCGTAGACGATGAGCCCGGCATTGCCGCAACTGGCCCCGTCGCGGATGGGCTCCTGATCGAGCACGAGGCATGGGACGCCACGGCGATGCAACGCCCAGGCACTCGCGAGTCCGATGATGCCTCCGCCGATGATGATGACGGGTTTTTCCGTTCCGGCCATGTGGACGGATGGTAGTCAGGAACCCGATCGATCGGAGAGGTTTCGGAAGCGAGGATGAAAAACAACGCGGGCGGCGCCTCGGCGCCGCCCGCGTTGGGGCTGTGGATCGGAATGCAGTCTTCCTCGAGCAGAGGAGGACGCCGGCGAAGGATCAGGCGGTCTTGCGTCCGGCCTTCGCGGCAGCCTCGTACTTTTTGAGCTGCGTGCGAATGCTCTCGCCCATGGCGTCGTCGCCGGCCTTCTCGACGGCCTTCTTCTGCACCTTCACGGCCATGTCGAAATTACCCATCTCGTAGTAGGCTCGGGCGAGGGTGTCGAGAATCGCAGGATTCGTACCACCCGAGGCGGCTTCGGCGGCCTTGGCGGCGGCCATCGCGAATTCGTAGTCTCGATCGGTGACCGCGGCATCGTCGAGGGTGTACCAGGCGATCGCGTTCATCATCATGGCGTTGTCACGGTTGGCCTTGAGGATCTCCCAACCGGTCTGATAGCCCTCTGAGTCGTTCATCGGACCGATCATGGTCTCGAACTTCATCATCTTGAGGTTGGCGTCATCCGGCATCTCTGCGATGGCGGCGTTGAGCATCTTCATCGCCGGGCCATAGTTCTTCGAAGACTGGGCGTTTCTCATCGCCCGTCGGACATCGCCCATCATGCGGCCGGCCTTCTGGGATTTCTCGTATCCGGTTCGGAACTTGTCGCGGTCCCAGTCGCCGGCGACGATCTTCTTCAGCGGTTCGTCCATGGACATCGGATGACCGATCCAGGCGACCTTGCCCTCGCCGTCGACCACGAAGGCGCAGGGGATACCGGATCGCTTCGCCGCCTTCATGTACGCATTGTTGGTGGCGCCGTCACGATCGACCGCGATGGTGTAATTGGTCTTCTTGTCCCACTGGGGCTTCGCGATGAAGGACTCGACCAGTGCGAGTTTCTCGTTGCTGACGCCGATGATGTCGACGCCCTGATCCTTGTATTCCTTCTGGAGTTCAGAGAGGTGGGGCATGCCCGCCTTGCAGGGACCACACCAGGTCGCCCAGAATTCCATGACCGTGACCTTGCCGGGCGTGAATCCTTCAAAGTCGGTATTGCCCTTGAGAATCTTCTGCAAGTTGGGCTTGGGAGCCTGGTCACCGATGGTGAGGGACCGAGCTTTCTTCGCGTCCTGGAGAACGGGAACCGGCTGCGGCATCGCGGCGATCTGCTCACCTTCGATGGCTCGATTCGGCTTTTCCTGTCCGACGATGGCGGGCGCATGCTGTGCGATGGCTGCGGCGGCCAACGTGAGACTGGCCGCGGCGATGATGTACATGGAGATTTTCATGATTCGTCGGGTTCCTCAGGCGGTCAAAGGGAGAATGGTTGGATCCGTCGCCGTTCGTGGTGACGATCAAAATCGTACCGCCGATGGGCGTGTTGGTTGTCGCGAACGTTCAATTCGAGCGAAAACGGGGTATCTGCCCCTGCATCACGCGTGTTCATCGCGCTATTGGCGGCGAGGGGAACGATACGGCGGGGGCATTTCGCCCGGTTTGAGGTACCCGTTCGTATAGGCATCGAGATTCGCTCGGGTGGAGTCACCATGCCAAGTTCCGAAGGCTCGCGCGACGGCCTTGAGTTGCCATCGAATTGCTTCGTCCGCATTTCCTCGAAGCCACCAGATACGAGCCAAGGTGTCGAGCACCGAGTAATCGACGTAGCCCTGAATCGCGTTGGCGCGACGGGACATCTCAAGCGCGAATTCTAGATCTCGCCGCGAGACGTCCGGAAGGCTCACGGTATTCCAAGCCAAATCGTTGAGGAGCAGATAGTTGTTCGGGAACCGCGCCGCGATTCCGCGGCCATAGGCATACGCGTCATCTGGTCGGTTCGCGACCGTGAGGAGGACGTCGAACTTCGCGATCTGTCGACCACCGTTTTCAGGGTCCAGTTCGATGAGCTCCTCGGCAAGCGTGACGGCCTCATCGGCGGTGGCCTGTCCGCGGCGAACGCGGCCAACGATTTCGACGAGGGCGCCCGAAGCCTGTTGTCGGGACATGTACTCCATGACCGAGTCGCGGTATCCGCCGCTCGACCAGTTGTTGCTGGAGATTCTCGCGAGGGCCATCGAGGCCGTGTTCATCGGTCCGTGGTAGACGACCTCTCCGTCCTCGTCGAGCGCCACTACGGCGGGAAGGGTGGTCAGTCCAAGTGGTTCGATGAATGCCTGACGCCAGCCGCCGGTGTCGTCGAGGATGGTTCGAGGGACGATCGGCGTTCGGCCGGGCAAGGCCTTGAGCGTGCCCTCGACCCGCGACCGAGGGCCGCTGGCGATCGAGAGGGTCTGGATCGTTTTCGACTTTGCGCCGATATCCCCGAGTTGGGCGAGGTGGCTTTCGGTGCCACCGACAAATGGCGACCAGAAAAGGAGGATCGTGGGGCCTCCAGCATTCCATTCGGTGATCCGGTCGCCTTCGATCATGGTCCCGGCGGGCGGAGGCGGTGCTGGCTCGCCGATCATTCGGAGTTCGCGGATCGTGCTCGGATCCGGGGCGAAGCGAGAGGATGCGATCTGGTTGCGGGGCGGCGTCACCGAGGTTGGGGCTGGCTGACCCGAGACGGGCGTCTGGCCGAAGATTGCCATGGAGATGAGGAGACTGCCAACCATGCCGAAGCCGGCGGTCCAAGGGGCGAGACGATGGTGACCAGATGGGCTCATATAGAAGGAACGATAGTCGAGTGGACCCCTCGGAGTCGACCTTTCGGGGATGGTGCTTCAAGTAGGGAGGTGGTACCTGCCAGCCGGTATCCTCCTCCCATGGATGCCGCCTCAGAACCCACCGCCAGCCCATCCGCCGAGCCGATCGACGGGAAGAATCTGGCCTTTCAGGTCCGCCGGACGGTGGCACGGCGGGTCGCGGAAGGCAAGCGGCGGGTCCGCCTTGATGCCGTTCTCGCTGGTGAGGACAAGGGTGCCGACATCTACGCGCACAACCAGCGGAAGACCTGTGCCGCCGTGGGCATCGAGTACTACCTTCATCGACTTCCGGCGACCGCCTCCATCGACGAGGTCGAAGACGCGGTCCGGGCCCTCAACGAAGACGACGACGTCACGGCGATCATGGTCCATCTGCCGCTCCCCGAGGGCGTCGAGGCGGAGCGGGTCCAGTCGTTGATCGACGAGGCCAAGGACGTCGAGGGCGTCAATCCCGCGAACATCGGCAACATCGTCTACGGGCGTCGAAGCCTGGTTCCCTGCACCGCGCTCGCGTCGATCGAAATGATCGAGTCGACGGGCATTGAGCTTCGCGGCAAGCGGTGCGTGATCGTCGGCGCGAGCAACATCGTGGGCAAGCCGATCGCCGTTCTCCTGATGCGGGCGGAGGCGACGGTGATCTCGACCAACAAGTACACCGAGGACCTCGCGAGTCTCACCAGAACCGCCGACGTGCTGGTCAGTGCTGCGGGTGTTGCTGGTTTGATCACCCGTGACATGGTCAAGCCTGGTGCGGTCGTGGTGGACGTGGGCATCAATCGAATCATGGACGCGAATGGGAAGCGGCGAACCGTCGGCGATGTCGCGTTCGAGGAAGTCGCCCAAGTCGCGGGGCATCTCAGCCCGGTACCGGGCGGCGTCGGCCCGATGACCGTCGCGATGCTGCTGCGAAACACCGTCGAAGCGGCAGGCGTCTAGACGATCGCGTCTTCTGACGATGGCTGGGGACGACCGTCGATTGAAGATCCACCACCAGTCTCAAAGCCACTTGAAGCCCGACATGGCTTCAGGCTCGATATAACTTCAATCCCGACATACCTTCAGGATCGCCGCCCGGAAATTGATCGCCGGGCCACAGGAGTAACCATGCTGAATCAACTTCGCCAGAGTGTCTTTGGAAGCGTCATGATGATCATGATCATCATGACGGTCTCGGCTCCTTTCGCCGTTGGACAGACCGACCTCCCGCCGGCCGCGGAAGCGACGGCGCCGAAGGAATGGCCTCGAGAGATCCAAAAGGGTGACGCGACCATCGTGTTGCAGCGTCCGCAGCTGGACCTCTGGAAGGGCGATCGGCTCACCACGTCGATCGCGACAAGCGTCGACCCTGGCCTCGGGCAGGCGGAGGTTGTGGGCCGCGTCGTGCTACACATGAACGTCCTGGCCAACACCGATACCGGCGAAGCCACGCTCTATAACTTCGAGTTAGACCACGCCGATTTTGACGACGAACTTCTCGCCGAGCGGATCGACTTGCTGATGCAGGCGTCGGTTCCCACCGAACCGATCATCATGCCGCTGGTTCGACTCACCGGGCTCATCACGGACCAGACGGTGATCGACGTCGAGGATGTGCCGTTGGCGAAGACCGCACCGGTCATCTATTACCGGCAGAAGCCGGCAGTCCTCCTGATGCTTCCAGAACGCGAGAAGCGCCGACCATTTTCGTCGGGGATCACCATGGTGGCGGATGCGGATCACCCGCTCTTCGAAGCGAATGGAACCTACTACCTCTTCGACGGTGTCGGCTGGTTGTCCGCTGATTCGCTCGATGCGACCACTTGGGCGGATTGTCGGACGCTCCCGAAGGCGTTCGCCGGCATCCCGGATGATCCGCAGTTTTCGCACATCAAGGAAGCGGTCGCGAGCCTCGACAACGGATCGGCCTCAAAAACGGAAGGGGACGCGGGTGTGGTTCCAGAAGTCATCCGCAGCAGCGTGCCTGCGGAACTGGTGGTGGTGGATGGAACACCGGAGTGGACGCGGGTCGGCGAGACTCCGCTGCTGCGGGCGAGCAACACCGGCTCGGATCTCTTTCTCGACACTGGTGACAAGTTCTACTACCTGCTGGTCTCGGGTCGGTGGTTCCAGGCTTCGAGTCTGCCTGGCGACTGGACGATGATTGATGCCGCGGACGTGCCCAAGACCTTCGCGTCGATTCCCGACGACGTCGAGGCGTATCGCGTAGTGGCATCGGTTCCCGGCACCATCGAATCGAAAGAAGCACTCGCGATGGCCCAAGTGCCGGAGATCGCCGCGATCGATCGCAATACCGCTGAGCTGACCGTGGTGTACGACGGGGCGCCGAAGTTCCAGCCCATCACGGGCACGCCCATGCAGTACGCCATCAATACGGCGACCGCGGTGATTCGCGTACAGGGTCAGTACTTTGCGTTGGAGAAGGCGGTGTGGTTCGAATCGTCGAAGGCGACCGGGCCGTGGGCGGTCGCGTCGAGTGTGCCGTCACTCATCTATACGATCCCGCCCGACAGTCCGCTCTACTACGTCACATTCGTCCGGATCTACAACGTCGACGACAACATCGTGGTCACCGGTTACACCTCGGGGTACTCCGGTGTCTACGTCTCGGGTTCCGTGGTCGTCTACGGCACCGGGTACTACTACCCGTACTACTACTGGCCCCGCTGGTACTGGGGCCGGCCGCCGGTCTGGGGGTACAACCGGTGGTACAACCCCAACACCGGTCGCTACGTCGCCAGTCGCAACTACTACGGTCCGAATGGCCGGGCGGTCGGGTACGGCTGGTCGAATCCTTCGACGGGATGGGCGGGCCGCGGATACCAAGCGTCAAATCCTTACGCCCAGTGGGGCCGCAACGTCGCCACCAACGGCAGCACCTGGGTTCGAACCGGGCACGTGACCAATTCGCGAGGCACGGTGGTCGCGGGTCAGTCCACCAACGGCAATCAGGGCGTGGCGAGCGATCGCCGGGGCAACGGTTGGACAGCCACTGCGAAACACGACGGCAATCGCTACGTCGGCAACGACGGCAAGGTCTATCGTCGCGATGACGACGGCTGGAGCCGGTACGACGATGGCAATTGGGTACCCGCGACCGGCAGTTCCGCGGATCGCGAACGATTCCAGAACATCCAGGGCGGGCTGAACTCGAACTACCAAGCGCGGGATCGATCGGCGAATCGCAACACGTATAACCGGTCAAACTACTCGGGTGGGAGTCGCAACATCTCCCGGCCATCCGGCGGATTCAACCGCGGTGGCGGTGGCGGCGCTCGCCGAGGCGGTGGTCGCGGCCGGTGACCCTCGCGTTCGGGTTGGTGTGCGGAGCGCCTTGTCGATTGAAGCATCGGCGCCGTGGGGTTGGCTCGTGACGCCACCCGCTCGTGCGCGCGGGTGGCGGTTTGTGGCGGAACAATCAAAGAGGACGCCTCTCGGGTGCGCACGTGTCTTCAAAATGTCCAGCACTTGGTGACTCGCGAACGCCATTTTTGAAAAAAAGAGAGGTTTGACGACGAGCGATCGGTCTTCCCGCATGTGAAGTTGAGAAGCCCGCTCGCTGGTCTACTTCTCGGATCAGCGGGTGTGCGCCAATCCACGAGATACGGTTCGTAAGACGTCATTATCGAGAGAGATTGACTTCGAACGAATGGGTATCAAAGAGTGCGCCCATCCGGCTTCACGCCGGGTGGGTGTGTTCGTTCTCGGTGCGGTGAATCGGCGTGTCCATCCGAATACGCGAATGGCGAACGTCTGATTTTTCTTATGGAGTCGAGCGTAGTGATCGTTCGTTGATGCTCGATGGTTGATTAGGAGCGATGAAGGGTCGTCGATTCGAAGATTCCGGTGCCAAGTGAATTTTCAACCGCAGAAGTGATGATCATGATGATCATGACCTTGACCCCTTCCAGGGAGTGCCTTTCACGACTTCGGTGATCAAAAATCGCCTCGCCCGGGAAAACCGGGCGGGGCGTTCTTCTTGATGGACAGATGAACATGTGAACATGAGGACATGTCGCCTCGTCCCGCCGCTCGCGGGGAGTTTGGGCCACCGGTCGTTCAGAGCGTCTGTTCGAACAATCTTTGGGCAGCCTCGCGGTACCGTTCCATGGTCCGCTCGACGATTTTCGGGGGAAGCTCCGGGCCTGGCGGTTCCTTCTTCCACTCGCCGCGATCGACGAGCTCGAGCAGGTAGTTCCGAACGAACTGCTTGTCGAAGGAATCCTGCTCGCGACCCGACTCGTAGTCTTCGGCGGGCCAGTACCGACTGGAATCCGACGTGAGGACTTCGTCGCAGATCAGCAGCTCGCCGTTCGGCTCGCCGTCGAAGTCGATGGCGTGTCCGAACTCGAACTTGGTGTCCGCGAGAATGAGGCCTCGCGCTGCGGAATAGTCGGCGGCCGCATCGTAGATCGTGATGGTGAGATCTCGAAGGCGGTCCATCAGAGGCTCGCCGGCGATTTCGCAGGCCCGTTCGAAGTCGATGTTCTCGTCGTGTCCTTCGGTCGCCTTCGTGGCCGGCGTGAAGATCGGATGGGGGAGACGACCGCTGCGGTGCAGCCCTTCGGGTAGTTGGATCCCGCAGACCGAACCGTCGTGCTGGTATTCGTTCCAACCGCTCCCCGCGAGGTAGCCGCGGGCGACGCATTCAATTGGGACGACTTCGACGGCTCGGCACAACATCATTCGACCATCCAGCATGGATCGTTCGTTCGCGGTGAGTCCGGGGACATCCGCGGGTTCGGTCGAAATGAGATGATCGCCGACCAGTTCGAGATCGCGGATGAAGTGAAACCAGCCGAGGCTGGTCTCGGTCAGGAGTCGACCCTTTCCGGGAATCGGAGTCGGCATCACGACGTCATAGGCGCTCAGGCGATCGGTGGCGACGATCAAGACCTGATCGGGGCCGGTAGCGACCGGGACCCGGTAGACATCACGCACCTTGCCCTGCCGTCGATCCGGCAGGGAGAGGTCGGTTTCAAATACAGCGGCGGTGGCCTCGGTCATGGTTGAATTCTAGGTCCTGAGAAGGTGTTCGGTAAAGACTTGACGCGCGATTCCCCGATTCCGCGCATCCCTGAGCGGGAGCGGGCTTCGGATCGGGTGGGACAGCCACCCCACACGAGGAAAAGCCCTCCGGCGTCAGAAGTTCTCCAGAATTCAAGGCGGCAGATCGGCCGGATTCTCGATCTGGCATCCACCAGCCCGGTACACTTTCTCGACGGTGGCAATCCGGCCCCAGCAGATGGAGTTGTCGTGGCGGAATTCCGATTCAAGCTTGATGAGCGGACGGGAATCCGCGTGGGTCGGCCACCGATCGGCGCCCGGATGCTCGGCCCCAGCGATGCCAGCATGAGGGCGGAGATCCGTTTCCAGCCGGAAGAGCATGGCGGGACGTTTCACGTCCGGACCAAGGAATTGCCCGATGCCGCCTTCAGAATCCAGGCGGACGTCGGCCGGGCGGGGAATCTGATTCTCCAGACCTGCCTGCTCCGCCCCCGTGAGAAGCCCTACGACCTCGCCCTCGAGCTCGCTCGGCACCGGGTGAAGACCTACATTCAGAAGTGCGAAGACTGGCTTATGTTCAACCCGGGCCTTGCACCGTCTGCGGCGGAGCATTTCGAACGTGCTCGAGACGCCTTCACGGACGCGCTGGTGGCACCGGATCTCAATGCCGAAGGACTGCTGGCGGCGGTGGCCATCGACCTTGGGATGCAGGCGACCGATGAACTGGCCATGGCCCACGCCGACATCTTGCTCCACCGTCGGTACGGGCGGAAGACGGCCTCATCGACCACCCTCGGAACCATCATCGACCCCCGGACGGACCCGAAGAAGATCGGGCCGACCCTCGAAGCCTTCGATCTCATCACGGTTCCGATGAGATGGCGTGATATCGAGTCCAAGCGAGGCAAGTACGACTTCTCGACCAGCGATCGGTGGATGACCTGGGCGCAGGAAAACGGCAAGCCGACCATCGCGGGCCCGATCGTGGACTTCTCTCCGGGCGCCCTCCCGGACTGGGCGGAGGTGTACCGCTTCGACTACGCCTCGCTTCGAGATCCGCTCTACGACTATCTCGAACAGGTGGTGGCTCGGTACGTCAAGCACGTCGGCATGTGGAAGATCAGCGCGGGCATGCACCTCTGTCGTGGCGGTCCGCGGCCGATCAGCGAAGTCATCGACGCGACTCGCACCGCCGAACTGCTGATCCGACGGCACAAGAAGACGGCCCGACGCATGATCGAAGTGCATGATCTCTTCGGTGACACCACGGCGCGGGTCAACGGATCGATCGGCGCCTTCGAGTTCCTCGAGCGCCTCGGCGCCGAAGGGCTCCGGTTCGACAGTATCGGCGCGAGACTGATCGTGGGGGGAACGGAGCCCGGCACTCGGAGCCGGGACCTGATGACGCTGAGCGACACGCTCGATCGATTCTTCGGCGACGAACATCCACTCCTGCTGTCCGCATGCGGTGCACCGTGCCGGAATCTCGGCGTCGGCGCGGGAAACTGGGGTGAGGCGTGGACGCCGGACCGTCAGGCATCGTGGGCGGCGAAGGTCATCCCAATGGCGCTCTCCAAGCCCTATGTCGAGGCGATCTGCTGGTCGGCCCACACTGACAACGCCACGCCAGATCCCGGCGGGGAAGCCGGCTTCGGCATCGTTGAAGAAGACGGGACGCCACGGCCGGCGTATGAACGACTGGTGTCGATGCGACGCCGTCTCCGACGTCCACTGGGCCCGTGGGTTCCGCCCGGTGGGCACGCACCGGCCAGGCCGCACGAGGGCCACGAGTTGCACGGGTCGCACAAGTCGAAGGAATCGGATGTTTCGGATGGGTCGAACGCGTCGGACGCGTCGGACGCGTCGGATGGTTGAGTCCGTCGCACCTTCCGCGACCGACCCCATCCCGGCCATTCGATTCATGTCCTTCGTCGGGCTGGCGATGCTCGCGATGACGGTCCTAGACGCGCCACAAGAACTCGATCGGGTCTCGATGGCGGTGGCATCACCCTGGCCGACCTATCGAATCGATCCGGCGAACGCGCTCGCCGCGGAATGGACGCTGGTGCCCGG
Organism: Phycisphaerales bacterium; assembly: GCA_028823105.1. Lineage (GTDB taxonomy): Bacteria > Planctomycetota > Phycisphaerae > Phycisphaerales > SM1A02 > UBA12014. The sequence goes on along the minus strand of JAPKCC010000003.1, from coordinate 6,131 downwards.
GATCGGTCCCGCCATGGCCCGTCGACTCGAACGACATCGCTCCCGGGGGGGGTTCGATGTATCGACCGTCGGCGCCCCGGAGGACCGGCATCGAACCTGGGATCTTCAGGCAGTTTCAGGAATCGGTCCGATCGCGGCTCGTCGAGCAGCACCGTTTCTGGTTCACCCGGCCTTGTCGGGGCGCTCCGGCGTGATCCGGGGAACGTCGATTCCATGACCGCTGACGAAAAATCCACAGTCACGTCATCGTGGTGGCTCGATCGTCTCGCCGCAGCCCCGTCCATCATCTCGTTGACGGAACTCGTCGCCCTCGGCGGTGATGTCTCCGCGCGAGGTGCGTCAGGCAGCAGCACGATTCTGATTGCCGGACTGCTCGCGCGAGACGCACCCGGTCTTGTCCTCTTGGTCGTCCCTCATCTGGACGATGCCGACGAGGCGGTCGATGAACTCACAGATCTTGGAATCGAGGCCGCGTCATTCCCGGCCCTCGAAGTGATGCCGGGTGAGAGCAACCCCTCACTCGATCTCGTTGCGGCGCGCCTGGGACTTCTGAGACGGGCCATCGACGGTGAACTCCCGGCCGTGATTGTCGCACCGTTTCCTGGGCTGATGCAGGGCGTTCCGGTGGCGGTGGACCTGGGTGAGCGGCTCCGGGTGGTGCGCGAGGGCGGAACCCTCGATCTGACAGAATTCGCGGGGTGGTTGACCAACGCGGGCTGGGCGCGGACCGATGCGGTCGAGACGCCGGGGGAGTTCGCGGTCCGTGGTGGCTTGATCGATCTGTTTCCACTTGGCGGCGGCATGCCGGTCCGGGTCGACCTCTTCGGTGACGAGATCGAGCGTATTCACGAGATCGATCCCGGATCCCAGGCGATCGATCGGAGGGTTTCTGAAGTCGAACTGATCGGCCGGACCGAAGGTCTCCTCGGTGCCGACACAGTGCCCTTCGTCGGTTTTCTCCCCAAGACCACCACCGTCGTCCTCGCCGAACTCGGGGAGATCATCGAGCAGGGACGAGGGTACTGGGAGCGAGTGCGAGATTCCGGGGGCGTCGAAGGGCCGCCGGCCACCATGAAGGCGTTGCGGGAGCACGCTCGGTGCCTTCTGGACGTCAATGAGTTCTCCGCCAGCAACGCGGCAGATCGGATGATTGGTCTCGGGACATCGTCGCTTCCGCCGTTTCCGGAGGAGATCGCTGGAGCGGTCGACGAACTTCTTGAGTTCGCCGCGGAATTCGATGTGGCGCTGGCTTGTTCCACGACGGGGGAACATGAGCGAGCGGAAGAGATTCTCGAACGTCGACGAAAGGACGACGCCCCGAACGCGGACCGGGTCCGAGTGGAGCGGCGTCATGTCCATCGAGGATTCGCCTGGGCCTCCGAAGTGGATGGTGAACGTGGATTCGCAGTCGTGCCGTTTCATGAGATGCTCAATCGCTGGGGTGTGCGGAGGCGGGGGAACCGGATTAGGACGGGGGCTGCCCGGCAGGATTTTCTTCGATTCGATCCGGGCGATCTGGTGGTGCATCGTGATCACGGCATCGCGCGATTCGTGGGTCTCGGTTCACTTCCGAAGGACGGCGGACCCGATCAGGAAGTGATCACGCTCGAATTCGACGGGCGATCGCATCTGCACCTGCCGCTCAGTCGCATCGAACTGGTTCAGAAGTACATCGGGGCGGGGAGTTCGACAAACCCCAAGCTTTCGCTGCTCGGCGGCAAACGATGGAAACGGCAGAAGGCGCAGGTCGAGGAGGCGGTACGCGGGCTTGCCGACGAGATGCTCCGCGTGCAGGCGGCTCGATCGGCGACCCCCGGGATCCGCTTTCCAGCCGACACGACTTGGCAGCGTGAGTTCGAGGCGGCGTTCCCGTACGAAGAGACCGAGGATCAGGTGACCGCGATCGCGGCGGTGAAACGTGACATGGCCTCGAGCATGCCGATGGACCGTCTGATCTGCGGAGACGTCGGATTCGGAAAAACAGAGATCGCGATCCGCGCCGCATTCAAAGCGGTGGAATCCGGTCGGCAGGTCGCGGTGCTCGTGCCCACCACGGTCCTCGCGGAGCAGCACGAGCGGACCTTTCGAAGCCGTTTCAAGGCGTATCCGTTCCGGATCGAGTCGATCAGCCGCTTCAAGTCGGGTGCAGAAGAAAAGAAGATCCTTCTGGACTTGAAGGAAGGTCGCGTCGACATCGTGATCGGCACCCACCGCATTCTGTCCAAGGACGTGTGGTTCAAGGACCTCGGGTTGATCGTGATCGACGAAGAGCAGCGATTCGGCGTCGAACACAAGCAGCGACTGCTGGCCGCCCGAACCGTCGCGGATGTGATGACGCTCAGCGCCACCCCGATCCCTCGGACGCTGCACATGGCGATGCTGGGTTTGCGGGACATTTCGAGCCTCACCACGCCACCGCTCGATCGACGGGCCATCGTCACCGAGGTCATTCCGTGGAACGATCGTCGCCTGGCGCAGGCCATCCGACGGGAACTCGCGCGAGAAGGGCAGATCTTCTTTGTGCACAACCGCGTGCACGACATCGAGTCGTTCGCCGACGAGGTCCAGAAACTCGCCCCGGACGCTCGGGTCGTCATCGGTCACGGTCAAATGTCCGATGGCGACCTGGAGAAGGTGATGCTCACCTTTATCCGGCGTGAGGCGGACATCCTGGTGAGCACCACGATTATCGAGAGCGGCATGGACATTCCGACCGCGAACACCATGTTCGTGCATGACGCCCACCGGTTCGGACTGGCGCAACTTCATCAACTCAGAGGTCGGGTCGGTCGGAGTCGCCACCGTGCCTATTGCTACCTTCTTCTCCCCGAAGAACGCCGGATGACCGAGGACGCGCTTCGGCGATTGAAGGCGATCGAGGATTACTCAATGCTTGGGGCGGGGTTCCGGATCGCAATGCGTGACCTCGAGATCCGGGGAGCCGGCAACCTGCTCGGTTCGGAACAGAGCGGGCACATTGCGTCGGTCGGTTACGACATGTACTGTCGACTGCTCGAGGAGGCGGTGCGGAACATCAAGCGGGAGCGGCGGGTCGTGGCCGGGGACACCACGATCGAGATCGGGCTCGAGGGTTGGATTCCCAAGGGATATATCCCGAACGATCAGCGACGGATCGATGCATACCGACGAATTGGTGAGGCGGACCGTTTCGAGGACCTCGATGGCGCCGTTCGTGATCTTGAGAGTGCGTACGGCGACCCTCCGAGCGCGACCCGACGACTCGTCGACCTGGCAGAGATCAGGCTCGCGGCCGCCCTGCTGGGGGTGGTGACGCTCTTCGTCAAGGATCGAGACGTCATCTTCCGGACGACCTCTCCCGGCAAACTTCAGGAGGCACTCGACGGCGTTCAGGGCACGGTCCGGATGATTGCGCCGGATGGTGCTGGCGGCGCGATCGAAGCGACCGAGGGGACCGAGGTCGAGGTCTACTTCCGGCCTCCCGAAGCGTTCCTCGAGCCGGGAAATCTCGCCACGGTGCTCCTGCGAAGACTGCGCCCGCAGGCGGAGAAGGTCGTCGGGTCGATCGACGAGGCGTCGGCTTCCAAGGACGAGCTCGATGGCGACTGAGAATCAGGCATCATCCGTGGAGGCCTCTTCTTCGCTCGATGGACATTGGTCATTCTCCCATCGAATCCGGGCGATCAACTTCGCACCGCAGAGGGGGCAGCGGACGCGGCATCGCGGATTCCCAGCGGCTTTCCATCGGACGCCACCGACGTCCCAGATGGACGACGTCTGGTTGCAATGCGGGCAATCGAAGATCCATCGACGCGAATCCAGCTCGATCGACTCGGCGAGTCTTCGGGGCAGCCAGCGGAGGATGACGGATCGGAATCCCATGGGGCTCAGAATACCGTGCAGTGGCGTGGCCTCTCCCATGCTCCTCTAAAGCGATTGCGTCTCATGCGTCTCATGCGTGTCATGCGTCTGATGGACAGGTTCGGTCCCTTCCTCACCACAGACCAAGCACCACAGGGCGCTCGGCTCATCTGCTCGATCATCGGGGCCTCAAGAGGACCGGGAACGAGGGTTGTATGAATATTATTCAGAGGGGATCGGAGCGAAGAGCCTCTCTCGCGGCACCGCCGCGGTATCGTTGAAGTCCAGAATCAATTTTCAGGAGACGTCGACGATGAACCACAGTGATTCCCCATCCGGTGCACCAGATCCCGTTCGAACGGATTGGAGTCGACGCTCGCTCCTCGCCGGTGCGCTCTCGATGAGTGTGCTTCCGTCGGCGATTGCCGCGGGGATGCGACGCGGCGTCCGAGAGGATGCCGAGGTCGTTGATGTACTTCTCGTCGGAGCGGGTGTTTCCGGCTGCTACGCGGCATGCCGACTGTCCCAGAAGTCGCCAGGGAGTCGGATCGAACTTCATGAACGCAGTGATCGAATCGGAGGTCGGCTCTGGTCGATCAAGCCCGAAGGAATGACCCGGCAGGTCGCCGAACTCGGGGGCATGCGGATCGCGAACAACCAGACGCCCCTCCTGAACCTCGTGTCAGAGCTCGGACTCACCGTCGATCCATATCCCGCGACCACCCCGCAGGACCTTTACTTCCTGCGGGGAATCCGGACCCGGGCCTCGAAGCTCGTCGCGTCACCGGAATTCGGGTACCGAGTTCGCGAAGACCTGCGAGGAAAAACGCTCCACGAGCTTTTTCGATTCGTCGTGAAGACTGCGACGGGTCAGGAGACCTGGGCCCGGGACGAGATGCGCGAAGCGGTCGCCAGTGTCAGGTATCGGGGTCGTCTGCTACACGATCTCCCCTACGAATGGGTCTTCAACGACATTCTGGGCCACGAGGGAGCGGCCATGCTCTTCGCCGGGATGGGCTACGGACGTCCGAACACCAACGCCGCAGTCTTCATGAAGGAGGCGATGCTCGATCTCTTTGTGCATGGCTACAGCCATGTTCGAGGTGGATACCAGCAGGTCCCGTTGAAGCTGGCGGATCGTGCGCGTCAACAGGGTGTGGATATCCACTTCGGTCACGAGATGAACGACCTTCGATTTGAAGGCGATTTGACGGTCGTCACCTTCCGCACTTCCGACGGTGAGACATTGATTCGAAAGGCCAAGAAAGTCGTCACCACGCTCCCGATGTCGGCCTATCAATATCTTCCTGACCAGTGCCCGCTTCGTGGTTCCAATGGCCTCACGGCGATGGAATCAGAAATGCTTCCGGTGCCCGCCACCAAGATCTATGTGAACTTCCCGAACCAGTGGTGGAACGGGATGGGAATCAAATCGGGTCGGTCGATCACGGATATTCCCATCCGGCAGGTTTTCTATCTCGACGATCCGAGCGGGCGTGGCCTGTCGCTCAGCCCGTACGCCGCCGGCGTTCTTGATTCGGGGTTCTGGAGCCCGCTCCTCCCAAGTACGGGGCATCGGGCCGACGGTGATTGCTTGGCCGCGGTCACCATTCGGAAGCAGCTCGCAGAGATGCACGGGATCGACATCCCGAAGCCCTCGGAAATTCTCTTCCGTAGCTTCGATGGTGGCAAGGTCGGATACGGCTGGAACATGTGGCGGCCGGGCGTCGAGCCCTGGAAGATCGCTCCTGCGGCGCGACAACCGATCCCCGGACGCGAGGTGTACTGCGTCGGAGAGGCCACCAGCACGATTCAGGGGTGGGTGATGGAGACGATCGAGACGACGGAGTCGGTGCTTCGGTCGAAGTTCGGTCTGGGAAGGCCCGACTGGTGGCCTGCGTCCTACGAACTTCAGTAGCGGCCCTTTGCACAGATGGGCATGCGGGAGTCGACCGTCCTTCCTGAATCCGCCCGTTTCAGAGCGATCCGAGCGGGCCCCGTGATGGTCAAGGCGATATCTTCTCACGGTGCTCACGTCGGTCTCCAGGAAAAACGATGACATTCGAAGACGCAAAGACGATTCCGGGCAAGGTCGAAGTTGTGGTGGGCGAATCCTCCAAGGCCGTCTCCGATACGTTGAGCGAGTGGCTCAAGCCGCTCGAAACCACGCCGCTCCTCTACGTGGGCGTGGTCTCGGTGGGCCTGTTGCTGCTCCTCTGGATCCTGCATTTCGGTTTTCGTTTCCTCGTCGTCCGGCCGCTCGCGAACAATCGACTGGTCAATCGGTCGAA
>JAPKCC010000066.1 GCA_028823105.1 Phycisphaerales bacterium | reverse complement strand
CCGGCCGTGTGCGGGCAACGGGCGGACGCTCCTCGAGGTCGACACGAGGACCGACAATCACGATGCGCGGGCCGCCAGGTCCGAAAATGAAGTGGCTATGAAGTGGCTTGAGAGGCCTTTCTTTGCCACTCGCCCCAATCGTGCGGAAAGGAATCGATAGAAACAATTGGATCAGGTAGGTTGGGGTGAGACGCAGCGCAGGTTTTGCAGTCCATCGACCAAGAATTGCGGAGAAGAGAAGAGATGCTCGATCAGGCAACTATCGTTCTACGCATGCTTGTCAAGACTAGAGTGCTGGGTGTCACGAGCGGAATGATCGCCGTCGCCGCTGTCGCATCCTCGGCAACTACGATCTCAGCAGGCGCGGTCGGTGATGATGGTCCCTGCGACCTGTCCAACGAACCCTGGATCTATCCCGCCGAGGCCGAGGACGTCACCGATCCCGTCAGTTGGGCCCGATTTGCCTGGGATGGTTTCGTCGCCTTGAACTGGCCGCAACTCGAAGGCGGGCAACCTGGAGAGCCTGACACGAACGCCGATATCTGTACGAGTCCTACCGGCCGACCCGCATTTCTCCAGTGGATGCAGAAGGAGCAGCTTCTTCTGGAAGGAGGCGTGTCTCCCGGGACCTGGGCAGCACCGACCTACGTCACACCGACCTACACGCCAAGTGATGGAGGGCCGACGCTCCCGCTGTTGGGTGCGATATCCATGACGACTGAACCCAACTTGGTCGACGAGTTTCAGGAGGCATTCAGCGGACGGCCGTTGATTGATCAAGCGGGCAACTACGTCCTCTTTCAGATCTTCCTAAACAAATCAGAGTTCGAGTACTTCTCTCAAAACAGGTACTACGACGCGGCCAATCAGTACCAGGCCTTCCAGCCGGGTGGAGTATTCCAGCCGTTTCCGGACTCCGGACAGCCTGACAACTTCGACCCGCCGATCGAACTCGAGGACTGGGCGCAGCAGGGCGCCATCGAACTGAAGGCGTCCTGGAAGCAACTTTCAGAAGCGGAGATCGCCAGCAATCGATTCTTCATGCAGGATGTCTACTTCGCGAGCAACATCAGTGCGGCCGAACCACCGTGCGGCCCGGTGACGGTCGGGCTCGTCGGCCTGCACATCCTTCAACTCACCCCGAGCACGGGTTCGACCTGGTTCTGGGCAACGTTCGAACAAGTGGACAATGTCGAGGTCGAACCTTCGAATCCCACGGGTGTTCCGTCGTTCAACCCCGGGCCTCAAGCTGAGTGTGCGCCGCCCTACGTCGATGGATACACCTGCAACGCCGAAGAGTGTGAGGCTGCGGATCCTAGTGGGACTACGGATTGCCCGCCGATGCCGCCGGTCGATGGCGAACTTCCGAATGTTTGTGATTCCGACCCCACGATGGCGGTCAACGTCTCACGAGTCCCCGAGATGCTGATCCCCGACTACGTACAGTCGATGAACGAGGAGTTCCAGTCGCAGCTTCCAGAGCCCTGGCGGTACTACAAGTTGCTCAACACCATCCAGCCCGACCCGAACGGTCCGTGCTGCATTCCTCCCAATTCGGACAATACGGTGAACACCTGCTACATGACCAACGTCACCATGGAGACGTATACCCAGTACTACGATTTCATCTCGCTTCCCAAGTGCAATGGGAACGAAACGTCGCCGCTTAGCATGAACTGCACGGATTGCCATGCGGTTGCGAAGCCGAAGGGGGCACCGACGGTGCCCGGAACGCCGTACCCCGAGCCGTCGTATCAGGTCTTCAGTTTCATGTTGAACAACGCCAGAAACTCCTGTCCCGCGGATTTCAATCACGATCTTATCGTCAACGGTGCGGATCTCGGGTTGCTCATCGGTGCGTGGGGTACCTCCGGATATACCTTCGATCTGGATGGTGACCAATTCGTTGACGGCAACGATCTCGGCGAGCTCTTCGTGACCTGGGGCGGATGTCCGCGAGCGGGATCGTCGGAAGGTTTGCTGGTCGACGAGGTCGAGTCGAAGACGGGCTTCCGGGCCTTCGCCCGAAACGTCAATCGCTGAGACTGAATACGGCACGGGGCGGGTCGGCCGAGGGGGAGTCAGTCCTGCTCGACCAGAAACCATCCGTCCCCGAGGTCCTGGGTCCAGTTGGTGTTGTCCCAGATGTTTCGAAAATGCGGCGATCCGAATGGGAGCTGCTGGTCGGACAATTCGGGGACGAATCCGGATGGCGTTCGAACCAGGAACACCCCGCCGCCCGCTCCGCCATTCAGCTGAAAGCCGACTCGGTCTCTTCCCCGTGCCATGCGGATCTGTCGGAATCGAAGAATGCCGACGGTGGTCGGACCGGTGATCACTTCGCCGTTCGCCACTCGGTCGGCGATCTTCGTCAAGGCGGCTCGGTGCAGTTTGAAGGAAAGCACGACCGGCCAGTTGGTGACGCAGATGCTGAGGAAGACGAGTGGAACGAGAAAACCCGCGAATCGTCTTCTCCAGGAGATCCTTTGGAGGGGCAGTGCAAGCAAGATGAACTGAAGCAGGATGAAGGGCGCTGACGCGATGGCGAGCAAGAAGAGGATGAGCCAGTCTCCCCAGAGCGCCGAGTAGACGAAGATCAAGAGAAGCGCCAACCAGCTTGCGTAGTAGAAGATCCGGCAAGTCCCGATCAACCATCTGCGATATCGGTTCGTCGTGATGTTCCTGGTGGTTCGGGGGTCGTCCGGATTGAAGGGGCGACCGCACTCGGGACAGGCGTTGCTGCCGAGACCCTCGAGAAAGTGGCCGCAGTCGATGCAGCAGCGGCCGTGAAGAGCTTCAAGGTTGGAGGGCGGCGCTTCGATGTGGTCGGGATGCGTCACGATCTAGACCCTCCGGTTTACGCTTCGTGAAGCGGCGGCGGTGAACGGTACCAGCATCGAAGATAATCTGGCCCGCGGAAAAAAGTGATCGGAGGCGCCGCCGCTCAGCGCCGCTGTTCCCATCCCTCGGCGAGTCGCCAACAACGATGAATTCGCTTGTTGCGAAAATCATCCGGGACCGATCGATTGCTGATTTCACGGCTTCCAAAGCCCGCGGGGACCGCGGAATCGTCGAGTTCAAAGCTTCGCGAGTTGGTCGAGAAGAATATCTCGCCTTTGGGGGCGACGAATCGAGCGATCCAACGAAGCAGATCCGGGTGGTCGCGATCGATGGCGAATGAACCGGCTTTCATTCGTTTTGAATTCGAAAAAGTGGGGGGGTCGCAGATCACGATGTCGTATCGTTCGTGTTCCGAGGAAGGTCCAGCTTCGAGCCACTGAAGGCAGTCCGCTTGAATGATCTGGTGATCGCGATCGGAGGACAGTCCGTTAAGCGTGAGGTTTCGCTCGTACCAGTCAAGGTAGGTTCGTGACATGTCGACCGTGGTGGTCGCGATGGCCCCGCCTGCCCGCGCATGGACACTGAATGCGCCGGTGTAGGAAAAGAGATTGAGCACTCGCTTGCCCGCTGCTCGCTCCCCGACAGATCGACGCGTCGGCCGGTGATCGAGAAAGAGCCCGACGTCGAGGTAGTCAGAGAGATTGATCTCGAATCGGATGCCGTGTTCGTCGACAATCTTGGTGGTGGATTTGGTGTCCACCCGTTCGTACTGATCTCGATCTCCGTCGCCGGTCCGCTGCCGACCTCGATGCTTCACATGCAGCCGTTCCGCAGGGATGTTCAGGCCCGCAAGGATCTCGGCTTGGGCATCGCGGCGATGTTCGATCTCCTTCTCAAGCGTGTCATCCTTCTTTCGAGAATGAAGCCAAGCGACCGCGTCTCCGTCCCGAGTCGGATCAGCGGCGCCGGGATCTCCGTACCAGTCGACGATCGCGGGGTAGTCGGGCACGTCGCGTTCGTAGAGTCGGAAGCAGGAGATGCCTTGTTTCCGACCCCACTTGGCGAGGTGTTTCATACGGTTTGCGAGGCGTTCTCCGAGCATGGTGCGAAACCGTAGCAGGTTCTTCAGGGCGTTCGGATCGCGGCGAACTGGAACGTTCCGCCGTCGAAGAGTCCGAGGTCGCTCAGCTTGAGCGAAGGAATCACCAGCAGGGCCATGAACGAAAGGGTCATGAATGGGGCGCGGAGATCCGAACCAAGATGATGGGCCATGGCGGTGAGTCGCTCGTATGCGGCGGCGACCTCTTCGGCCGGTCGATCACTCATGAGCCCGGCGATCGGAAGGGCGAGGGTCTCGGTTTGCCCTTCACCCAAGGCGGCGAGGCCGCCTCGTGCCTCGAAGACGGTGTTCACTGCGGCGCAGAGGGCGCCACGAGTCGTACCAACCGCGATGACCTGATGGGAATCATGGGCGACGCTACTGGCGATCGCGCCGGTGCGAATCTTGAACCCGCGAATGAAGGCCACGGCCGGTGGTGCGGTTTGGTAGCGGTTGCATACCGCGAGAAGCAGCGTGTCGTCGTCGGCGTCTGGTTCGAGGGAAGTGCCCCTTGGTTCGATGATGGTCGTCGTCTCACCCGTGATCAGTTCACCATCCTTGGCAATGATGGTCAGGACTTCGACCGGAGCGGTGCCGCCGCCCGACGAGATGGAAAAATCGGATGGGACGAAACGAGCCTTCCGGAATCGATTGGGAGTGGGGGGCAAATCTGCGGGGACGAGGCACTTGCCGTCTCGAGCGACGAGCTTGCCGCCGACCCAGGTCTGTTGCACCTGAAAATCGACGAGATCATCGACCACGATGAAGTCGGCTCGGTCACCGATCCGGAGCTGCCCGGTCGGGAGTCCGTAGTGTTCGACGGGGTGGATGCACGCGGCTCTCAGCACGTCGAAGACATTGACGCCGTGGGCGACGCACCTCGCAACGGAGCGGTCGATGTGCCCGCGAAGCAGGTCGTCCGGATGGGCGTCATCGGTCGAGAACATCGCGAGATGCGGAAACTCCAGCAGGATCGGCCAGATCGCTTCGAGATTCCTCGCGGCGCTTCCTTCTCGGATCAGAATGTGCATTCCCGCGTTGGCCTTTTCACGGGCTTCCTCGATCGTGCCGCACTCGTGATCAGTGGTGATTCCGGCGGCCGCGTAGCGGAGCAGATCTCCGCCACGGAGGCCGGGGGCATGTCCGTCGATCGGCTTACCACAGCGTTTCGCCGCGGCGATCTTGGCCATCAACTCGGGATCTTCCTCGAGCACGCCCGGCCAGTTCATGATCTCGGAGAGATACCAATAGCGGTCGTCGGCCAGGAGCCTCTCGACGGCGGCGGCATCAATCCGGTCTCCCGAGGTCTCGAATTCCGTCGCGGGTACACAGCTGGGAACCCCGAAGTAGATTGGCATGCATGCTTTTGCCGCCTCGGCCAGCATGAACGTGAGCCCCTCTTCTCCGAGGACATTGGCGATCTCGTGCGGATCGCTGATCGTCGCCACGGTTCCGTGCCGCACGGCGACCCTCGCAAATTCCGCGGGCGGGAGCATACTGCTCTCGATGTGGACGTGGGCGTCAACAAAACCCGGGAGCAGATGGCCGGAATCGACCGGTTCATCGTCGGCGAGGGGGCGGATCGACTTGATCAGCCCGCGCTCGACTTCGACCTCCGCAGGGAACACCGCTCGGGCATGGAGATCAACGATCTGATGACGAAGGATGGGCATCAAAGAAGACTAGCGGAAACAACGATTCCATTGCAGGATTGCCTCTTGAATCCTGGGGAAGTCTTGAGCGAAGATCGACGGCCGATGGCGGCCGAGCGGTGGGGGGCATTCGGAATGGATAGGCTGTTGGGATCGGGGATCGACGCGAGGGGCCATCGCGATTCTCCAACCCGGGAACCACCTCGATGAGCGATACTCTGAATCCCCTTCGTCCGCTGGCCTTCCTTCGACGGGAACGAGCATTTCTGGTCGGTATCGTTTCGGCCGGAGTCTTCTTCGCCTTTGGCGGATCGTGGCTCGGAGACTTGTCGAGCCCGGTATGGTCGGGCTTCATGTTCGCCTGGCTCTTCGCGGTCATGCTGTGGTCATCGTTCGCGGTGGTCCGTCACGCCGACGGACTCGCGGTCCGGTTGGGTGAGCCCTATGGGACGCTGATTCTCACTCTGGCGGTCATCAGCATCGAAGTGGTGATGATCTCCGCGGTCATGCTGACCGGGTCGGAGAACCCGGCGTTGGCCCGAGACACGATGTTTGCGGTGCTCATGATCGTGCTGAACGGGATGCTGGGGATCACCCTGCTGGTCGGCGGCCTCAAGCATCACGAGCAGGAGTACAACCTGCGCGGCGCTTCGGCCTACCTCGGGGTCATCATTCCGCTCGCCGCCTTGTGCATCGTGATGCCGAGGTTTACGACTTCGACGTCGGATTCCTCCGCCTCGCCGTTGCTGTCCGTGTTCCTGATCGTGATGTCGGTCGGTCTCTACGGAACCTTCCTCGCAATCCAGGCCGCTCGACACAGCCACTACTTCAAGCAGCCGGCGTCGGACCAAGACGCAGGCGACGACCATGATCATGACGCCCATCATGATCATGGTGATATGGAGGTCTTCGGAGTCGGGTATCACGCGGTGATGCTCGTGTGCACGATGCTCCCAATTGTGCTGCTCTCCAAGAATATGGCCAAGGTCATCGATCATGGCAGCGAGGCGCTCGGCGCGCCGACGGCGCTGAGCGGTTTCCTCGTGGCCGTCCTCGTCCTCTCGCCGGAGGCCATGGCGGCGGTAAAGGCCGCGATGGCGAATCAACTCCAGCGAACCGTGAACATCGCACTGGGCTCCGCGCTGGCCACCATCGGACTGACCATTCCGGCGGTTCTGTTGATCGGAATGTTCACCGGAAAGACCGTGGAACTCGGCCTAGAGAATGTGGAACTCATCCTTCTCGTGGTGACGCTCGCGGTCAGCATGGTGAATTTCGGCAGCGGCCGGACCAACATCATGCAGGGGGCAGTGCATTTGCTGCTCTTCATCGCCTACGTCGTACTCATTTTCGATTGAGTTCGAACCATCGGCTCGTCCGGGGATGCCCATCCCGTATCATTGGCGTTCGGGCGGCCATCGGGTCGATCGAACCCTCGAACTGACTATTTTTTCAATGGAGTGGACCTGATGGCGACCCGCAAGAAACTCGATAAGCAGAAGAAGGCCCGCGCCTTCAAGAAGAAGAAAATCACGCTCGCCAAACAGGCCAAAGCCCGCGAGGAAACCCCCGAGGAAAAGGCTGAGCGGCGTGAGCAGCAGGCCTTCGATCGGAAGAACCCGGGTGGCGAGATGAAGAGTAGTCTCGGTCAGGCTGGCGGGAGCACTCCGGCGATGCATCGGCCTCAAGGAGGCTGACCTTCGCTTGATGCCGGTCGATTCCGGTTGACGCCGGTCGATGCCATTCAAACCGATCCTCCAAGACCAATCGGAGTTCCAGCATGTCCAGCACGTCGAGCACGTCGATGCCGTCCCTCCCTCATCTGATCGGCGGGGCGTCTCACGAAGATGCCGGCACGGCCCAACGGATCAACATCGACCCGGCGACGGGCGAGACGGTCTCGGTGACACCATTGGATGCAGTGGATGCGGCCGATCGAGCAGTGGCCGCGGCCGCCTCGGCGTTTGAGTCGTGGTCGCAGACACCAGTCGGTGATCGAATTCAGCACCTCTTCCGATACAAGACAATCCTCGAGGACCACGCCGAGGAACTGGCGGCCATCCTGGTCCGCGAGCATGGCAAGACGATGGGGGAGTCCGTCGGTTCCGTCCGACGGGGCATCGACTGCATCGAACATGCGTGTGCGGCGCCGGTGCTGATGATGGGCCGGACGCTTCCTCAGATTGCGGTCTCATCGTCATTCTGTCGGACCGAGGACGAAGGGGGCGTCGGTATCGACTCTTCGGTGGATCGGCTGCCGCTTGGAGTCTGTGTCGGCATTACGCCGTTTAACTTTCCGATCATGGTTCCCATGTGGATGTGGCCGATGGCGGTCGCCTGTGGAAACACCTTTGTCCTGAAGCCGTCCGAGAAAGATCCCATCTCGGCGGTCCGCACCACCGAGTTGGCGCATGAAGCGGGATTCCCGGAGGGGGTACTCAATCTCGTGCATGGTGGACCCGCGGTGGTCGATCGGCTGATCGCCCACGATGACGTAGCGGCGGTTTCGTTCGTCGGGTCGACTCGAGCAGGGGCGTCGATTTACGCCAAAGGCGCTGCCCACGGAAAACGCGTCCAGTGCATGTGCGGTGCGAAGAATTTCTCGATCATCATGCCCGACGCCAATCGGGGTGCCGCGGTCGACGGGATCTTCGGATCCGCGTTCGGCAATACCGGGCAGCGATGTCTCGCGGGAAGCGTGGTGGTCTGCGTCGGAGATTCGGCAGACTGGTTCGTCCCCGCGCTGGCGGAGCGAACCAGAGGCATCAAGATTGGGGCGGGCGATCAGGCCGGAACGTCGATGGGACCGATGCAGGATCTTGAATCCCGGGATCGGGTGCTCGAATACATCGGAATCGGTGAATCGGAGGGGGCCACGGTGTTGATCGATGGTCGTACCGCCAAAGTTCCGTCAGTCGGTTGCTTCGTCGGGCCCACGATTTTCGATCACGTGACCCCCGACATGCGGGTCGGCACCGAGGAAATCTTCGGCCCGGTGCTCTCGGTGATGCGGGCGGGATCTCTCGAAGAGGCCGTCGGTTTCGTCAACCGGTCCGAGTACGGCAACATGTCTGTCATCTTCACCGACTCGGGACACGCGGTTCGGAAGTTCGAGCGCACCGTCCAGGCCGGCATGCTGGGCGTCAACGTCGGCGTACCCGCGCCAATGGCCGCCTTCCCGTTCTGCGGATGGAAGAAGTCCTTCTACGGCGATCTCCATGTGAACGGCGAGGATGGCGCTCGGTTCTTCACGAAGTCACGAGTCACGGTCCGTCGCTGGCTCTGAGGAGATTCGACCCATGCCGAGAATTACTCGCGCTGCGCTCATTCAGGCGTCCAACGCCCTTCCGGATTCGACCGATCTCGTGGCGATCAAGGCCGCGATGATCGAGAAGCATGTCGGTTTGATCGCTGAGGCGGCGGAACGAGGCGCCAACGTTTGCTGTCTCCAGGAGATCTTCTACGGCCCGTACTTCTGCGCCGAGCAAGATCCCAAGTGGTATCGCACCGCGGAGCAGGTGCCTGATGGTCCGACGATCCGGCTGATGCAGGAACTCGCGAAGAAACACGCGATGGTGATGATCGTTCCGGTCTATGAAGAAGCGATGACCGGCGTCTACTACAACACCGCTGCGGTGATCGATGAGACCGGCAAATACTTGGGCAAGTACCGCAAGCATCACATTCCACACTGCCAGCCGGGATTCTGGGAGAAGTTCTACTTCACTCCGGGCGATCTTGGCTATCCGGTCTTCGAGACCAAGTACGGGAAGATCGGCGTCTACATCTGTTACGACCGACACTTCCCAGAGGGAGCACGTGAACTCGGCCTGAACGGCGCGGAGATCGTGTTCAATCCTTCGGCGACGGTGGCGGGTCTGAGCGAGTATCTCTGGAAGCTCGAACAACCTGCCCACGCGGTGGCCAACCAGTATTTTGTCGCCGCGATCAACCGAGTCGGCACCGAAGCTCCGTGGAACATCGGCGAGTTCTACGGGCAGAGCTACTTCTGCGACCCGCGAGGGCAGATCGTGGTCGAAGGATCACGGGACAAGGATGAAGTGATCATCGCGGATCTGGACCTTGATCTGATTCAGACGGTGCGTGATACCTGGCAGTTCTACCGGGACCGCCGGCCGGAATCCTACGAGGGCATCGCTTCCTGGTGAACCGGGTTTCGATGAGTCCGCGGCATGATCCTTCGGACCGAGCTTGCAGGGCGAGGTTCGCCAAGATTTGCATGGAAACCGGTCCTTGAGCGATCTCTTCGCGGCGTGCCCTTCGGGCAAAATGGGGTTCTCAGCGAGGGTGACCGAATGGGCGAGCGAAGTGTTGCAGGATGCGGCAGGTTTCAGTCGATCACAGGGGATGCGTGACGGTCGATCATCTCGTCTTACCGGGAGCAATCTCACATGTCCGATGGCAGACTGACGAATCCGGATCTTGCGCCGGTTCCACCCGAACGCCGCACCTGGTCAAAGTGGCATCTGGCGGCGCTCTGGATTGGAATGTCTGTCTGCATTCCGACCTACATGCTTGCCGCAGGGATGATCAAGGCCGGCATGAACTGGTGGCAGGCAGTGCTCACCGTCATGCTGGGCAACCTCATCGTTCTGGTCCCGATGATTCTCAATGGTCACGGCGGAACGAAATACGGCGTTCCGTTTCCGGTTCTGGTGCGTTCGAGTTTCGGGACCACCGGGGCACAGGTTCCCGCCATTGCGAGATCGCTGGTCGCCTGCGGTTGGTTCGGAATCCAGACCTGGATCGGTGGGGCGGCGATCTACTCCATCATCACCACGCTGGGATGGATCGAGGTCGAGCCTGACTCGGCGAAGATCAACCTGCTGGGTATCACCGCGATTCAGTTCGGGTGCTTCATGATCTTCTGGCTGCTCCATGTGGGCATCGTGGTGACCGGGATCAATTCGATTAAGTGGCTTGAATCATGGGCCGCGCCGTTCCTGATCGCGGCGGGACTGGCGTTACTGATCTGGGCGATGATCCGAGCAAGCAACGCCGACGGCGGGATCGCGGAGCTCTTCAGTTCGAGGACGAACTATCCCGAAGGATCGGGATTCTGGACGGTCTTCTTCCCGTTGCTCACCGCGATGGTTGGTTTCTGGGCGACGCTCTCCCTGAACATTCCCGACTTCACCCGATATTGTCGTTCGCAACGCGACCAAGTCGCGGGGCAGTTGATCGGCCTTCCGCCAACCATGACGCTCTTCTGCTTCATCGGCGTCATGGTGACCTCTGCAACGGTCATGGTCTTCGGCGAAGCCATCTGGGATCCGGTCGAGCTGGTCGGCAAGCTTGGTTCAAAGCCCGTGGTGGTGATCTCGATGTTCGCGCTGCTGCTTGCGACGCTTTCCACGAATCTAGCGGCCAACGTGGTGAGTCCTGCGAACGGATTCTCGAACATTGCGCCGCGGCGGATCAGCTTTCGCACTGGTGCGATGATGACCTGTGCGATCGGCGCCCTGATCATGCCTTGGCGATTAATCGACAGTCTTGGTGACTACATCTTTACTTGGCTCATCGGATACAGCGCCCTGCTGGGTCCGGTCGCGGGAATCATGCTGTGCGACTACTTCATCATCCGTCGCACTCGGCTGGATGTCGACGAACTCTATGAACCACAGGGTCGATACGCGGGCGTGAACTGGATCGCCATGGTGGCCCTGGTGGTCGCGGTGCTTCCGAACGTTCCGGGATTCATCAACGCCGCCACCAATACCGCGGGGACATCGGACGCGGTGTTTCCACCAGTGTTCGATGCCATCTATGATTACGCGTGGTTCATCGGGCTTGGAGTCGGCGCGACGGTCCATTGGATCGGAATGACGTTCACGAAGGGATTCGCACTTGAAAAATGAGCATGCAGAACCGGTAATGCCGGCTGCCACCCACCAGCCAACACCGTACGACGGGCCAACCCGAGACGAGGTCCTGGCGATGCGACGGGAGTTCCTGGCCCCTTCGCTCCTGACCTACTACCGAGATCCGGTGATGATCGTCGAGGGATCGATGCAGTGGCTCTTCGACGAGACGGGCCGCCGTTACCTCGACTTCTTCGGAGGCATCGTCACGGTATCCGTCGGACATTGTCATCCGCGAGTGGTTGAGAAGGTCCGAGAGCAGGTCGAACGACTTCAGCACACCACGACGATCTACCTTCATCCGACCATCGCCGAATACGGTCGGAAGCTTGCCTCGACCATGCCCGCGAATTCCGGCCTGGAAGTCTGCTACTTCACCAGTTCTGGGAGTGAGGCGAACGAACTCGCGATGCTGATGTCCCGGTTGTACACGGGGAACTTCGATCTGATCGCGTTGCGGAACGGGTATCACGGAATGACCAATCAGGCGATGGGTCTGACCGGTCTGCACACCTGGAAGCAGCCGCTCCTGCACGGCATCGGAGTGCATCATGCCCGCCTTCCCGATCGGCTTCGCGGTCCTCATGGATACGACGACCCGGAGGCTGGATCGAAGTACGCCGACGAGGTCATCGACCTGATTCAACATGGAACGTCCGGGCAGATCGCGGGTTTCATCGCAGAGCCGATCCAGGGAGTCGGCGGAACGGTCGAGATTCCGCCGGGGTACTTGCCCAAGGTCTACGACGCGGTCCGGGCGGCCGGGGGCGTGTGCATCTCCGACGAGGTCCAGACGGGATTCGGTCGAACCGGGACGAACTTCTGGGGATTCGAGAATCACGGGGTCACGCCCGACATCGTGACCATGGCCAAGGGCATGGGGAACGGTGCTCCCCTCGGCGCGTGCGTGGCCAGAGCCGAGGTCGCGGGCAGCATGGCAAATCGCCTTCACTTCAACACCTACGGCGGCAATCCGGTCTCCATGGCCGCGGGACTCGCCACGCTGAACGTGATGCTCGAAGACGACCTGCAGGCTCGATGCCACGAGATCGGTGACCATCTGCTCGAGGGACTCAAGGATCTTCAGTCGAACCACGACATCGTGGGTGATGCCCGCGGTCAGGGCCTGATGCTCGGTCTCGAACTGGTGATGGACTCAAAGTCGCTGGCCCCCAACGGCGCCGCGGCGGCCCAGGTCCATGAACGTGCCAAGGAGTTTGGACTCTTGCTGGGCAAGGGGGGGCTAAAAGGCAACGTGCTTCGCATCAAGCCGCCGATGTGCATCACCCGCGAGGATTGCGATTTTGCGATCAACGTGCTCGATCGATGTCTCCATGAGGTCTCCTGAACCGATGCCACTCCTTATCAAGAACGGGCTCGTGGTCAACGCCGATTCACAGCGCCGCGCCGACGTCTACGCCGAAGACCAGATGGTCTCGCGGATCGAGACGACGATCGATCCCGCGGAACTTCCTCGAGGGACGGAAGTGATCGATGCAACGGAACGCCTGGTGTTTCCGGGTTTCATCGATCCGCACGTGCACATCCACCTACCGTTCATGGGGACCAACGCGATTGACGATCACGATTCCGCCACTCGGGCGGCGCTGGCGGGGGGGACAACCACGATCATCGAGATGATCTGTCCGGGTCCTGACGACGAGCCGCGTGCCGCGTTCGATACCTGGAAGGGGCTTGCGGAGGATGGAGCCAACTGCGACTACTCTTTTCATCTTTCAGTGGTTCGTTTTGACGAACTCGCAGATCGCCAGATCCGGGAGCTGGTCGCGGATCATGGGGTGGCGTCCTTCAAGATCTTCCTGGCGTACAAGGGCGCGCTGGATATCGCGGACTCGAACCTGATCCCGCTGTTGGAACTCGCCCGCGAACTGGGGGTCATCGTGACCGCCCACTGCGAAAACGCCGAGGCGATCGATGCCATGCAGCGGCGACTTCTCGCCGACGGAAAGACGGGGCCGGAATGGCACGAGCCATCCCGCCCGCGTTCGGTTGAAGCTTCCGGGGTCAATCATCTTTGCACGTTCGCCGAGTTGACCGGAGCCCATATCTACATCGTGCACACGTCCTGCAAGGCGGCCCTCGATCAGGCGATCGCGGCCCGTGCGCGGGGCGTCAACGTCTGGGTGGAGTCGGTGGCACCGCATCTCGTCCTTGACCACTCGTATGCGGAACGTCCTGGCTTCGAGGGTGCGAAATTCGTCATGAGTCCTCCGCTTCGAGATGCGGAGGAACATGGCCCGCTCTGGAGCGGGATCGCCGATCGATCGATTGCGACCATCGGTACCGATCATGCGCCGTTCAATTTCGGAGACCAGAAGTCGATGGGCCGTGCGGCGTTCACCGCGATTCCCAACGGCATCCCTTCAGTCCAGGAACGAATTGACCTTGTCCATACCCACGGCGTGGACACGGGCCGGATCGACTTGCAGACGATGGTCGATGCGTGCAGCACGCAGGCCGCGAAGATCTTTGGGTTGTATCCCCGCAAGGGGGTGATCGCGGTGGGATCCGATGCCGATCTGGTGGTCTACGATCCGTCCTTCGAAGGGACCTTCGACGTCGCCGACAGCCTGTCGAAGACCGACTACTCGGGGTACCAGGGCATGCGGCGGAAGGGGCGGGCAGAAGTGGTCGTCCTTCGCGGACGCATCGCCGCTCGAGATGGCGTATTCGTCGGCGCCGCGGGCGGCGGACGGTACCTCGGACGAGCTCCGAGCCACTGACCACTCCGCGTCTCACGGCTGTCACCTCGAGGGATACCCGTCGAGTGGTGGCTCAGTCTTCATCATTCTCGTTGGCAACCAGTTTGTTTGACTGCTCGACGAACTGGTCGCCGTCCCAGTTGGTGTCCTCGGTGACCATACCCTCGCGGGCGGCCTTCTCCGCGGCTTTGATCTCGCCTTGTCGCCGCACGAGTTCGGCGTGGGTGGTGAAGAAGTTCAGGCTGTGTCCGCGGAATTCCTCGATGCGCTCGAATTCATGCCGGTCCATAAAGGCGGAGAGTTCCTCGCAGAGCGTCTTCGCGAGACCGTATCCATGGATCATCACGCCGGTGCAGACCTGGACAGTCTGGGCGCCGAGCAGGATGAACTGGGCGGCATCGCGCCCCGTCTCCACGCCACCGATCGCACTGATCGACCGGTCGGCGTATCGACCCGGAGGGTCAAAGGAAGAGACGGGCATGACCTTGAGATCGCCGGCCTTGATGTCTTTGGGCTTCTTAGAATTCGGGGTCGGGAGGTTCTCCAGTTCAGCCGGGATTCGACTGCCGGAGTTTCCGCCGTACATCATGGTGGCCAGCTCCATGACCATTCGGAGGGCGATGGGTCGGACCGCCTTGCAGCTGTAGCCGCCCGGGACGGTCCAGCCTTCGACCGTCGGTTCTGGTCGGAGGGTGTCGAGGTCGACGCCCATCACACTGAGGATGGTGTTGATCGCCGCAACGCCCTCGCAACCGGCGCGGAGTGCCGCTTCGGCTGGTGCCTCGATGTGGGTGATGTTGGGGGTCATCTTCGCCCATACCGGAATCGTCGCGACGTCATTGACCCAGCCGCACACTTCTTCGAGCAGGTCGGGGTCCTGGCCCATGGCCGCACCCATGCGTCGTTCGGGAAGTCCATGTGGACAGGAGAAGTTCAATTCGAACGCGTCGACGCCCGCGTCCTGGCAACGTTCGACGATCTCCTGCCAGGCATCCTTTTGATACTCCTCCATGATCGAGGCGATGAGCACCCCATCAGGATGGGCGTCCTTGACCTCCTTGAACTCATCGAGCCAGACGTCGAACCCCCGGTCGGAGATGAGTTCGATGTTCTGCCATCCGATCACTTCACGGGAGCCCGTCGCCCGCATGCGGGCGTAGCGTGGTGCGACGTTGGTGACCTTCGAAGCGTCGAGCGAGACGGTCTTGGCGATCACCGCTCCCCAACCTTCGTCGAAAGCCTTCCTGATGACGTTCGCATTGGTACCCGGAGGTCCGGATCCGATCACGAAGGGATTGGGAAGCGTGAGCCCATTGACGGTGACGGTGAGATCGGCCATGCAGACATCTTAGCGATGGTTCGTCGCAGAGCCGCTGGTTCCGTGCCCTCGGATGACGCCATCAACCTGAAAGGTCATCACGGATGGGCCTTCCCATCTCGCGACGCTCGGGCCGAAGCGATGCCGCGGTTTCCCGTGATCACGCGGGCTGATCGCTCGCAGGCGATACCGGTTGGATCCACGGATGGAGGCCTTCGGTGAGGCGATCCGCTTCCTTCGGACCCATCGTCCCTATGGCGTACGAGTGGACCGGGCCGGGCTCTTCGAGGATCGGCGTGAGTGCCGCCCAGGTTCCTTCGATGATCGGCTGGGTGGCGAACCGCGTGGCGTTGCCGTCGAGGGCATCACCGAGCAGCTGCTCGTAGGGGAGCTTCTCGACGCTCAATGCGCTCGTGAAGTCGACGTTCATCACGACATCGGTGGAGTCCATGTGTTCGGAGTTGGAGGGATCGAGCGCCTGGACACGGGTCTGAACGCCGTCGTTGTGTCCCAGTCGGATGCGGATCCAGTTGGGTTCCGGCGCGGCTCCACCGTGTCGATCCTTGCCAAAGAGATCGAGCGGTGGTTGTTTTAGCACCACGACGGCTTCGGTTCCGGTGTCGGCGAGTGCCTTGCCGGCACGAATGAGGAAGGGGACGCCGGCCCATCGCCAAGAATCAATGTTGACGCGGAGCGCGACGAAGGTCTCGGTGCTGGAGTCTGCGGCCACGCCCTCGACCTTGCGATACCCGTCGTACTGTCCGCGAACGTAGTCCTTTGGCTCGATGGGCTCCATGGCATCAAAGACGTCGAGTTGGGCGCTGTGAATATGCGCCGGGTCCGTTGAACTGGGGGGTTCCATCGCCAGCAGGCCGACCACTTGCATGATGTGATTCTGGATGACATCCTTGAGGGCGCCGACGCGATCATAGAACGAGCCTCGATCGGCCACGTCGAACGATTCTGCCATCGTGATCTGGACGCACTCCACGTGATCGCGGTTCCAGATCGGTTCGAAGAGCCGGTTGGCGAAGCGCCAGACCATGATGTTCTGGACGGCGTTCTTTCCGAGATAATGATCGATGCGATAGAGCTGCTCATCCTTCAGCATCGATGCCAGTGACTTGTACAAGGCCACCGCCGAGTCGTAGTCGTGGCCGAAGGGCTTCTCGACGATCACCCGAACCCCGGGGTCGGAAACCAGGCCCGCGTCGTGGAGGCCCTTGACGGTGACCTCGAAGAGGCCGGGAGGAATCTCGAGATAGAAGAGTGGTTTCTTCGCGTTGGCATCGGCAAGAGCAGCCTTGACCGCGGCGTAGGTCTCGGGCTTGGTGTAGTCGCCCTGGATGAACGACATTCGAGGTGCCATCTTTGCCCAGACGGCATCGTCAACGGTCTGGCCGGTCGCCTCGATGTCTGCTCGAGCGTTTTCGCGGAAGGTCTCGTCCGTCCAGTCGCTGAAGGCCACGCCCACGATGGGGATGTCCAGAAGTCCTCTGACCGCGAGGCGGTAGAGGGAGACGAAGGTCATCTTCTTCGCAAGGTCGCCGGAGGCGCCGAAGAGGACAATGGCATCGGATCTTGAGTCGGACATCGGATCTTCCTGGGACGTTTGAGGATCGGGTCAGGTGGAGACCCGGGGGGTCGAACATTACCCGGATTCGTCTCGGTAGGAGGCATGGTGGTTCGAAAGCAACGAGTTAGACTTGAGGTCGTTGAGCGTGATGAGTCACCATGAATCGCGTTGAATCGAGAATCCGGTGAATTGAGTCCGGATCCGTCCTTTCGGCGATCGTCTCGGTCGAGTCCTTCGTCGCGTCAGGATGCGGTGTATGACCGACCTCCCGGAGAACGTCTGATGATCAGATATGGCATCGCCACGATCCTCGCTGCGGCAGCTGCGGCAGCGGCCTCCTCAGCCGACGACCGTTTCGACCGTTGGGATCGGAACCACGATGGCCGGCTCGTTCGTCAGGAGGTTCCGGAGGGACTTCGGCCCAACTTCGACCGAGTCGATCGTAATGCCGATGGATTCATCGATCTTGAAGAACATCTTCTGGTCATCGGTCGCTCCGACGAACGGCCGGGGTCGGCCCGTGTTCGGGTGATTCCCGACATCGACTACGCGGGCGACGGCAACCCCCGCCACCGGTTGACGCTGGCGTTGCCGCTTGAACCAGTGGTGGAAGGCCTGCTCCCGATCATCGTGTACATCCACGGTGGAGCTTGGATGGAAGGCGACCACCGCGGTGGCGTGGCGGCGATTCGATCGCTGGTGGCATCCGGACGGTTTGTTGGCGCGAGCATTGGCTACCGCTTGACGGGAGAGGCTGGATGGCCGGCGCAGATCCACGACTGCAAGGCGGCGATTCGTTGGATTCGTTCGCACGCCGCTGGCCTCGGGGCCGATCCCGCGAAGATCGCGGTGATGGGTCATTCCGCCGGCGGCCATCTCTCGGCGATGCTCGGCGTCGCCGGGGCCGCGGAGAATGGTCTCGAAGGCGACGTCGGTCCGCATGCGGGGGTCTCCAGTCGCGTCGCGGTCGCGATCAATTTCTTCGGCCCCTCGGATCTACTGTCCATGCAGTCGCAAATGCCGGAGAACGGGGTGATCCAACATGATGCTCCGGACTCGCCCGAGTCGCGGCTTCTCCGCGGTCCACTTCAATCAAGGCCGGACCAGGCAAGGTCGGCGAGTCCACGTCGCTTCGTCGATGCGTCGGATCCGCCGATGCTGTTGATCCACGGAGATCGCGATCGACTGATCCCATTTGCGCAATCAGTCGATCTGGCAGCAGACCTCAAGCAGGCGGGCGTTGAGCATGTCTTTGTTGAGGTTGCGGGTGGAGGGCACGGTGGCTTCGGCGACCCTCGCATCGATGAGGTCGTCCGGCGCTTTCTTCTGCATCATCTGCATCAGATGCATGATGACGGGAACGTTCCGGAGAGCATGGTGATCAAACTGGGGGAGTGATCAGTCGTCGTCGGTTCGACCGGCCGCCTGTTCGATTTCGGGGACGGCAAGCAGTCTCGATAGAAGATCGGGCCATCGGTCACCGGAGAGTCCGCCAAGGCTCAATTTGATCGATTGTTCGCCGTTGGTCCGATCGTGCGAGCAGGATTCGATCCGGAACTTGATGCCTTCGGTCTCGAGGACGGATCGCCAGATTGTGTCGGGAGTGTTGAGACCTCTGATCAAGAGCCGAAGGCTCGAGCGGTTCTCGCGAGGTACCAGGCGATTGACCGCGAGGAGTGCAAGGATGAGACACGCGATCACCGATGTGCCGACGATCGCGACGTCCAAGCTCTGATTTCCCAGAGCGAGACCGATGATTACCGAGAAGATTACAAATGCCGCATCCAGCGGGTTCTTGATTGGCGTTCGGAACCGAACGATGGCAAGGGTGCCGAAGAGCGTGAAGGCTGCCGCAAGATTCGATCCGACCGCCATGGTGGACATGGCGATCAATGGCGCGATCAACAAGAGCGTGCGCCAGAGGTTGTGGACGGGCCGATCGCGGTGCGCCAGAAGATGAAGGATTGAGACCACGAGGCCAAATGCCGTTGCGAGGCATAAGGTCACGAATGGGCTCAGGGCAATCGCGGCAGGTTCGGTAGTCGCTGGCATCGCAGTCAATTCGACCAAGTCTTGCATGTGGATCCTCAAGACGGACGTTGCGCCGTCATCCAAGACATGCAACGCATGGGGCTGGCGGCAGGTGACTCAAGAGAGCGCGACGTCGCCGTCACGCGTTCAGGCTGGCGGCGAGTTACGTTCCGGTCGACTTCGCGGAGTCGGATCGGGACTCGGGTTCCGCCTGCTTCAGGGTGTCGTGATTCAAGAGGAACTTGCGTCTTTCGGCCGCGATCGACTTGAGTGACGCTTCGCTCCCGTAGAGGCTCATGATGAATTTTTTCCGGTCGCCGAGGAACGGATCGCGAACGACGTCTCGTTCGATGAGCTCACGATACCGGTCGACTCTGGCACCGAGGATCGCCCAGTCGAGTTCGACGATCGCGAGTTCGCGGAGCACGTCGAGATATTCTTCCCGCCAAGCCTCGACCGCGAGGATCCGGGTGATCAGGGGGCGGGTGTCGATGTCCTTCTCGAAGGCGAGCGGAGACTGGGTCATCCCACCTCCTTGTCCGCCGCCGGGGCCACCGCGGCCTCCTCGGCCGCGTCGATTTCCACGGCGTCCATCCTGTGTCCGCCGCGGCCGCTGTTGGGCGCGTGGTGTCTGCGGAGACGCCGGTGCAAAGTTCGGGCGACCGCCAGGGCCACCGGCTCCGCTACCTCCATTGCCTGCACCGGCTCCGCCGCCTCCGCCGCCGCCTCCACCGGCTCCGCCGCCTCCGCCGCCGCCTGCACCGGCTCCGCCGCCTCCGCCGCCGCCTCCGCCGGATCCACCGGCTCCACTGCCTCCACTGCCTCCACCGCCTCCGCCGCCAGGTCCACCGGGACCGAAGTTAGGAGGTCCGCCGCCAGGTCCACCGGGACCGAAGTTAGGAGGTCCGC
The DNA here is from genome assembly GCA_028823105.1 of Phycisphaerales bacterium. GTDB lineage: Bacteria > Planctomycetota > Phycisphaerae > Phycisphaerales > SM1A02 > UBA12014. The sequence goes on along the minus strand of JAPKCC010000066.1, from coordinate 277 downwards.
CGCCGGGTCCACCGGGACCAAAGTTAGGAGGTCCGCCGCCGGGTCCACCGGGACCGAAGTCAGGAGGTCCGCCATTGGGCCCACCGGGGCCGCCGCGACCACCAGGGCCGCCGCCGTGACCACCGCCGAAGGTTTCATTGTTGTCGTAGTGCAGGAGATGGAAGGCGCCGTCCGGCGCCTTGTAGATGTAGTAGTCGCTCCCACGGCTGTAATACCCGTCCGAGTCGAGGAAGGCATTGTCGATCGCCAGAAAACGAATCGTTTCATGTATGTCTAG
>JAPKCC010000002.1 GCA_028823105.1 Phycisphaerales bacterium | reverse complement strand
TCGAGATGTGTTCAAGGGATGACGAAGGATCAACGGCCGCGAGGGGGCTGCCTCCATCGCGGGAGCCGGTGGGGTCAACCGAGTTCGGCTCGAGTACGAGGCATGAAGTGGACAGGGGATGGTGGAACACGCGAGCGTCGGCCTCCCGAACAGGATGCCGTTGCGATTCGCCGGACTCTTGGTATGGTCTCGATGGCGGATGCGTGCGTTCGATCAGACCTGAAAATGCTGACTTTGAAAGGCCAAGACGATGACAGACCAGAAAACTCAACTTGCTTCAGTTTTTGCAGCCTGCTGGAAAGATGATGCCTTGAAGGCTCGGTTCATCAGCGATCCCAAAGCGGTGCTCTCGGAGCATGGGTTGGACGTCCCCGATGGAATCGATGTCAAAGTGGTCGAGAACTCGGATAACTGCGTGCATATCATGCTGCCCGCGGCGCCGTCGGGCTACCACGATCTCTCCGATGCAGAGCTTTCGGCGGCTGCGGGAGGTGGATGTGGCTGTGGCGGAACCACCAACAACTGCGGTTATCCGCATTCGATCCTGTCTCTGGATTAGTTCTCCCGGATGTTGGATTTGAGGCCGTCGTCGGACCTCCTCATGCGGTCACGAAATGACCGACTGCTGGAGAGGCATGGCACGCCGGCATGGAAAGTTCGAACGCCGCACCCGTGATGGGTGCGGCGTTCTTCGTGGATCGATCTTCAGATGATCGTCAGGTCCTCGGTTCCCGAGCAGGATCGGATCATCCGACCTGCCGTGGCAGGTCGGTGTCTCGGGCATCCGATTCGGGGTTCGAGGTCGAAGGTCGCTGGGTCTCGAAATCCCCGGATGGATGGAGGTACTGGATCTTCTCGATCCAGCCTCTGGGAATCTTCGTGACGCCACCCATCTGGTCGCGGGTGATCGTGTCGGTGATCGCGATCTGTTCGTCATCCGCATGGATGAGAAGCCCGACCGTGTGGACGGTGGTGAGCGGACGCCGGGCGAACTCGAACATCTCTTCGGTGTCCTCCCATCCCGGACCACCCTGGCTCTCCGCGTCCTTCCAGAGGACCGAGACCATCGCATGGTGACCATGGCCGACGTCGGTGGTCATCTCATGTTCGATCAGCGTCTCATCGGTGGGTGTCAGGTCCTCTCCCTCGATTCCATTCGATCGAGTCTGGTGGGATGAGATCTGATGGGGCGCGTGATGTTGAGGGCCATGATCGCACATGTCGAAGTCCTTTCTTTCCTGTCGAATTATCGAGGTCGGCCGAAGGGGCGGTCCGATCCGGGAGACCGGCAAAAGCACCGGCTCCTACCCATATAAACGGCTGGAATCCGCGTGCAGTTCGAGTCTTCCGGAAGGTCGGCTCGAACCGCCGTTCTCGGACGGCTTCTGGGGGCTGGAGAGGGGGATGGCGCCCCAAAAAGTCGTCGGACTCAGGGATCGCCTGCCGGCGAGACCGCTCCGGGTGCCCGGCAGAATTCGTCGATCTCGGTGATCCGCACCATCGCCGCATCGGCGGCCCGACGGATGGGGAGTGGTCGGCCGAAGTCGAGTCTACCGAGCAACCTGCCGGCATCTTCAGGTCGCTCCTGGACTTGGCGGAGCGCACCCCGGATTGCCTTCCTGATGCCGGCCCGATCCAGTGGGGAATCGGCCAGTTCGATCGGTCGATATGGGAACAGGTCGTCCACGTCGGCGAAGGGTTCAGGCACGGCCTGCCTCGCTGGTGGAGTGGTTTCCAGGCGCACGACGCTTCGTCCTTCGGCGGCGGCGAAAATCGAATAGAGACGTCCCGGAGCAATGGTGGCAAGCGAAGTCGCTGCGGACGCTGCGGCGTCACCCCCCAGCGATCGAAGTTCGACGTCGGCGAAGCGTGTCGCATCCTCCATCGTCGCGGTCTGGGCATCGAGTCCGTCGAGTCGAGGCAGCTTCGCAGCCGCATCCGCGATCTGCATTCGGAGGATCGGATCCGTTCGCATCGGCTGGGCTTCTTCGGTGGCGAGGAGCGAGGCCGTGTCTTCGATGATCGCCGCGGCGAGTCGAACGCGAGCCACACCGGGGTCTCGAATCAGGTGGCCTGCCAGCGTGAGGGTCACGGCGATCTCGTTTGCGGCGACGTAGCGTTCGTTCTCCGGTGTGGATTCGTCTTCGCCCGACATCGTCATCGCCCGTCGCAGACGATACGCCGCATCGGCGAGATAGCCACGGGCCGCGGCTCGAAGCGTGCCAAGGGCTTTCGTCGAATCCGATTGAGGGCGACGTCCCGACGTGAGGTCGAAGTCGGCTTCGGCGATCGCGGCGGCGTCGAGTCCCAGCATCAGCCATTTGGAGGCGATCGGGCGGTAGGCCGCGGCCCAGATTTCAAAGTCTGGTTCGGCCGGGGCCGATTCGAGGGCTTCGGTGCCGATCATCCGCAGGCCTGCTCGTTGAGCATCGGTCGGAATCTCGAGCATGCCGCGGCCGATCTGCAGCCAGAGAATGGCGCCGTTTCGGATTTCGTCCGGGGAGACCCGGCCCGATGCGACGGCATCAAGACCGCGAATCCGATCGTTCAGGATTCGTTCGATTCGGAGCCTCGCCCTGGCGATCTTCACGAGTGACGGCAAGATCTTGCTGACGAGTTCCGGCATGTCCGATGTCTCGGCTTCGGTCTCGATCTCGGCGAGTGTCTCGATGCCGCGTTCGCGGTCCGGATCGTCGAATGCGATCTGCATCCGATCGAACAGGTTGTTGACCGTATTCCGGATTTCGTCGCCGCCGTCGGAAAGCTCGAGGATCTCTTCGACGGCTCCATCTCCGAATGCGGAACGATAGACATCGAGCGTTTCGTCCGAGAGGGGGTTCCCCTTTGCGCCGAGGATGGAATCCAGGGTCTGATTGAACAGGAGACGTTCTCCGGTGACCGAGTTTCCAAAATGGAAGGGGTCGGCCTCTTCGCGGAGCATGGACATGCTCTCCAGAACCGTCGCGGCCGTCTCTGCGTCGATCAAACCGTTCGCGATCGCCAGTTCCATGGTCTGATCGGACTTCATGTACATCGCCGCCCCGACCAACGATCCGATGGCGGTGCCGTCCTGACCGGAATGACTGGAGATCTCGTTCAAGGTTCCAATCCACTCGACGGCGGCGTTCTGGTCGCCGGTCGCCGTCGCGCGTCGAGCGAGGTGGGAACTGATTCGGCAGACCTCCCGCATCGAGGAGAGATGGGGAAGCAGCAGCATGAATCCCTCGCTGAAATCGAGTCCCGCGTCGAAGTGCGTCGATCCGCGAAGGTCGCGAATCAGGGGCGCGATCGACTCCGCTTTCTCGAAGTAGGAGCGTGCGGCGCCCTGTGGGGGGCCGAGCGGACCCTCTTGCCATTCTTCGACCGCGTCGTACTCCTCCTGAGTGAAGAAGTTCGGGGCCGCTTCCGCGTCGGGGTCGTTCCAGTTCGGTCTGATCGTGTCGAAGAGCCTTGCCCACGCGTCATAGGCGTTCGCATCCTGAGCGGAAGCCGTCGACGCGGAAATCGATGTGATCGCGACCAGCAGAACGGCGGCGTTCCGGATGATCCGTCGAAGCAGTCTCAAGGGTACTTTCCGCATGCGTGCGTTCTCCGTGTGTCTTGCCGCATTCTAGCCAGCCGTCTCCGCGGAGAATCTCTTCGGTCCGTCGTCGAATCATCGGGATCGGATCCGCCGAGTGGTCACCAGCCGGCCGCGGAGCCTCCCTTGCGGGGGTCGCTGGCCGGCTCCAGTCCATCCTCGTGCACCACGATCGCCTGAACGACGCCGACGCCGCCCGTCTCTTCGACCACGTGTCCGGTCGCCTCCAGCTCGGGCCGAAGTCCGAGCAGCCCGGCTTCGAGTCGGAGAATGTCCGGCTTCCATTGGTGATGAAGCCGGGATGCCTCGACCGCCGCTCTGGCGGTCTCCTCCCCATGAATCACCGCGAGCAGCACCTGAAGCGTGCCGGTGATGATGCGGGGTCCGCCGCTGCCACCGGCGGTGACCGATGTCCTGCCATCCTGCAGAAGGATGGTCGGCGACATGCTGGAGAGCGGACGCTTTCCGGATTGCGGGAGATTGCGATCCGACTGCTTCAATCCAAACAGGTTCGACTCTCCAGGAATCGTCGTGAAGTCGTTCATCTCGTTGTTGAGGATCACGCCGATCTCCGGCACCGCCAGCAGCGAACCGAAGGTCCCATTGATGGTCTGCGTGCAGGCAACGGTCATGCCGTTGGAATCGATCACACTGAAATGACTGGTTCCCTCATCCTCGAGCACATCGGGCGAACCGCCTTCGATCACCCCGCAGGAATCAGTCGCGAGCACGCCGTCGAATCGAATTCGATCGGCGGCGGCCTCGATCAACCCGCGATCGAGCAGGCGGTCCACGGGGACATCGACGAAGTCCGCGTCGGCCAGATGGCGGGCCCGGTCGGCGAACGCGTGGCGCATCGACTCTGTCATGAGATGGGAATACGCCGCGGTGCCGGGAAGGGGATCGCCCGCCGATGGCAATCGATGTTCCATCATGGCGAGGACTTGGGCGATGGCGATTCCGCCGGAACTCGGGGGTGGCATGAGCAGGGCGTCGTAGTCGCCGAAGACGTTTTTGACGACCAGGGGTTCGCGCCAGACGACCTTGTAGTCTTCAATGTCCCTAGGTCGGAGCACGCCGTCGAATGCACGATCGACGCCGGTCAGCAAGGCGGCGATGCCGTCGGGGCCGGACCACGCCGCGATGCCTTCGCGACCGAACCGTTCAAGGTACTCGGCGAGTTTCGGTTGCCGGATGATGTCACCGACTTCAATGACGCCTCGGCGGCAGAGATTATCCCAGACCCAGCGGCTGGTTGGACGCAGGTCGGGGTGCGACTTTCGGAGCGACCGGACCTTTTCAACGGCGGCGAGATAGTTGGCGTCGACCGCGAATCCCGCACGAGCAGCTCGAATCGCTGGTGCGACAAGCACCTCGAGCGGGAGCGTTCCAAATGCTTCATACGCGGCGATCATGCCTGGGAGTTGGCCGGGGATCCCCACGGCGCGTCCTCCGTAGAGGCTGGGGTCGTAGCCACTCGCGGGCGTGGGGAGATTCGCGTAGTAATTGGGGCCGACGCGGCTCGGGCAGGTCTCACGGTAATCGAGTGCGCGGGACTCACCCGTCTGCTCGACGAAGATCAGCATGAAGCCACCGCCGCCAATGCCGCAGGAGTAAGGGCGGGTCACCGAGAGTGTGAGGGCGGTGGCGATCGCGGCGTCGACCGCGTTTCCGCCCGCCTTGAGGATCTCGACGCCAGCTTCGCTGGCGGGCTTTGAATCGGTGGCGACGGCGCCGTTGGCGTGTCGAATCCCATCTCGGCTCGCCGGCGCCTTCCGCTCGGTGGTGAGTGAGGACGCAGCGTCCGATCCACCGTCGCCGGGAGTGGCATCGGTCGATGGCATACATCCCACCATCAGAGACGCCAGGGCGAGGCTGGCGATCAAGACGAATGTCACGTGACGCATGGTTCTGCTCCTCAGGCGAGACCCTAACTCCAGACGGCGACGGCCGGGGAATCAGGCGTCTCTGAATCATCGGGAATATTGACATCCTCCCGCCCCCGGACGTTTGAAGTGCGTCAGGTCCGATTTGCTCATCACGATCCCGACGGAGTTTGGGCAAGGCGCACGGCAGGGGACGTTCGATTCCTTGGAACCCGCTTCATCGCGATGGTTCTGGTCGAGTCACCGTTGACTGTTACGATTCAGCGAAGCGTCTAGATAGGAGTACTCATGAAATCCAGAAATCCCGCTGATCTCGTCTTCGTCGCCTTCAAGGGCGGCGTCTCTGCCTTCGACCGCTACGACGGGGGCGATGTCTGGACCTGGAAGCCGCAAGCTCTGAAGGGTTTCTTGAACCAGTTCAACACTCCGAGTTTCCTGACCATCGCGCAGGATGGAGATCGACTGATCGTTGCGTCGAGCAAACGGGTCTGGTGTCTCGATCCGCTCACCGGCGCCGAAGTCTGGTCGGCGGAGGTCAAGGACATCGGTGGGGGATATCCGATCATCGCGGGCAATGATGGAGGCCAGGCTGCCGCCGCCGCCGCCGTCGCTGCCGCCGCTGCCGCCGCTGCCGCCGCCGCCGCCGCTGCGAGTGCAGGATGACGATTTACCTCGATCACAATGCGACCACGCCACCCCTTCCCGAAGTGGTCGACGCGGTGGTGGCGTGCCTTGAGAACGACTGGGCCAATCCATCGAGCGTGCATCGATCCGGCGTGGCCGCTCGCCGTCGCGTTGAACTCGCGCGGGAATCCGTCGCACACCTTCTTGGATGCCGACCGCGAGATCTTCTTCTCTGCTCCGGAGGCACCGAAGCGGCGAATCTCGCCTTGCACGGGTCGATGGCCGCCCAACCGTCGAAGCTGGCGATCGCGACCAGTCGACTCGAGCACTCCGCGGTCCGGGACACGGCGGAACGGCTTGAGAAAAAGGGGACCCCGGTGCACTGGGTCACGCATCGGCCTGACGGCCTGGTTGATCTCGAGGCCTTCGAGTCGCTGCTGAGTCAACACGCCGCGACCTTGGCGTTGGTCAGCGTGATGTGGGTCAACAACGAAACCGGCGTGATCCAGCCCGTTGAGAAAATCGGCCGGCTCTGCCGCGAGCATGGCGTCCGTTTTCATACTGACGCAGTGCAGGCGGTGGGTCGCATGCCAGTCGATTGCGCGTCGCTCGATGTTGACCTTCTCTCATTCGCGGCGCACAAGTTTCATGGGCCCAAGGGAGCGGGGGGGATGTTTGTGTCCCGCGGAACGCGCCTCGAACCGCAGATGACTGGTGGCTCGCAGGAACGGGATCGCCGCGGGGGTACCGAGAACGTCCCGGCGATCGTCGGCATGGGCGTCGCTGCGGGAGCGGCCGCCAATTGGCTTGCCGGCGACGGCATCGCCGCCGCCGCCGCGCTGCGGGATGCGTTCGAACACGGGGTTCGCGCCGGACGGCCGGATCTGGTAATCAACGGCGATGGCAGTCCGCGGCTCTGGACCACGTCGAGCATTGGATTCCCGAGATTGGCCGCCGAGGGGCTACTGCTCCTCCTTTCGGAGCGAGGAGTCTTCGCCAGTGCCGGAGCCGCGTGTGCCAGCGGGTCCCTCGAACCATCTCCGGTGCTGCTGGCGATGGGTATCCCGGAAGCCGTGGCGCACGGATCCGTGCGATTCTCGATCTCGCGCTCGACCACCCGCGCCGAAATCGATGCGGCGATACCGCTGGTGATCGACGTTGCGAACATCCTTGCGCAGGAACTCCCCGGCGCGTGATCTTCCTTCGAGTCCAGTCGCGGGTCTTCAGCCGCTCACTTCCGACCGCGCAGCGATCGGTACTTCCGGATCAGTGAATTCGTCGACGAATCGTGGCCGAGTTTCGGGCGATCCTTCGACTTGAGTTCCGGGATCATCGCCTGGGCCATTTTCTTGCCCAACTCGACTCCCCATTGATCAAAGGAGTTGATCTGCCAGATCGATCCCTGCACGAACACCTTGTGCTCGTACTGGGCGATGAGGCGACCGAGCATTCTGGGGGTGAGCTTGTCGCAGAGGAAGGTACTGGTCGGGCGGTTGCCTTCCATTTCCTTGTGGGGGGCCAGCCAGGCCGGAACGCCTTCCGCTTCGATCTCCGCGACGCTCTTTCCGAAAGCGAGGGCTTCGGTCTGGGCGAACACGTTGGCCACGAGCTTGTCATGGTGATCGCCGATCTTGTTCACCGGGTCTGCGAAGACGATGAAGTCGGCGGGAACCAGGCGGGTCCCTTGATGGATCATCTGATAGAAGGCGTGCTGCCCGTTGGTGCCGGGTTGGCCCCAGATCGCCGGGCAGGTTCCCCACTTGACGTGCTTGCCATCGAGTCGGGTGTGCTTGCCGTTCGACTCCATCTCCAGTTGCTGGAGGTAGGCGCTGAAGCGATCGAGGTACTGGTCGTAGGGGAGGATCGCGACGGTGCCAGCGTCCCAGAAATCGGCGTACCACAGTCCGATCAATGCCTGGATTACCGGGAGGTTCCGGGTCATCGGTGTCGAACGAAAATGTTCGTCCATATCGTGGAAGCCGTCGAGCAGCTCACGGAAACCCTTCGGTCCTATGGCGACCATGGTGCTGAGGCCGACCGCGGAGTCCATCGAGTAACGCCCACCGACCCAGTCCCAGAATCCGAACATGTTCTTGGTGTCGATCCCAAACTTGGCAACTTCATCCGCATTGGTCGAGACGGCGACAAAGTGCTTCGCACTCGCGGCGGAATCTCCGCCGAACGCCTTGAGGACCCATTTTCGCGCGGTATGCGCGTTGGTCATCGTCTCAAGCGTCGTGAACGTCTTACTGCAGACGATGAATAACGTCTCTGTCGGATCGAGATCGAGTGTCTTCTCGTAGAAATCGTTGGCATCGACGTTGGAGACGAATCGAATCGTCAGATCCCGACTCGAATACTTTCGAAGCGCGTCGTAGGCCATGGCGGGGCCGAGGTCGGAACCACCGATGCCGATGTTGACGATGTTCTTGATCGCCTTTCCGGAGTGCCCTTTCCACTTGCCACTCCGAATCCGGTTCGCAAAGGTTCCCATCCGTCGGAGTACGTCATGTACGGCCGGAACCACGTTCTCGCCATCGACCTTGATCACGGCGTCGGCGGGGGCTCTCAGGGCGGTGTGAAGCACGGCCCGATCCTCTGTGATGTTGATCTTCTCGCCCTTGAACATCGCCTTGCGATGCCCCTCAACGCCGGAGGCCTTCGCCAGTGCGAACAGCAACTTCATGGTCTCGTCCGTGACCAGGTGCTTTGACCAGTCAAAGTGGATGCCGAGGGCTTCGGTGGTGCACTTCGAACTGCGGCGAGCATCCCCTGCGAACAGATCTGCGATGGAGGTCTTCGCCATGGCCTTCCGATGGCGAGCGAGGGCCTTCCACTCGGGGAGTTGGTCGAGACGGGGTCGGTCGATGAGGCTGCTGAGGCTCATATTTGTTGCTTCTCCAGAGAAATCCGTCGGTCAATCGCATTCGGTGCCAGTAGACAGCCCCGTCATGCCTGATACGCTAAAGGGCGAAACTACCAGAACCGCATCCAGATCGTTCTGGACTGCGAGATTCCCGACTGCGTGCCCCACTTTAGGGATCCTTCCGATGACCGCCACCCGCGACCTCCACGACCTCGGCCAGAGCCTTTGGCTCGACAACATCACTCGAGATCTTCTCAACGACGGAACCCTCCAGCGGTATATCGATGACCTTTCGGTCACGGGTCTCACTTCGAATCCGTCGATCTTCCAGAAAGCGATCGGTGGCTCCGACAGTTACAACGATCAAATCCGTGAGCTTCTGGGGAATGGGCTGGATACGGAGTCGCTCTTCTTCGAACTCGCGATCAACGATCTCCGGAGGGCCGCGGATCTCTTCAAGCCGATTCACGAGGCCACTGGCGGCGTCGATGGCTGGGTCAGCCTCGAGGTCTCGCCCCTTCTCGCAAATGACACCGCGAACACCATTACTCAGGCAAAGCATCTGCACGCGAAGGCCGATCGCAAGAATCTCTTCATCAAGGTCCCAGGAACGCAGGAAGGCCTGCCGGCGATCGAGGAACTCATCTTCTCGGGGGTTCCGGTCAACGTCACGTTGCTCTTCTCGCGAGAGCACTACCTCGCGGCTGCGGAAGCCTACACCCGCGGCATCGAACGTCGCATCGAGGCGGGCCTGGATCCGTTCGTCTGTTCGGTCGCGAGCCTCTTCGTCTCACGCTGGGACAAGGCGACCGCCGACGAACTGCAGGGCGACCTGAAGAACGCGGTCGGCATCGCGATCAGCGAGCGGACCTACAAGGCGTTCTACGACTTCGTGAACGGCGAACGTTGGGCTGAGTTGAAGGAGCACGGTGCGAAGCCGCAGCGTCTCCTGATGGCAAGCACCGGGACCAAGGATCCAGCACTTCCGGACACGTTGTACATCACCGCCCTGGCGGCGCCCGAGACGGTCAATACCATGCCCGAGAAGACACTTCTGGCGTTCGCGGATCATGGAGCCGTCGATGGCGGCATTCCGAGCGACGGCGGGGACTGCGAATCCGTGCTCAGCGGCGTCACTTCCGCCGGGATCGACCTCGAGGCGCTGGCCGCACGGCTGCAGATCGAGGGCCGTGATTCCTTCGACGCCTCGTGGCATTCGATGATCAGCGACATCGCGGCAAAGACCGAGTCGGTCGCCAAAGCTTGATCTTCGAAGACGACGGTCAAGTCGAGAAGACGTCCTCGACGACATATAGTGGTCCGGCCCTACGTGAGGCGACTCTTCTTCTTCGATCCGCGAGCCAGCCTTGAGCAACTTTCTTGATGAACTCGCGTGGCGTGGTCTGTTGCATCAAACCACGTCCGAACAGCTGGCGGCCCATCTCGCCGAAAAGCCCCGGTCCGCCTACGTCGGTTTCGATCCGACGGCGGACAGCCTCACCATCGGTAACCTCATTCCGATCATGCTGCTCGCGCATTTTCAACGGTCGGGGCATCACCCGGTGATCGTCATGGGCGGTGGAACCGGGATGATCGGCGACCCATCCGGCAAGAGCGCCGAGCGGCCACTCCTCACCACCGAACAGGTCCAGGGCAACGTTGAGGCGCAACGACCGATCTTCGAGCGGGTGCTCGACTTCTCGACCGAATGTGGGAATCGTGCGGAGATCGTCGACAATCTCGAGTGGCTCTCCCGGATCGGATTCATCGACTTGCTCCGAGACATCGGGAAGCACTTTTCGGTGAACGTGATGATGCAGAAAGAGTCCGTGAGCTCGCGCCTGAACGAGCGCGAGCAGGGGATCAGTTACACGGAGTTCAGCTATCAAGTGCTTCAGGCCTACGATTTTCTCCATCTCAATCGCACCCGCGGGGTGACGATTCAGATGGGCGGAAGCGACCAGTACGGGAATATCGTCGCGGGAATCGACCTCACCAGGCGACTCGAGCGATCCGAAGCGGACGAGGGCGCCGAGACGTACGGCATCACGGCGCCGCTGGTTACCAAGGCCGACGGTGGCAAGTTCGGAAAGTCCGAAGCGGGGGCGATCTGGCTCACCCCGGAACGGACGAGTCCCTATCGATTTCATCAGTTCTGGTTGAACTCCGCCGACGGCGATGTGGTCAACTTCCTGAAGTGGTTCACCTTCCTAGATCGAATCGAGATCGAGTCGCTCGAAGCCGCGAACCGCGAACGCCCCCAGGAACGTGCGGCGCAACGTCGACTGGCGGACGAAGTGACCGGCATGCTTCACGGAACTGCTGCGGTGGACTCGGCGAAGTCTGCGGCGACCGCGCTTTTTAGCGGTGAAGTCCGTGGTCTCGATGAAGCCACCCTCCGAACGATTGCCGACGATCTCCCATCAAAAACGATGTCTCGAAAGACCCTGCTCGCCGATGAGCGACCCACCCTCGGTGCGGCGTTGAAGGACCTTGGTCTCGCGTCGAGCAACCGGGAAGTCCGTGAATTCATCAAAGGTGGCGCGGTCCGGATCAACGGTGAACCGATTGCGGAGGATCGTCCGTTCGAGAACGGAGATCTTCTCGACGGCGGATTCACATTGCTCAGAAGAGGGCGTAAGAACTGGGCGGCGATCGTCTGGACCGATTGAAGCCGTTCCGCCCTGCTCACTTCGATTCCAAGTTTTATTGCCGGGCGATTCCGCGGTCCGCCGGACCATCACGGATCCCGGTTGAGACCGGAGTCAGGGTTGCGAAGATCGATCTTCGATGGTGAGTGAAACCATCGGGTTCGAGGTCGCATCATCTCCGATGCTGGACACCGTGACCCCCGGCGGGAGTTGCCACATCGAAACCGCTTTTTCCGTGATGCCCTGCACCAGGTCGTCGCTGGTGAGGTGAAGGAACGCGAGCACGCTCACCTTTCCTTCGGCGATGTTCGCGATCGCATCCGCGGGTCCGCGGAGAGTGACGTCGCGTAGAAACGCCGCGGCGGGATCGATGGTCACCAGATACTGGTCAAGATCGGTCGGTGGTCCCGCGATCTGGACGGGAATTGATGGCACGAGAAAGGTTGATTCGGCCGAGACGAGTTTCACTCGGACGAGGACCTTCCGTGGTGTGATGGTGATCTCCTCGGCGAATTCAACGAGGCTCTCCGGAAGGCCGAGCGTGGCTTCGATCTCCTGGAGTCTTCCCGGGGTCAGTGTTGCCAGGTCTTGGTCCGACACTGTTGCGTCGATCGAGAGATTGGGAAGAGTCGCGAGCGACGAGGGCAAGGTGATAGAGGCTTCCGATGGTGCGACCTCGACGGCGCCGGCGGTGCGAACGCCGTCCGGAAGGACCACTTGGATGGTCATGGAGCGCGTCACCAGTGATTTGATGGAGATCGAGGTGACTTCCGGATCTGCCGAAAGGAACGTGACCGGAAGGTCCTCTTGTTCGGCGAGAAACCGTCCGACGGTCAGGAGATCGATCTCGTGGACGCCTGGCTCGGCGGGGATTCCCATCGTGCCGATCTGGATATCAAGGGGCTCGCGGAACAGCACGGCCATCGCGTCGATGGCTCGTTTTGCGCCTCGCATCTGAAAACTGACGGAGTTGATTTCCGCAGGCGTGATCTGCACGGAGCCCTGGGTCTGTCCGACCAGTCGGAGGTCCGTGAACGACGTGATGTCCTCGCGGGTTTCACCTGCCGCCCAGATCCAGATCAGGACGGTCACGAGACTGATCGTGACCACGTTGCCAATTCGTCCGCGACGCGATTCCATCAGTCGGCCTCCTCACTCACGCTCGAGGGCGGGGGATCCTTGACCACCGAGAGGCGTTTGGCGAGTTCAGCGGCGAATCGATCGCGAGCGATGGGAGGTGAGAGTTCACCATTTTCCGCGATCCGGATCCGGCCGTTTTCCTCGCTCACCACCACCACTAAACAGTCGGAGTCGAGCGTGACGCCGACCGCCGCCCGATGTCGACTTCCGAGTTGACTCGGAACGACGCCGGAGGGTGCGAGCGGAAGCTGCACCTTCGCCGCGACGATCCGATCCTCACGAATCACCACCGCGAGATCGTGGAGTGGGTTGTTGGGATAGAAGATCGACTGCATGAGCCGAGGATCGACGGTTGCGTCGATCGGAACGGAGTTGCGGAGAAGTGATTCCAATCCCAGAGATCGTTCGAAGACAATGATCGCGCCGAACTGACTCTTCGCCAGGAAGTCCACTGCTTCCGAGACGGCGGTGATCACACGATCCCGACCGGCCGGGCTTCGGCCGAAGATCTTGGCACGGCCGAGGGTGATCATCGCCTGACGGAGTTCGGGTTGGAAGACCACGACGAGCATGATGGCGACGAGGCCGACGACCCGATCGCCAAGAAAACGGATCCGCCCGAGGGTGTCGTTGGTATCTCCGGTCAGTCGAAGCAGGATCGCCACGACCACCAGCAGGACCGCGAAGCCTCGAATCACGCCCGCGCCACTGGAGCGACGGAGGAATCGGAGGATCATCCAGACGACGAGCCAGATGATCGACAACTCCACCACGAGTTCGATGGGCTCGTAGCCTCTGAAGACGTCAAGGAAGGCTGGAAGTCGTGAAGTTGGCATGGGTCTGGACTATGAGTATATCGAGGACCACCCGCGGATCCGGTCCGGGCAGAACCTTCGTCGGCTAGGATGCTCCCATGTCCACGATTTTGAAGGGTCTGGTGATCGGTCGATCGACCGGTCGATGCGCTGAATCCGACGCCGAACTCGGGGTGGGGTCGCCTTGCGTGGCGGCTTTGGTACGGCCTCTGGTCGGTGACGACCGGCCCGATCGGCCCGTTCTCGAGCGGCTTGACTTCGATCCGGCCGTCTGGGAATCGGCGGATCCTGCTCGAAGTCTGGGGGACCGGGTGCTCTGCTGGTGGCGGACGGAGGTCCCCGACCCGAGTTCCAAACGACAGATGTTCGTGGATGACGAGACGCTCGTCGATCTTTTTGAGCGACTCGCGGCGGAGTCGGAACAGGATCCGGCACGACAGGCGTTCCGATTCGTACTCGGACTGATTCTCCTCCGACGGCGAAAGCTTCGAATGGTGGATCGTCTTCGGAAGGGTGATGACGAGGTCTGGGTGCTGAAGCGAGTCGGCGGAGGTGATGACGCGCCGCTCTGGCCGGTGGTCGATCCGCGTCTCTCGGAAGAAGACGCGGATGCCATCGCGGAACAACTTTCGACCATTCTCGCGGACGAGGGGTAGCCCGAGGTGTCTCCGGGTCGTGTGCGATCTTCCGAGCCGTTCGTGTCATTCCTTGGTCTAGGTCATGGTCTAGGTCATGGTCGAGGTCATGGTCTAGGTCTAGGTCTAGGTCTAGGTCTAGGTCATGGCATCTCGTTGCTTCGGGTGATGGCGATCGTGTCGATCTTCGCGGGTTGCGAGGTCGTCCCGCGGACCGTCCCCGATGACCAAGGCACCATTCGTCCGGGATCAGCGCCCGAGTGGGCGAGACTCGCCGACACCCAGAACCAGCGGCTCGGCCTCCTCGATCACTTCACGTCCGCAGGGACGATCACGATTGACATGCGTGATGAGCAGGATCGCATGCAACAGGAACAGGCGGATCATCGCATCTGGAGAGGCGGCGATTCCAAGGCCGCGATCAAGATTTCGAAACTGGGATCGACGCTGGTATCGGCGTCTTGGAACGGACCAAGCTGGTGGATCTTCGACGAATCTGGCGATGAGGTGACGCTTCGGATTCAAGACGTGGACTCGTCGGCGACGGTACTTGGGCCGGATCGGCTCCTGGCACCGCCCGTCCTCATGGCCATGATCGGACTGGTGCCCTTTCCGATCGAGGCGCCCGAGGACTTCGTGAGCATCGGCGAGGGGTTTCGGTTCACGCTCCGCGAAATCGCCGTGGGCGACGGAAGCGAGCGGGTCGTTTCTCCCGGAAGATTGGAAGTCCGGATTCACCGGTCGCTCGATGGTCCCGCGTCGATCCGGCTTTTCGACGACTCGGGGATCGAAGTGGCGATGTCCGTACTCACGAAGGTGAACTCGGTGGATCGGATCGGATCGCCGCCGGGGGCGTGGCCCAGGATTCCCTATCGAATGGAGATCCGGCGAGATCGTGGCGAGCGATTGGTCATGAGTCTCGATGCACCGCTCGCCGGCGGCCGGATCAGTACACGTCTCTTTGACCTTGAGGTCCAGATCGAGCGATCGAATCCGGTGCGGATTGATGATGTTCGTCAGTCGGAGGCAGAATGATGGCGTCGAGTTCATCCCGAGCTTTCATCTTTCAGGTCATCGCGATTTGGATCGCCGCCGCGATCCTTCACGCGGCAACGGTCTTCGCCTCGGCGGCTGACGATGATTCGGAGCCGGTGGTGCTTGCCGCCTCCGGCGGGCGTCATGTTTTTGTGGTGCGTCCGGGTGGGGACGCCGCCTCTGGATTCGAGATCATGCACTTGGACGCGCAGGTCGGCCCAGGGGTCGCCCGGACGGTCACGACGGTTCCTCGGAATCCGGAAGCGATCGCGGCCGATGGCGACCGATGCTGGATCGTCCTTCCTCCGTTCGACGCGGTCCGACCGCAACGCGAGGTCATCTCGTTCAAAATCGCTCTGAATCCGACGACCAAAGTCTGGTTCGCGGAACCCCTCGGTCGGTTCGAGATCCTCCCCATCCTTCCCAAGGAGCCGGTGCTCGCGGGCATCACGGCGACCGAGGACGGGCCGTTCGCGGTCACGCTTCCTTCGCAGCGGACGGCGAGAGGGATTATTCGGGAGCGGCAATCGAGTCCGAATGACGTGGAGTCGGTCACATCGGAACTGGATGAATCCGAATCGCCGCCGGAGGACCTGTCATGGAGCCAAGGGGCAGGCTTCCTGATCGCACCACCCGAGCGTTGGCGTTGGACGACCCGGGCGATGCCCGACGGATTCTCGAATGCTGTGGCCGCGGTAGTCGGCCGCGGTGGGGAGTCCGGTCGCACGCGATTGTTCGTGGCCTGGACTGATGACGGGGCCGTCTGGAAGCTCTCGGGAATGAATGAGTCCGGCTGGAGCACGGTCGAGCTTCCTCTGGAATCGGGGCTTCGGCCAATCGCGATCATCGAGTCGCAAGGCGGCATCGTCATCGCCAGTGAGACTGATGATGCCGCGGGCGGCGTGGCGATCGACTACATCCGGTCAGATGCGTCACAGTCGCCGACCGCGCTTCAGCTGGCGAAAATTCCAGCCGACCGGATCGGAAGACCGCTCGGGGTGGTGGGAACCTCGATGGGGCCGTGGCTCCTTGACATCGATGACGATGGAATTCGGATCCTTCCGGTCGACCCGTTGAGCGGGGCGCTGGGAGCGTCGGTCAGGCCGGTCGACGAGACGGATGAGTCCTCGCTTCTTCAGTACCCCTGGACCGGGATCGCCATGGTTTCGTCGCTGATCGCGGCGCTCCTTCTCCGGCCCCTCATCGAGCGGTCCCCTCAGCAGCCCGCGCCCGGGCTTCGCCCGCTCCCGATTCCCCGTCGCCTCGCGGCGCTCTGCATCGACTTCATTCCCGGCGCGATGATCACGGTGCTGGTCTTCAAGATCGATCCCGGGGAATTCGTCGAAAGCTTTCGAGCAGGAGATCCAGAAACCGCGCTTCCGGCGGTGTTCGCGATCTTCGTCACGGCCACCATCGCCGGAATCACTGAGGTGCTCTTCGCCCGGTCGATCGGAAAGATGATGGTCGGCGGACAGGTCTCGGCGCTTGACGGCTCACGGCCAAGTGTGGTTCAACGTGGTCTGCGGGCGGCCTTGAAGCTTGTGGTCCTGTTGCTGCCACCGCTCGGCTTTCTGGTGTTCATTGACCCCCTGACTCGCGGCATGTCCGAACTGCTCTCACGGACCTGCGTGGTCGTTCGTGACGCGACGCCGTCGGACGCCGAGGAGTCGACCAACGACGCCGACCCGCCCCCGCCATCCCTGGGCGATTGAGTTCAAACCAGGGAAAGGCGCATTCGATGCGCGAATAATCGGCAGGGTTGGAGGATTCTTGGCCTTGCAGCCGATAAATATTGCGCTGGCGAATGGAGTCGCCACAGATCGGCGTGTCTCGATGCCCCCTCACGGGGGTTTCGGACGCGAAATGAGAGGATCTCGTGTCAGACGATCATCTAGAAACCGGAGTCGGGAGCCGTTCTGAGGAGCCCACGCCTGCGCATGATGCTGCGGCGCTGGAGGCCCTTGGTCGCATCGAATCTCCAATTCGGGGTCGAGCATGGCAGTTCCCGCTGATTGCCATGTCGCTTCTGGCGATTCTCGCCGCGGTGTGGCACCGAACGCAGACCGTTGCGGCGGAGATCGACCCGGACTCGACCCTTCAATTCGCGCAAGAGAGACTTGCAGTGGGGGATTTGGATGGCGTCGCCGCCTCACTACAGGATGTCGCGGCGGATGCTGAAACGAATCCCGATTTTGTGATTCCCCATCGTGTCCTGCTGGCCGACTACTTGGCGGTGCTTCATGCCCCTCTGGAACATGCCGACCCCCGCATGGCCGGCAGGGTCGCGGATGCCTACTCGGATGCGGTTTCGGTCGGTGCCGAACTCTCTGAACGCCAGTTCTACCGATTGGCGATCTGTGAGATGAAGGCGGGCCGGACGGAGGAGGCGGTAGATCGGTTCGGGGTGCTGGCACATGCCGGGGACCTTGGGATCGCCACGGACTCGAAACAACGCCGGCATCACCTGCTTCAAAGGCAGCTGCTGGAGGATCTTGATCGCAACGTCGATGGAGCAGGATTGCTCGAAAGTGTCGCGACGCTGCTCTCTGAAGCCCCAGGCATCGGCCTCGAAGCGTGGGCGGTGGGTTTCCGTGCCCGGGTGCGAATTCGTGAAGGCGATATTGCGGGGTTGGTACCTCGTCTCATCGTCGACATGCAACGTCTCGAGGCGGAACTCGAAGGGCAATCGACCGAGGAAGTCAACTGGTCCGAACTGCATGTCCTGCTCGGTCATGCGTATCTCGCCGACGGTCGTCCGGTCCCGGCATCGGAACGGTATGAATTCGCGCTCGACCGCCTTCTCGCGAACTCAAACGTCGCCGCGGAGGCTGGAATCTCCTTAGGACGTCTCCTTCTGGCGAGGGGAGAGATCACCGAGGCTGTGAAGCGGTTCGACGCGATCGACGCATTGGCGTCCCCCGCAGCCCGGCATCGACTTCAGGCGCGGGTCGGTCTGGGAGAGGCCGCCATTCTGCGTGGAGACCATGCCGCGTCAGCTCGTCATTTCCGTGATGCGGCCTCGATCATCTCGTCTCACCCGGACTTTGCGTCTTCGGTCGTCGAGCAGGCGGTTCGGACCGCGATGCGGGGTGCGGCGATGGCCGTCGATCGCGCCGGGGGAATTGCGGATCGAATGGAACAGTCGGCGATGATTCGACTCGCCCGCGATTTCGCGATCTTTGGTCTTGAGTTCAGCACGGATGATGATGTTCGAATGCGGGCGCTCCTCCTGGTTGCTGATTCGCATCGTCGATCGGCGGATATCCTGATCGGCCCGGAATTCGCAGGTTTGGACCTGAGAGATCTCCCGTATGAGTCCATTCCGCTGGCGGTTCGGGTCGAGGCCAACGAGCATTTCATCGCCGCGGCCGAGGCCGTGCTCGAACTCGATCTTCTCACGCCCTCGAAGACCTATGAGCACGACCTGCTGTGGCAGGCGGCGGTGCTCTACGACACGGGTGGGCGTCCGAAGCAGGCGTTGGCGCTATACCAGCGTTTCGTGGAGAGCAGGGCTGATCACAAGAATCGACCGGAAGCGATGTATCGCATCGCCGTCGGTCTTCACGGACTCCTTCAGCTTGAAGAAGCGGAGTTGTGGTATCGCAGTCTGCTTCGGGAAGGCACCGAACGTCCGGATGAAAAGTCAGGCTACTGGACCAAGGCCAAAGTCGGGCTCGCCCGGGTACTCCTGGTCGGATCCGGTTCGGGCAGTCAGCTGGAAGCGGAAAGTCTGTTGCGGGACTTCCTTGAAGGTCGCGAAGTCGACCCGCGATCATCGGATTATCGTGACGCGACGTTCCACCTCGGCCGCCTTTTTACCGTGCAGAAACGATGGATTGAAGCGGTTGAGGTCTTTGAACCATGGCTCGATCGGTATGCCACCGATCCTCGTTGGGGCGAGTGCGCCGCAATGGCGGGTATCGCCTGGGCGAGTCGGGCCAAGGAACTCGATCGTCTTCTCGACGACGACCAGACCCCCGGGCTCGAGGCGGCGCCAATTTCGCCCGGATATCGAACGGAACTCGAAGCCTCCTATCGTCGTTCGTTGAATCAGGCCTTCGATCGATTCGAGGGTGTGGTCGCCGTCTTCGACGGCCCGGACGCCCCGCGGCTCAGTCCCATTCAGCGGCACCTACTTCGTGTCGCAGGTCTGCAGCGTGGCGAGGTACTCGAGCGGTTGGGCGAATCTGGACGGGCGATGGCGATCTACCGCGAGGTCGAGCAGCGATTCGCCGAAGAGCCGGTGGCAATCGAAGCGCTGGTCTGTCTCGCGAATCTCGCATCGAGTCTCGGTAACGATGAGATCGCCGGAAAGGCAACGAGGCGAGCTCGGATCAAACTCCAGCGGATCGAGAAGTTGCGTCGAAACCAGCCCGGACTGGTTGGAGATCCCGGGACGTTCGAAAATGCATCTTCGGATCGGATGGCGGATCACGGCCCCGATCTCTTCATCGGTGGTGGGAGTCGATCGCTCGATCGATGGCTTCAGCTCTTCCCCCCCGGTGGTCGTGGAGGTGCGGGATGACCCAGGCCCTCGATGAAACACGCCGCGACGACATCGGCCACTTGATCGATACTCGTATCGAACGATTGACCGCCATGGCGAGCGTTTCTGGTCGATTGTCCGCCGCAATCCGCGATCGACAATTCGGTGCGATGGAGCGTCTGCTCGCGGAACGAACCGCGATCATCGAAACCCTCGTCGCCGACGCCGAGGCGTTCGAGGATGCAGCGCGGGCCTCCGCGGGATCGGGCGACGCCTCGGTGCTGAAGAGGATCGACGAAGCCGAGCGGCTGGTCGCAGAGATCGAGGCGCGAGATGTCACAGATCTCAAAGCCATGGAAGCGGCCGGAAACGAGACCCGGATCGAACTTGAGAAGGTGACTCGGGGAAGTCGGGTCGGGCGGGCTTATCAGGCCGCCGGGACGACGGGTTCACCTTCCGGACGCGACTTGACGGGGCGAGCCGGATGAGTGTCATCGAGACCATGGCCAATGCTCTCGAGCCTGTCGGCAAGTCGTCGCCGATCGATGCGGACGATTTTGCGGAGCTCGTTCGATCCTTCAACGACGTGACGGCGCGATTGGAATCGACTCATTCGTCCCTCCGGGATGAGGTCGCGACCTTGAAGACCGAACTCAATGAAACACACCGTCGGCTTCGTCGCTCCCGGCAACTCGCAGCCCTCGGCGAAATGGCCGCCGGCATCGCGCATGAGATTCGGAATCCGCTGGGGGCGATTGCCCTCAATCTCGAGGCTTTGACCGAGGATTTGGTCGATCGCCCGGGCGAGTTGGAACTCTGCGGTCGGGTCTCGAGGTCGGTCACCCGCCTGGATGCCATCGTCGGCGACGTGTTGTCCTTCGCTCGCGATACGCAGGTCAGGGCGGCGAGCGTACGGCCCTCTGAGGTCGTCATCGCGGCGGTCGCCCACGCGGAAGACCTCGTGGATGCCCATGGCATCGATGTTGATCTCTCGTTGGATGAAGAGCTCGAGATCATGGCGGATGCGTCGCTGTTGGAGCAGTCGCTGTTGAACCTGGTCCGGAACGCCTGCGAAGCCATGGCGATGGTCGATGGCCCGCGTCGTCTGATGGTGAGCCTCTGCTGTCGGGAACTTCGAGATCCGGAGCGGGGAAACGTCCCGCACGTGGTATTCGAGATTCGCGATACCGGCCCGGGCATTCCCGAAGAGATCCGCGAGCGGATGTTCAACCCGTTCTTTACCACACGAGCGGAAGGGACAGGGCTTGGGCTCGCGATCGTGCATCGAATCGTCGACGCGCACGGTGGACGGCTCGACGTCTCCGCCGGCGACCCCGGAACAATTATGTGTCTGTCGCTTCCTCGAGATCCCCGAACGGAGATCTCGGATGGCGATGTTGAAGAGGATGGCAGGTCTCTGGAAGGCGCCGTGCGGCGTCGCGTCAGAGACAACTCAGGCCGCGGAGCGGCCTGAGACCACTTGACCGAATCAAGTCGCCACGGGCGACGGAGGCGACGGATGGCGAAGATTCTCGTAGTTGATGACAAGGAAATGATGAGAGACAGCGTTGCGACGATCCTCGGTCGTCGGGGTCACACGGTGATTAGTGCTGCCAACGGTGAAATGGCGATCGCCAAGTTCACCGAAAAGAAACCGGATGCGGTGGTGACCGACCTGCAGATGCCCGGCATGAGCGGGCTCGAACTTCTCGCCGAGATCCGGAAAGTCGACGAGGACCTTCCGGTGATTCTCATGACCGCCTACGCCACGGTCGCCACGGCCGTCGAAGCCATGCGTGAGGGCGCGTTCGACTACGTGACCAAGCCGTTCAGCGGTGATGAGCTTGCCATCGCCGTCGATCGAGCGATTGAACACGGTCGTCTTCGCAAGGAGAATCAGGTGCTTCGTGCGGCGGCGACTCCGGCCGGTCGCGATGCCGGCGGCCAGGACATGGTGGGGGCCGGCCCGGTGATGGCCGATCTCCGTGAACGCCTGACCAGAATCGCTGACAGTCACGGAACAGTACTGATCAGCGGTGAAAGCGGTACCGGCAAGGAGGTTGCGGCCCGGGCGATTCACGCGGCGAGTCCACGAGCGGAGGCGCCTTTTCTTGCCATCAACTGCGCCGCCCTGTCCGCGAGCCTTCTGGAGAGCGAACTGTTTGGCCATGAGAAGGGCGCCTTTACCGGGGCCGACAAGCTCCGCAAGGGGCGATTCGAACTGGCCCACGGGGGAACACTGCTTCTTGACGAGATCAGCGAGATTCCGCCCGAACTTCAGGCCAAGCTGCTTCGGGTTCTGCAGGAACGAACGTTCGAGCGGGTGGGATCCAGTACCACTCAGACGGTGGACGTGCGGCTGATCGCGACCACCAACCGCGATCTCTCGTCCGAGGTCGACGCGGGTCGATTCAGGGGTGACCTCTTCTTCCGGCTCAACGTGCTTCCGATCGTGATGCCGGCGCTTCGTGAGCGAACCGAAGACATCGAAGCCTTGTCGACTCACTTCTTCGAGTCGGTCGCGGCTCGCGAAGGTCGTTCCCCGAAGAAACTTACTGCCGACGGCGCGACTGCGATGCGGGGATATGCCTGGCCCGGAAACGTGCGTGAGTTGCAGAACATCTGCGAACGTGCGGCCGTGCTGGCGACCACGGAAGAAATCTCCGCGTCGCTGATCGCTCCCTGGCTGGGGGCCGGCCCTGGCTCGGCGACCGCGATGGGCGGAGTCCAGGTCGGGCTCTCGTCCTCGACCACCGAAGTGAAGTCGGGTCCGGAGACCGGAACCAACGGAACGACCTGGCTGGCGTGCGATGGTGAGCTCACGCTTGCCGACATTGAACGCGAGACCATCGTCGCCACCCTTCGGCGAAACGAGGGCCATCGCCAGCGGTCGGCTCGGGATCTCGGAATTGGGGTACGGACGCTGGGGCTCAAGCTCAAGAAGTGGAAGGAAGAGCGGATTGTCGAGGCGGACCTTTGACCCGCACTCGCGCACATTCTGCGGCCGAACCAGAGTCGTTTCTGGCTGATCGGGCCGATTCTGCGCACCGATCGGAGGGTGACCGATGAGTGCCGATGGAATCAGCGATTGGGGCGCGACACCCTATCTCGAACGTCTGATGCAGTTCTCCTGGAAACGCAACGAGATCCTGCAGGACAACATCGCCAACATTGATACCCCCGGGTACCGATCGCGTGATGTCCCGGTTTCTGAGTTTCAGGCCGCCATGAAGGACGCCCGAGATCGGAGCGAGCACGGTGGCGGGAACGTTGTGGCGGGCGACGGCGTGTTCGCGGATCGCAAGGGAATCCGGTTCTCGGCTGCCGGGATGGAACTACGTCCCACGACCGGGCAGGACAATTTGCTCTACCACGACGGAAATGACCGGAATCTGGAACAGCTCATGCAGGGTTTGAGCGAGAACGCCATGTCGTTCCGATTTGCCAGCGAGCTTTTTCGAAAGTCACATGACCTTCTTCGTTCTGCGATTCGTGAACGACCTTGACCTTCTAAACGTTGACTTTGGGATGGGACACAACCAATGAGCATCTACGGCGCCTTCGATATCTCCAGTTCCGGTTTGCAAGCCCAGCGGGTACGCATGGATGCCATCACCGCGAACCTGGCAAACCAGCGGACCCCGGAATTCGAGGTCATGAAAGTTCGATTTGGGGCCGGAAATCCGGTCTCCGGCGATCCCCTCGGAGTCCACGTGGCGGGGATCGACCGGCTTGCGACCTTCAATCCGGTGAAGGACCCGGACAACCCAGCCGCCCGCGAGGATGGATTCGTCTATTACCCGGCGGTGGACTATGCCACCGCGATGGTGGATGGGATCGAGGCGCTTCGGGCGTATGAAGCCAACATTCAGGCTGTAGAGGCCACACGGTCGATGATCGATGCAGGTCTTCGCGTTCTTGCGTGATGACCAGAACCCTGTTGACGGATGCCAATCATGAGTGACCCACTCGGACTGATCTCAAACAACCCGGCCAACGGCGCCTCGGCGCCAGGATTGAACGGGATCTCCGGACTTGGAAGTCCGGCCAATGGCAAGTCTGGAACAGGGGGATTGGACTTTAAGAACGATCTGATGAGTCAGATCGCGGAAATCGACAAGCTTCAGCAGAATGCGGAGCAGGTCAAGATCGATGCGGTCGCCGGTGAGGCTTCGCTCGATCAGGTCATTGTCGCGACCGAGACGGCGGATACGGCATTCCGCATGCTCCTCGCGGTTCGAAACAAACTCGTCGATGCATACGACGAGGTCAAGAATGTTCGTGTGTGATTCTCCTCACCGACCGGATTCCACTCCTGGTCGGTGAATGAGAGCCCGGCCCGTCTCGCTCGTCAGGATGACGAATGCGGTGCGGAGGCACGGAAAGCACGCGGTACACGACGGTTGGCATGGAGGCCTCCCCCGTGGTTCAGAGATTTCGAGATTCGATCAATCATCTCTCGCGTCGACTCAGCGAGCTCGGACCTTCGGCCAGGCTTCTGATCGGTTCGATCGCCATCATTCTGGCCATGGGTTTCTTTCTCGTATCGCAATACGCGGCGGGACCCTCCATGACTCCCGTCTCGGTCCGTGTCGAGGAGAAGCTGGTCGCGTTGGAGAGCCTTCGCGGGTCGGGACACGAGGTTTCCGACAGCGGGCAACCTGGCTCGATCCTCGTCGAGACGAAGAAGAAAGCTGAGATCACCGGATTCCTCGAGAAGAAGGGGTATGCACCTCGCATCGACGATGACGTCGTAGGCGGCGGTGGCGGAGGCGGCTGGCAGGCTGAATCCGAAATGCAGGAGAACTGGCGACGCGATCGAGTTTCGCAGGCCGAGAAAAACATTCGGATGATCGAGGGCGTTGATACCGTCAACATCTCCTTCTCCGGCGGAAAACGAAAGGCGTTCGTGCTTGACGGCCCAGCCCCCAGCGCCAACGTCATGGTCCGATTGAAATTCGGCGAACTCGATCGAAACCTTGCGGAATCGATTGCCTTGATCGCGATCACGGTTGAGAACGATCTCCTCCTCGAGAACATCACGGTGACCGACGGCCGGAACGGCGGACGGGCCTTTACATTCGGTGAAGGCGGTGGGGGCATCGGGGGCGACTATCTGTCCAAGGTCCGCGCCTTCGAACGTGATGCTCGTGAGCGATTGAACCGTCTCGTGCTCCGCGCGTTTCCGCAGGCCCAGATCAGCGTCAATGCCCAGATTCTCACCGCCGAGATCCACGAGAAGAAAACTCAGATCGGCAAACCGGTAAAGGCCGAACGGTCCAAGCGAACGGATGAGTCGCGGACGCCCATACGTGGGTCGGCGAACGGCGGGACACCGGGATACCGCTCGAACTCCGGGCTTGCGCAAGCGCAGGTGGGAGGGGCTGCGACGATCGGCGGTAATCCCGTCTCGTCACGGGGTCTCGCCACCCGGGAGACCGAAGAGATCGAGAACATCGTTGGCGTACCCGGTGTCCAGACCGAAATCGTCCAGACCGCGAATCATCCGATCAAGTTCTCGGCGGCGGTCCTGCTCTCCCTCGCGGAGGTCAAGGCGGCGATTCGCTCGGAACTCGAGGACGACTCGGCGGAAGTGACCGCGGAGGATCTGGATCTTGCGAAGGAAAACTTGAGAGCGGAGATCGTGGCCTTACTCGAGCCGCTGGTCGACAACTCGAGTCTTCGAGATGGGGGCATCGGCGAGGTCAAGGTGGCGATCATGCCCTTCGCGGTACGCGGTGGCGGGGAATCCGCCGGCGTGCGCTCGGTCACCGAGACGATCGCAGGGCTTGCAGGAGGGGAGAGTGGCCAGGCATTCAAGAACGCGGGGCTGGTCGGACTGGCCTTGGTCTCGCTGGCCATGATGTTCATGATGGTCCGACGATCCTCGGAAGCCGATGTGCTTCCGACCGCCGAAGAACTCGCAGGCGTGCCGCCTGTGCTCGATGACGATTCGGCCGAGATCGTTGGGGAAGCCGATGAGTCGACGCCCGCGCTGGTGGGTGTCGAACTTGATGACGAGGACCTTCGCCGGAAGCAGATGCTCGATCAGTTGAATGAACTTATCAAGAAGGAACCGTCCGAGGTGGCGACGCTGCTGCGTCGCTGGATGCGGACGGATCCTTGATTTCAGAGTGACGGAGACCTTGCACGAATGACGATCCGACCGGGCCAAAAACTCCCCGACACCGTCGCCGAACTCGATGGTGTGGCGAAGAGCGCAGTGTTGCTCCTGCTGCTTGAGCCCGAGGCCGCCGGCGCCATTCTCAGAGAGCTCCCCACGGAGTCCGTTGAGGAAGTGACTCGCGCCCTCGCATCGCTGGGTGATGTGCCCGCGATGCTTGGCGAGGGGATCATCAACGAGTTCTACGGCCTTGCGATGGCTCAGGGTTGGGCCCGGGAAGGTGGTCTTGACTACGCGACGCGACTCCTCAGGGACTCGCTCGAGGGCGGCACCGCTGATCGGGTCATCCAGCAGATCCAAACCCAGGTCCAACGGACGCCATTCGCCTTTCTTCAGAAGACCGAGACCGAAAACCTGTTGACGTTCATCCAGGACGAACACCCTCAGACGATCGCCTTGATCGTCAGCCACCTGCCGCACCACAAGGCGTCGGAGATCCTCGGCGGTCTCCCCGAAGAACGGCAGATCGAGGTCGTCCGTCGGGTCGCGAACATGGAACAGACGAACCCGGAAGTCATCCGGGAGGTGGAGCGGGGGCTTGAGCTACGACTCAGTTCGATGATCATGCATTCCATGGAACGAGTCGGCGGAGTCGACACCGTGGCGGAGATCTTGAATCTCTGCGATCGCAGCACCGAGCGATCCATCATGGAAGGCGTGGAGACCGAGGATCCTGATCTGGTCGAGGAGATCCGGCGTCTGATGTTTGTCTTCGACGACATCAAACTCGTCGACGACAAGGGCATCCAGCGCATGCTCAAGGAAATCGAGAATGACGAACTCTGCCTGGCGTTGAAGATGGCGTCCACAGAACTCTCCGAGAAGATCCTCGGAAACATGTCGAGTCGCGCGTCCGAGATGATCAAGGACGACATGGAGTTTATGGGTCCGGTGCGGGTGAGCGACGTGGAGGCTGCGCAGCAGCGAATCGTCGACGCGGTGCGCCGGCTCGAGGATTCGGGCGAGATCGTGATCGCCGGTCGTGGTGGTGGCGGCGATGTGATCGTCTGAATCCGGAGACTTATCGTTGCCGATCATCAAGAAGGTCCAAGTTCGCGAATTACTCACCTCCGCGGTGGTTCTCAACCTCGGGGACGTCCGCCGCGAGGCGACCGATCTGATCGAGGCTGCCAGAATCGAAGCCGAGTCGATCCTCACCAACGCACGGCTCGAGGCAGCCCAACTAACCGAATGCGCCGCCGAAGTAGGTCGCTCGGAAGGACGAGCGGTGGGCGAGGCCGCCGGCCGGGTCGAAGGTCTGGCGGCAGGGACGGCGCAAGGCCACGAGGACGCGATCGAATCGATGTCTGAACGGCTGGAGTCGATTGCCAACGGCTGGGACGAGGCACTCGCCGGTCTGATGGCGAGTCGCGACGCGATTCGCGAGGAGGCGCGGCGTGATCTCCTCAGGCTGTCACTGGCGATCGCCGAGCGCGTGCTTGGCCGGCTCCCGGCTCATGAACCAAGCCTGGTCGAGCATCAGGTTTCCGGGGCCATCGAGATGCTGGCCGGTTCCACCTCCCTCCGGATCACCTTGAATCCGGAGGACGTGCCGGCCGTCGAGCAACACCTTCCGTCGGTCATGTCGACGATCCGTGGGTCGGCGGATGCCGACGTCTCGATCGAGATCGATCCGGAGATGATCCGCGGTGGTTGTGTGGTCAAGGCGGGCGACGGCGAAATTGATGCAAGGCTCGACGTACAGATGTCCAGGATCGTCAGCGGTCTCTTCCCCGAACTACTCGAAGTCCCTCCTGCGGAGTCGACCGACGCGCCGATGAACCGGCCCGTCTCGGAAGTTCCGCCGGCGCCGGCCACCCCGCCGATCGCCGCGCCGGCCACCCCGCCGATCGCCGCGCCGGCCACCCCGCCGATCGGAATCGACGTCAGTCCGAGCGATGAGGTCACTCGGTCCAACGACGCCGATTCGGACGGCCCATCATCGGATTCAGACCTTCTGGACGACTGGACCACACCGGGGATTTCCGATGGTCCGAGCGGCGAAGAACAGGGTTTGGAGTCGCCTTCATGACCCTGCTTGCCTCATCTATCGAGACGCTCGAAGGGTTCGAGCCGCGAGGCGTGGTCGGCACCGTCGATTCGGTTCGAGGCATGACGGTTCTGGTTCGCCGGTTTCGAGTGCCGATCGGTTCCGTGGTTCGCATCGAGTCGGGCAGTCGAGGAACCCGCAGCGTGCTCGGCGAAGTCATCGGATTCGACGAGACACGGGCCATCGTGATGTTGCTGGGCGGCTCGACAGGAACGTCGCCGGGTGATCGAGTCCGGCTCGAGCGGGTCAGTGATTCCGTGATGGTCGGTGATTCCTGGCTGGGGAGGGTTCTCAACGGTCTCGGGCAACCGATCGACGGGGGACCGCCGCTCGCGGGGCTCTCGGCGCGTCCGCTGTTCCCTCCGATCGTCAATCCGATGTCCCGGGGGATGATCTCCGAACCGCTCGCTACCGGCATTCGCTCGTTGGACGGCCTGCTCACCCTCGGCAAGGGTCAGCGCATTGGCATCTTCTCTGGTGCCGGTGTGGGGAAGAGCACGTTGATGGCTGGCATTGCACGCGGAACCAGTGCCGATGTGAACGTGATTGCGCTGGTCGGGGAACGTGGTCGTGAAGTCAAGGAGTTCATCATCAACGCACTTGGGGGCGACGGGCTTGCTCGATCAGTGGTGGTGGTTGCGACTGGTGACGAGAGCCCGCTCCTTCGAGTTCGAGCGATGGCGGCGGCCATCACGGCGGCAGAGCACTTCCGTGATCGTGGCCTCGATGTGATGTTGATGGTCGATTCCGTCACCCGGTTCGCGCAGGCTCAGAGACAGATCGGACTCGCGGCTGGTGAACAGCCGACGACCAAAGGGTACACCCCGTCGGTCTTTTCGCTCCTGCCGCAACTACTCGAGCGTGCCGGCAGTCTGGAAGGTGGGGGTTCCATCACGGGCGTGTACACCGTCCTCGTCGAAGGCGACGACATGAACGAGCCGGTGGCGGATGCCGCTCGCGGCATCCTCGACGGCCACGTGGTGATGAGCCGGAAGCTGGCCGCCCGCGGCCACTTCCCCGCCATTGATCCTCTGGAATCGATATCGCGTCTCGCAG
The DNA here is from genome assembly GCA_028823105.1 of Phycisphaerales bacterium. GTDB lineage: Bacteria > Planctomycetota > Phycisphaerae > Phycisphaerales > SM1A02 > UBA12014. The sequence goes on along the minus strand of JAPKCC010000002.1, from coordinate 41,721 downwards.
ATCAGGTCAGCGATCGGAATCACGAGGTGGCGCGGCGTCGAATTCTGGAATTGCTCGCGGCCCATCGGGAGAGCCAGGAGTTGATCAACATCGGAGCCTATGCGGCCGGCTCCAATGTCATGACCGACGTCGCGATCGCCTTGAAACCAAAACTCGACGCCTTCCTCCGGCAGGATCGCGGCGACTGCTCGAGTTTTCCCGCCACTTGCAAGGCGCTCTATGAACTCGCTGCGGAAAGCGAACAACTCCGTGTCGCCGCTTCCGGGGCGACCGCCCGATCCTGATTTAATCCGAGGACCGATGATGGCTAAGTTTCGATTCGAACTTCAAGCAGTACTGGACGCCCGGCTTCGTGCCGAAGAGGTTGTTCAGCGTCGCGTAGCGGAGTTGGAGGCATCGCGACGACGGCTGGAAGACGGTCTGCGAGAGAGACAATCCAGGATCGGTGAATCCCGTGAGCAGCTTCGCGGCCGACTGACGGGTTCGATCGATCCGAACATGCTGCGGGGACAGGCCAATGCATCGCTGGCCGGCATGCGGGATGCCCAACGAGTGGTGCTTGAACTCGCGGGGATTCACCGTCGACTGCAGGGCGTGCTCGAGGAACTCCGTGCTGCTTCACGGGATCGACGAGCTGTAGAGATCCTCAAGGAACACCGATTTGAAGAGTGGCGTTGCGAGCAGGATCGCCGCGAACAGGCTGAACTCGACGAAATCTCCGTGATCCGCGGATCACGCCGATTGATGGAGACCGGTTGATGAAAACGATCTGGAACATCGTGTCCTTCTTGGCCGTCGTGAATCTACTGGCGATCGGTCTTGCCGCGGGCTGGCTCGGGTGGACCGGCCGCCTCGACGAGGCGCGACTGACGGCGGTACAGGAGATCTTCCAGATGCCGACCTTCGAGGCTGCTCGCCTCGTCGATGAGCGTCGGGAACTTGAGGCGATGGAGGCGGAAGAGGCGCTGGAATTGCAACGTTGGGGGCAGATGCCGTTTTCGACGGAAGGTGCCATCGACGCGCAGGAGCAGTATCGCGACCTGGAGAGGCTCGGCGAACAAAGGCTCCAGCGGCAGGCGGCGACTCTGGTGGATGAGATCAATCAGCAGGCAGCCCGGCGCCGCGCCGAGCTTTCGGCGCGGGAGGCAAAGCTCCAGCGGCGCGAAGCGAAAATCGAGGCGCTCGAAGCACGCTCCCGGGATGCGGACTTCAAGGTGATGGTCGGAGATCTTGAGGCCATGGACATCGACGCCGCCCTCGCGGTGCTCGAAAATTTCCTCGCTCGAGACAAGGACGATCTCGTGGTGGACGTGCTCGCGACGCTCGACGAGGAGCGGCGTCAGGAACTTCTCGAGGGCTTCGTCGATCGGGGCCGGCCTGAAATGGCAGGCCAGTTGCTGCTGAGACTGCGTGACCGGACTGCAAATGGTGCAGGCGGTCCGGAGGATGCCGATGCAGTCAACACCGATTCTTCCCGGGATTCAGCCTCCAGGGCACCAATCCGCGGGTTCCAAGCCTGACGGGCCACCGTTCGCGCCGAGTCTCGAGAATGCTGGGGCCTCCATGACGTCGGAGTCACCTTCCCTCGACGGGCGCGATTCCGGCGCCGCGGACACCGCGAAAAATGCGCTCAATCCCCGGAATGAGGATGCGAGCGGTTCTGATTTGGGTCGGTCCGACCAGCGACTTGAAGAACCGAATGAACGTCGCGATGAGGGGATGACTCCGATCCAATCCGGCGAGGGCGATAAAGCGGCCAACGTGGCCGACGTTGAAACCACCGATCGTTGGCATGCGGCGACCTCTCTGAATGGGCCGATCGATCTTTCCGTTGCCTCCGGCTTCCCGGGGGCCGATATCGCCGCAGGACTTTCCACGGTCGCGGGTTCCCAGGTTCCCGGCGACCAGACTTCGACGACCGGCGACCCGCGATCAGGAAATCGCCTCCCGATGTCGAAGGACCCCAGTCTTGAAATGAACGCAGCCACTCGGCAGTCATCCTTGGATCCGCGAGGTGTCGGAGGTGATGTCGATGCCTCCGGAGCAGCCACGGATCATCAGTCGTCTCGAAACGGTGCGACCGCGACGATGAGCCGACCAGCGGGGACCACCGCGGCGGCCGGCACCTCTTCACTCGCGACACCGGGAAACGTTTCGAGTGCCCCCGGCGGCATCGCAATCCCGGAAGGCATGCATTCGGTCGAATCGAACGCCGCCACCGCGGTTTCCAACTCGATGCGGCCGTCGTCGAGTTCATCAGATCGTCGGGCGGGCTCTGGTCAGGGGTCGGCGGCGGTCAGTCGAGCCGAAGAACTCAACGCATCCATCCGAAACGAACGTGGCGCCTCCGAGACCGGCGTGAGGCCGGCGTCACCATCGCCGATCACCACCGACCCCTCCATCCTCGACTCGTCGGGAGGACGGATGCAGGGATCGCCGAAACCGATGCAGGGATCTGCCGATGCGCAGTCTCTGCCGACCCTGCCAGCGTCGCTTGCGCCAGAAGAGGCCGAAACCGGCCCTCGGCGGACCGCTGCGGGCGTGGCCAGAGGGCTACAAGCACTGTCCGCGCAGAAGGGCGGAACCTTGATCATGCGTCTGGATCCGCAGAATCTTGGCCAGGTTCGCATGCAATTGAACATGGAAGCGGGTCGCGTCACGGTCCTGATCACCGCAGCGGGTGAGACGGCACGCTCCTTGCTTCGAGACAACTTGGGTGTGCTCCGACATGCTTTGGAGGATCGCGGATTCGCGGTCGACCGACTCACCGTCGAGTCTTCGACCAAGACCTCGTCTGATTCCTCCGCATCGCGGAGTGACCGCGGCGACGGGCAGGATGCCCGGAGCGGAAGTGAATCGTCTGATCGGCAGGATGCCGGCGGCGAACGAAGTCGAGGCCGGCGTGATCATGCCCCGGATCGACCATCGGATCCTGAGCAGGCCGAAGCGGCTCGCTTCAACGAGGTGCTCGCCGATTCCGGTGTCACCTCGGACCAATGACCCAGGGAGGTATTCCTCATGAGTGCGATTCCAGCAGCAGCATCGAGCACGGTCGCCGGATCGGGCGTGAATCGGTTCAACGAGATGTCCTCCGAGGACTTCATGCAGATCATCTTCACCGAACTGCAGCAACAGGATCCGTTCGAGCCCAACGACTCATCGGCGCTCCTCGACCAGTTGAATTCGATTCGTCAGATCGAATCGGACATCTCCATGACCGAGAAGCTCGAGGACATCGTCTTCCAGAATCAGCTTTCATCAGCGGGGAATCTTCTCGGCAAGGCCGTCCAGGGAATCCTCCCCAGCGGTGATTCGGTCGCAGGAACGGTCCTGTCGGTCGTTCGTCAGGGCGATTCTGTGTCGCTCGAACTCAGCAGCGGCTGGATGCTCCCGATGGAAAACGTCGAGGTCATCGTCGACCCCTCGATGCTTCCCTGATCCTCTCACCGAAAGTGGAAACGAACTTGAATCTCGATTCTCGACAACTTCTCCGCCGACTCGAACCCGCGGTCCGACCCGTGGGAATTGATTCGTCCATCGCGGGAGAGCGGGCGTCGATCGAGGAGGCTGGATTCGAGGAACTTCTCGAACGCGCCGCGAACGGCGAATTCGCCAGTGGCCGGGAGATCGACAAGAGCCGGCTCGAACCCACGCTTGATGATTGTTTCGCGGACCGCCTCGCGGGCATCGCGGATGCCGCGGAAGCTGCGGGATTCGCACAGGTGCTGGTCATCGCCGGGGACCGACCGCTCCTCCTCGCGGTATCGGATCGTCGAATCGAACGCGAACTCGGCGCCGAGGCCGAGTCCGAAGGAGTCCTGCTTCCTGTCGACGCCGCGGTGCGTCTAGGAAGCGAAGACTCAGAAGATCGCAACATCGTCACGGGACCGTCCGCGGTCACCGTTCCCGCCGAGATCGCCGAAGCGATTCTCGCCGCCGCTCATTCCCAGAACCAACCGTCCATTCAACGCGACGACGCGGCCTGAGCCGTATCGCGAGTCAAGGAGTCCGACATGGCATCGACCACGGCATTGTTCACCGGTCTCTCCGGTCTCACCAGCAACTCACGTCGCCTTGACGTGATCGGCAACAACATTGCGAACGTCAACACCACCGCGTTCAAGTCGAACCGGATGGCTTTTACGCCGACGTTCAGCCGGAACTTCTCGCTCGGTACCGCACCGGGTGACAACACCGGCGGATCCAATCCGGGTCAGGTCGGACTCGGCGTGAGGGTCGGCGGCACCCAGCGAAACTTCAATAACGGGGCCATCGGCGTGACCGGCCTCGCGACGGATCTCGCGATCGAAGGGGACGGCCTCTTCATCGTCAATCAATCTGGCTCGCGTTTCTACACGAGGGCGGGCGGGTTCATCCGGAATCCCGAGAACGACCTCATGACGCAGTCCGGGGCGAAGGTCATGGGATTCGGCGTCGATGACCAGTTCAACTTGGTTGAGGGAAACCTCGTCGAACTGAACATTCCCGTCGGCACACTGACACTTGCGGAGCAGTCCGACAACGTCATCTTCAGCGGCAACGTGAACGCATCGGGTGAGATCGCTAGCACGGGAAGCACCCACGAGACCCGAGCCTTCTTCACCGATCCCGCGGGGACCACGCCGATCACCGCCGCCACGGATCTGCTCACCACCGACATCTACGTCTCGGATGGCGCGGGCGGCTTCACGATCGCCTTCGACAGCTCCGAGCCCGGCCGTTCGATCACGCTCGAAGGTGTCGAGAAAGGCGGAAAGGATCTCGGTTCAGCGACTTTCGCAATCAGTGGTTCCGCGGTCGAAGGCACTGATGCTTTCGGAAGCACCTTCGGCGAGTTGATCTCGTTCTTCGATGAATATCTTGGCACCGACTCGTCGGCCATCGGCGGAAGTTCGGATCTCGGCGGCTCAGTCGAAATCAACGCCAACGGCCAGATCGTGGTGGTCGGCAACGAGGGCACCGTGCAAGCGCTGGAGATCGAGACGGGAGACATCACGGTCAACGGTCCTGGCGGAGGACTCGGTAATCCGATGGTGATGACCAAGACCGGCGACGCCGACGGCGAGAGCGTCCGGACCAGCTTCGTGGTCTACGACTCGCTGGGCACACCGCTCACCATCGATCTCTCGTTTGTGCTCCAAGCGACCAATCCGAACGGCGGAACTACCTGGGAATTCGTCGCGGAGTCGAACGACAACGACGCGAACGATCGGATGCTGGCACTCGGTGAGGTCACCTTCGACTCGAACGGTCGTTTCACCGGAGCGAGCAATCAGAGTTTCTCGATCGTCCGCACCAACGGTGCCACCTCACCACTGTCCGTGAGCATGGACTTCGACAGCGGAACCGATTCGATTACGAGTTTCACTGACAGCGGGAGCAACTTCGCCGCGGTCTACCAGGACGGTTCCCCAATCGGAACCCTCGCATCGTTCTCGATCGGCGAGGACGGAGCGATCTCGGGTGCCTTCACGAATGGTCTCACGCGGACCATCGGGCAGGTCGCCCTTGCGAAGTTCTCCAACCCTGAAGGTCTGGTCGATGTGGGTGACAATCTCTTTGGAAGTGGGCCGAACTCGGGTACGGCACTGATCGCCAAGCCGCTCGACTTTGGCACCGGCCGAGTGATCGGTGGGGCCCTCGAACTCTCGAACGTGGACCTCTCCCAGGAGTTCATCGACATGATTCTCGCGTCCACCGGCTATTCGGCGGCGAGTCGAGTGATCACGACGACTGATGAACTGATGACACAACTCCTCGCCCTCGGCCGCTGAAGAAGGTCGAAGCGTGGAGTTTTTAGCAAGCGAGCCCACCGCGGTCGCGGGCGCCCTATTAAGGGGACGTCTTCGGCCGCGGTCTCGCATGATCCTCCATTCTCAGAAGGCGCGGAGCGACGATGGGAATCCCCGCCGGAATCAACGTGGTTTGAATACCATGCGAGGCACATGAAGAGGAAACCATCGAAACCACCGAAAGCAACCGGGGGAACCAGAATCCAATCGGGTTCGGTAAGTCCGGAACTTCGAAGGGCCACGGAGCTTTTTCACGCTGGACGGGTCGCCGAGGCCGCGCCTTTGGTCGATGCGGCCGTCGCTCGGAATCCTCGCGATCCGAATGCGCTTCGAATCAAGGGCCTGATCGTCCTTCGGAGCGGGTTGATGCTCGAAGCGCAGAAGATTCTGGATCAGGCCCACAAACTTGATCCTCGCAATCCAATGATGCCGCTTGATCAGGCGGTCATGCACAAGCTCGGCGGCCGTTACCCCGAGATGGTCGAGTCTTGTCGCGAAGCGATCAAGAGAATGCCGGGAAGCCGACGAGCAGAAGCGATGCTCGCCCAAGCCTACGAGGGCGGCGGTTTCACGGACCAGGCGATCCGTTTCATCGAAGGGACCGTCGCAAAGCGAGGGCTCGATGCGGAGATGGGAGAGACCTACGCGAACGTCCTCGAGCTCGCGGGTCGGCGAGACGATGGGTTGGTAGTGGTAGAGCGGCTGCTTGCTGCATCGACCACGCCGCCTCCGGTCCGTCGTCGACTTCTCCTGCATCAAGGGAGGATGCTGGAGAAGCTGGGCCGATTTGACGAAGCGATGGACTCGTTCGATGCGGGGCACGCCGTCTTTCCGGTGATCTTCGATCCGGATGAATGGGACCGCCGGCTCGACTCGATCATCGAGGCGACGACTCCGATATCGCTTCCGGAGGAGATGTCGGAGGCGGCTTCGAGTGAGATTCCGATCTTCATCGCGTCAATGCCCCGAAGTGGAACCTCGCTCGTCGAGCGGATCATCGGTATTCATCCCGCGGCGCACGGCGCGGGCGAGACGGGTTTGATCGGCGACGTGCTTCGTGGCGCTCGAGACCGCATCGGTCAGGAGCCGTACCAGGGAGTTCGAGACGCGACGCCGGAGATTCTGGAGACACTTCGTCGCGACTATCTTGAACGACAGGCCGGGCTGTTCGGGCACTCGGCGCGAATCGTCAACAAGCATCTCCAGAATTGGCAGTTCCTGCCGATCATCGCCGCCTGGTTCCCGAAGGCCCAGGTGATCCGGATCGATCGAGCGCCGGCGGACATCGGGATCTCGATCTACGGCCAAAATCTCTCGCATGATCGAATGCCTTGGGCGACACGGCTCGATTGGATTGGTCGGATGATCAGAAGTCACAAGCGATTCTCCGAAGCCATGAAGGATCGCATTCCGAACCCCTGGCTCGATCTGGATTACTCGGATCTGGTCACGGAACCCGAGCCGGCGATCCGATCGCTGATCGATTTTCTCGGACTTGAATGGGATGATCGGTGTCTCGAACCACATCGCTCGGAGCAGGGCCGCGGTGGTCGTCGATACATGCCGACCCTCTCGATTCACCAGGTGCGGCAGCCGATCGGGCGGGGTTCGCTGGATCGCGCGGCAGCGTTCGGCGATCTCATGGCGCCGCTCCACCGCGGTCTCGCAGGAGACGACTGAGCAGAACGTCGCGGCCTCGTGTCAGGGTCACGATCGAGGGGGTTGACGTCGCGGCGACCTACCGCGGCTTGCATCGGGACGGTCATCCGCGTTCGGTCCCGGCCCGGTGGACTTTGGCTGATTCGTCGCGGCCCGTGCCACGGAACGCTTCGGCACGAGCGTTGAATCGTCCGGATCCTCCTCCGATCCGATCCGCGCGAAGATCATCCTTCCTGCAGCGGTTTGCAGGGAATTCGTCACCACGACATCGACGACCTTGCCGAGTAGTTGGCCGCCACCCTGTACCACGACCATGGTGCCGTCTGGGAGATAGCCCACTGCCTGCTCCGGTGCTTCGCCGATCTTGACGAGTTCGATCTGAATCGTGTCGCCGGGAATCGAGGCGTGCCGCAGGGATCGCGCGACGTCGTTCATGTTGAGCACCGTCAGCCCGTTGATCTCGGCGATCTTTCGAAGATTGAGATCGGAGGTCAGGATCCGAAGGTCTTGGTCGCGGGCCATCTCGACCAGCATCGCATCCACGCCGACGCCCGGAGGGCGGGTCGAATCGATGGCGACGTCGAGGAAGGGGTTCTGCTGCATCTTCGAGACGATGTCCAAGCCGCGCCGGCCGCGCAGCCGCTTCTGTCGGTCGAGACTGTCTGAAAGACTCTGCAGCTCTTCAAGCACGAATTCGGGGATCAGAATCGGTGCGTCGATGAACCCGGCCTGTCCGAGACTGTCGATCCGTCCATCGACCAGCGTCGCGGTATCGACAAGCATCGGTCGGATCCCGCGGACCTGACGGGCGAACTCTACATAGGGAAGAACGATTCGGAAGTCATCCTTCGTGGTCAGCACCACTGAGACGGAGAGGTAGCAGATCACCAGCGCGAGCACGGCCTTGGAGACTCCGAGGTAGACGGAGGTCTTTTCATCCGCGCCTCCCATCGCGTTCGCGACCGTGTCGATGAGGTAGCTGACGGCGACCGCCGCGATCAGTCCGAAGCAGATGCCCATGTAGACACCGACCACGGACGAGAGCCGCTTGTTCGGAGTCATGGCGTCGAGCACGATGACGATCGTCCCGATCGCGGCACTTGCCAGGAGTACGCCGAGGAAGGTCTGGAGTTGGAACTCCTGCGGACCGCTTGCCCGCCCGGCGATGGTGAGCATCGAGATCGAGACGAGCAGGACGAGGAAGAGGAGCCGGACCACCAGGAGCAGGAGCCGGTGTGATCGGGAGGCGGTCACCGCAAGGTCCGACGGGGTCGGGATCCCTGTGGTGGGCTGGGGAGTGGAGTCGTTGGGTTCCATTGCCGACGATTCTACGCGGCGGAGCGGCCTTCCTCGGCCCGCTCGGCCGGAAACGGGCTACGATGGCAATTCTGGTCGCGAATCGCGACGCGGAGGACGGTCGGGTCCGTCGGACGGACGGCTCGCCAACTTGGTCAGGGCTTGACGGCAGCAGCCACACGCTTCGTCGTTCGGGCCTTCGGTCGCCTGGCCGTCCTCCGTTTCGCCATCTCGACGGCTCGTTTCGCCGTGTTCGCTCTATGTTCGCTCTATAGGTTCTCCCCCCCCTCAAATTCCTCGGTCCCTCGACCCGACTGGTGCTCGATGCCCGAAACCGCCTCAGACACCACGACCGGATATCAGGTCCTCGCTCGACGCTATCGGTCAAAGACCTTCGGCGAGGTCGTCGGACAGGAGTCGATTGCGGAGACGCTTGAGCGGGCGATCGATCGGGGTCGGACGGCGCATGCCTATCTCTTCTGTGGGACCCGGGGTGTCGGCAAGACGTCGATGGCTCGGATCTTCGCCCGCGCCGTCAACGTCTCGGATCAGCAGGCCGAAGAGGCGGCGGTGGGGGACGCGATCCTCCGCGGTGAGGACATGGATGTCGTCGAGATCGACGGTGCAAGCAACAACGGCGTGCAGGACGCTCGCGATCTGATCGCCAACGCGAGCATTCGCCCGGCGAGATCCCCGTTCAAAATCTACATCATCGATGAAGTGCACATGCTCTCCAACGCGGCGTTTAACGCGCTGCTGAAGACCATGGAGGAGCCACCATCGCATGTGAAGTTCATCCTCTGCACGACCGAGCCTCACAAAGTTCTTGCCACCATCCAGAGTCGCTGCCAGCGGTTCGACTTTCGACCAATCTCTGTCGGTCGGATCGCGGAGCACCTGACCGCGGTGCTGGGAAGCGAATCGATCGAGGCCGATGAGTCGGTGGTGCTCCGCGTTGCCCGGCTCGCCAACGGATCGATGCGCGACGGACTGAGCATTCTTGAACGAGTGGTGGCCGCGGCCGACGGCCGGCTCGACGCCGCGCTGCTCGAACGGGTGCTTGGAGTTCCGCCCGAGGACATCGTCAAGGATGTGGCGGCCGCGATCGGCGCGGGCGATCCTGCCGGGACGCTGCGGTCGATGGCTGCCCTCCTTGCTGAAGGACTTGCTCCGGAGCGGGCGTTGGACGGGATCGCGGAACGATTCAGACTGCTTCTGACGGCGAGGGTCTGCGGTGATGATCCAGCGTTGCTCGGTACCGGTAGCGAGGAATCCGCGGCACTCGTGAAAGAGGCTTCGGTCTTCGAGGCGGAGCAACTCGTCCACATGATCGCCTTGTGCGATGCGGCGGGCGGTCGGGTTCGCGTCAGTGCCTCTCCACGGGCGATTTTGGATGCGGCGGTGACCCGCATGGCACTGTCGGAGCGATTTGCTCAAGCAGCCTCGCTTCTCGCAGGCGACGTGGCCGTTTCCTCCTCTTCGCCGACGAAAAAAAAAAGCCTGAAGAAGGCCGTTGAGTCAACGCGACCGATCACTCCGGTCCGATCCGTTCCATCCGCTTCGCCACCGGTGGTCAAGAAGAATTCGGCACCGGTTTCCGTGCCCGTCTCGGATCCGGGAGATTCCGAGGAGAAGGTCGTGGCGACCGTCCCTCCCGAAAGCGAGGCCGTCGAAGCCAAGTCTCTGGTATCGATCGGATCGATCGGATCGATCGCAGACGATCGCGGCCCCTGGGCCGCGTTGCAGGCCGCGGCCGTGACCCCGAAACAGAGAGTGATGCTCGATGATTTTGAGTTCGATCGGCTGGAGGGAGGTCGGCTTCGACTCCGAAGACGCGTGGATGCATCACCAAGTGCGGGATGGACGATTCAAAAGCCACAAGGTCTCGCCGATCTCGCCTCCGCGGCCTTCGGGCGACGGATCGAGATCGAATTCGTCACGGAATCACAGCCGATGAGAGCTTCGGCGGACAACGTCGCGGCTGATGTGAACGATCACCCCCTGGTTCGCGAGGCCGTCGATCTCTTCGACGCCCACGTGGTCCAGGTCCGTAGAACCGATCAACCCAACGCGGACGGTGATACCGCCGCCTCTCCGGAGACTCAAGACTGATGTTCGATGCACTCAAGGGAATGGCTGGGCTCGGCGGACTGATGAAAGATCTCCCTCGAATCCGAGAACGACTGGGGCAGGCCAGAGCCGAACTCGCCGAGATGACGGTGCAAGCCGAAGTCGGCGGCGGGGCGGTCACGGTGGTCGCGGATGGCCAAATGCGGATCCGGTCGGTCAAGGTTGACCCGGCGATGCTCTCGTCGCTGATCGATGCGGCGGTCGGAGCGGATCAAAGCATGGCCGAAGATCTGATTACCAGCGGGGTCAATGCCGCCCTCGAACGGGCTCAGGAGATGATCGGCAATCACCTCAAGGAAGCCGCTGGCGAGCTGGGTATTCCCCTTCCGCCCGGTGGAATCCCCGGGTTGCTTTGAGCGCTTTAGATTCGTTCCTGCGTCCTTCAAGATGAGAGGCTTCACTCATGTCCGCCTATCCGGAAAGCGTCTCCAATCTGATCGACGAATTCGCCCGCCTGCCCGGCATCGGCCGACGGAGCGCCGAGCGACTCGCCTTCTTCGTGCTGAAGAGCAGTCGGGATGAGGCACTCGGTCTTGCCCTCGCCATCACGCAGGTGAAGGATTCGGTGAAGCACTGTTCGGTGTGCTGGAATCTCGCAGACGTCGATCCCTGCCCCATCTGTAGTGATGCCGAACGCGACGCTTCAGTGGTGCTGGTGGTGGAGCAGCCTCGTGATCTGATCAGTCTGGAGCAGACCGGCATGCATCGCGGGGTCTACCACGTCCTGCTCGGCCGGCTCGATCCGCTCGACGGCATTGGTCCCGATGGGTTGACCGTCGATGACCTGCTCTCACGACTTCGCGATCCGGCCCGGAACGCCAGAGGCGTAGCGGTGCAGGAGATCGTCCTCGGACTCAATCCCGACATGGAAGGTGACACGACCGCCCTGCATCTCGCGGAGGAAGCGCGGGGTCTGGGCATCGCCACGACCAGGCTCGCTCGAGGCCTCCCGTCGGGATCTCAGATCGAGTACGCCAGTCGGGCGGTGCTGTCGGACGCCATCACCGAGCGGCGACCCATCGATTAACCGCACCGATCGGAGTCCAGCCGGTGGGCAAAGCGGCCCCCCGGGCCTTCGCGATGCATTTCAGGTCAAAACGGCCACCAAGATGCCTTCTTCGAGGATCGATCGGGTCGTTCGGAAGATCGAGACGGCAGAAAAACCATTGTTCTTCGAGAGTTCTGGAGTGGATGACGTTCTAGACCCCGGGGGCGATACCATGCGGTGGCACGGTTCGAGACTCGGGATGGCCCGCGACGGTTGGGTGTCGATGGATCGACACCCCGCGGAGCCCTCCGGCAGGATGCCGACGGAATGCGTCCCCATCCCGGGCGACTCGTGCGATGAATGTGATGCGATTCGACACTCGACAGCAGATGGGGCTCGGCCAGCACATGAAGCTGGCCCCGAGGATGATCCAGTCAATGGAGATCCTCCAGTTGCCGCTTGCGGCGCTGCAGGAACGGATCGAGCAGGAGCTCGAGAAGAATGTCGCACTGGAACTTGTCGAACCCGGCGATGGTTCCGGGGAGGATGGTCACGGGATCGAAGTCGCCGACCCCGAGCGGGAGTCCGTCGCGGGCGAAGGCGCCGAAGACTTCAATCGACTCGCCGATCTCGAGTCACGCTATCGCGACGTCTGGGACGGTGACGACGATGGCGCCCGAAAGCCGTCGGCCTCGGCTGGCGATCGCGACCGCAAGATGGATGCGATGGCCAACACCGCAGGACGGGGACTGAGCCTCGCGGCGCAACTTGAGGAACAGTGGCGTTTTATCGATGCTCCGGAGAATCAGGCCCGGACCGGTCGGCGACTCATTGAATACGTCGACGACGACGGGCTTCTGGAGACCGATCTCGGCACGGTGCTCGAACAGGGCGGTGAGATCGGGATCGAAGATTGGTCGATGGAACTGCTGGAACGGACGCTGGATCGACTCCAACGAATTCTGGATCCACCCGGCCTGATGGCGAGAACGAAGCAGGAATCACTTCTCCTGCAGATCGATGCCGTCGTCGAGCACGAAGGTGACGAGGACGGGGGATGGACGGACGCCGCGGTCCTCATCGGTGAACACTTCGATGATCTGATCGAGAATCGACTTCCGAAGATCGCGAAGGATGCGGAAATGCCGCTGGATCGCGTGCAAGCAGCCAAGGCGCTGATGCGTCGCCTCACTCTGTGGCCCGGCCGGGAACTGGTCAACGCGGATTCATCGGTGGTGATTCCCGACGTCATGGTGGAGTACGAACCGGAAACCGACACCTACGTCGCGGCCCTGGCCGATGGCGTCGTGCCACCGCTTCGCATCAACCCACAGGTCGAGGGCATGAAGGGTGATAAGAACCTCGCCAAGGATGATCGAGGATTCATCGACCAGGCCGTTCGTGACGCCACTTGGTTGATCGATGCGGTCAACCAGCGCACGAACACGCTTCTCCGCGTGGTCCGGGTCGTGCTCAATCGCCAGCGTGAGTTCTTCGATCACGGGCCGCAGTTCCTCAAGCCGCTTCCGATGACGGAAGTCGCGGATCAACTGGGCGTGCACGTGGCCACGGTCAGCCGGGCAGTGAGTGAGAAGTGGATGCAGACGCCTCGCGGCATGTACCCACTTCGCCGCTTCTTCTCCGGAGGCAGAGAATCGGAAGAGGGCGGCGACCGGAGTTGGGAAGCGATCAAGGCGATCCTTCAGGAGATCGTCGAGGCCGAAGACAAAGCGAAGCCGTTGAGTGATCAGAAACTGGCGGATGCGCTGAAGGAAAAAGGCGTCGAGATCGCACGCCGAACGGTGGTCAAGTACCGCGAACAACTCGGGATACCGCCGGCTCGGCGGCGGAAGATTCACGGATGAGTTGGTGACGTGGCCTGCATTGCCGTTTTTCAGTTTTTGCGTGCGGATGACTTCCGATGGAATGAAACGAATTGAAGAAACGCATCCATCCTTGGCCAGAATTCGAGTTAGGTTAGAAACATGCTGAATCGCTCATCAAGATGTCGAACCGGGGAAGGGGGAATTCGAGTCTTCCGCACGGGCGGTCTGCTGGCTCTTTTTTTGATCATTGCCTCGTCCGCCTCAGCGCGTGAACAAGGGCAAGATTTTCGTTTCTGGGGGACGCCCTACTACGACCTCGAACCGTGCCTTCGTGGCGACATCGCCCAGGTTTCGATGGGTGTTCTCCACAGCGCCGTGGTCTTCGAAGATGGTTCCATCAAATGTTGGGGGGTCAATCACCTCGGACAGTGCGACGTGCCCGACGGGATCGGGCCGGACGCGGATCGTGGTCAGGTCCGCGCCGTCTGTGTCAGCGCCGGCGGCGGGCACACCGCGGCGGTTCTTGAGGACGGATCAGTTCGCTGCTGGGGTGAGAACGAGTTTGGGGAGTGCAACGTTCCTCCGGATGTCGGCACGCCCACAAATCCGGTCCGCTGGGTTGGTGCCTCGGTCGTCCATACCACGGCACTGTTGATGGATGGGTCGGTGGTCTGCTGGGGAAATATGCCGGCGAGCGATTGCGGCGAGCCTCTCGATGATGGAATCCCGGTGATGGCGATGGCGGTCGGAGACAGTCATTCGATCGCCCGACGGGCCGACGGATCAATCCGTTGTTGGGGGGAGGAGGGGAATGGTCAGATCGAGGTCCCAGACGGAATCGGGACCATGGCCAATCCCGCCATCGATGTCGCCGTCGGCCATTTTCATTCGGTGGCGGTTCTCGCTGATGGATCGATCGCGTGCTGGGGCGACGACTCACAAGGGCAGTGCACGATTCCCGCTGGCATCGGGACTCCGAAACGTCCGGTGGTCGCCGCAGCGGCGGGCAACGCTCACACCGTGGCCCTCCTCAGCGACGGCGACGTGATCTGCTGGGGCTCGAACTTCGCCGGTGAGTGCGACGTGCCGGAGGACATTGGTGGAGACGGTCGCGGTGGGCGGCGATCAGTGATCGCAGTTGTGGCCTACGGGCTTGGCTCTGGGGCCTGGTTCGCGTCGAGTTCGACCTGTGCTGCGGACCTTGATCGAAGTGGCGTGGTCGACGGCGAGGATTTGGGACGCCTGCTGGAACATTGGAACGATCCGAATCCTTGCGAGACCGATCTCGACGTGGATGGATCGGTCGGTCCAAGTGACCTTGGGCGACTCTTGGCGAACTGGGGAGATTGCTCTTCGTGATCCGTGAGGGGCGATCAGTGGCTGGAAGCAACCCGGACTGTCGAGGCAACCGGTAAACTGCTCGCCTTATGTCTTACATCTGGCTTGACGGAAAACTCGTTCCCCGCGCCGAGGCCACGGTCTCGGTCTTCGACCACGGCCTCCTCTACGGTGATGGCTGTTTCGAGGGAATTCGCGCCTATGGCGGCCGCATCCTCAAGTTGAAGACGCACCTTGCTCGGATGTTCGAGTCGGCTTCGCTGATTCATCTGGTGCCCGCCTTCGATCTGGAGCAGATCGAAGACGCCATTCGCGAGACGATGGATGCGAATGGAATCACCGACGGCTACATTCGCCTGGTGTTTACGCGTGGAGTTGGCACCCTCGGACTTCATCCGTTCCGTTGCCCCACGCCCGGCACCTTTATCATTGCCGACAAAATCCAGCTGTACCCTGAAGAGTTGTATCGGGACGGCATGGCGGTGATCGTGGCGAAGCGGCCTCGAATTCCGATCGACTGCCTCGATCCGAGGATCAAGAGTCTCAACTACCTCAACAACATCCTCGCCAAGGTCGAAGCGATCGAGGCGGGGGTGCTTGAAGCGATCATGTTGAACACCGAGGGCACGGTTGCCGAGTGCACCGGAGACAACATTTTCGCGGTCAAGGGCGACCGGATTTTCACGCCTGCCACGAGCACCGGGATCCTTCATGGCGTGACGCGACGTTTCGTGATGCGAGAGATCGCACCCGCCTGCGGTCTGAAGGTCGAAGAGGACGTCTTCAAAATCGACGAGCTTCTGAATGCCGACGAGGTCTTCCTGACGGGAACCGCGGCGGAGGTGATCGGTGTCTCCAAGATCGACGACACCGTCATCGGTGGCGGCAAGGTCGGACCGGTCACCGCAAGGTTGATCGGCGAATTCCGACGCAGGATCGAGGAAGGTGCTCCTGAGGATTGAACCGACTGCGGAAGGTCGGTCGAGTCTTGACTAAGGGCTTCGCATGCATTGTCTGAAGTGCGACTATCCACTGTGGAACCTCGCCCCGGGATCCTGCCCGGAGTGCGGCACCCCGTTCAAGCCGACCGATCGCGAATTCCCAGTGGGACGAGCGAGATTCTGCTGCCCAGATTGTGACCAAGCCTACTACGGCGATGGTCCGGAGGGTCATCTGCAACCCTCGGAGTTCGAGTGCGTCTCCTGCAACCGGCACCTCACCGAGGATGATTGCATCATCCGGCCGCTCGAAGGCAACGACGAGATCGTGTCGAGCGTCGCGCCTTGGTTCCAACCGAGCGTCGGGCTCTTCAGCCGTTTTTTTCGAACCTGCGGTTGGTCGATGGTTCGTCCGATCGAACTGGGCAACGGAACACCGCTCACCAGTTCCACGGCGTCGGCGATCGGCTTCATGGCGTTCCTTCAGTTTCTTGGTCTCGCGGTTGGCGCCTTTCCCCTTCTCGCGATTGTCGTCATGGGGCCGCTGGTGACGGGTGCCCAGGCGGGGGGCATGACCGTCCCGATGCTGGTCGGCGCCGGCGGAATTGTGCTGTTCTCCATCGTGATGATCCTGCTCAATGCGTGCGTGGCTCATCTGGTACTTGCGTGGACCGGAAAGTTGCCGCACGGACTCGGGCGGACGGTCACCCTCTGTTGTCTGGGAACTGGGCCGGCAATCCTCGTCGCAATTCCCTGCTTCGGTCCGTATTGCGGTTCGTACGTCTCGGGGATTTGGATGATCGTGTCGACGATTCTGGTGCTGATCCACGGCCAACGGGTGAGTGGGTGGCGGGCGAGCGTCGCCGTACTCGCGTTTCCGACCATCCTCGTTGCCTTGGGAGTCGCCGCGCTGCTGTTCGTGAACTTCCGGTCGGCGGTTCCGGCGGGAGGAGGAGTCGTGATGCCAAGACCGGGATCCGCCATGACGGCCATGACGGCCGAGCCCACAGCTTTGATCTCCGACCACACTCAGGAGATTGCAGAGGCACTTCGGATCGTCGTTCGGGATTCTGATTCGGAGTCGCCCGAAGTATTCCTGACCGCGGTCGATCGCCTGGTTCCCGGTCTTCTTCAGGTCGACGCGACGGACATGATTCAGATCGATGGAAACGGCTTCCGCGGCTGGCAGAACGCAGACATGTTTCTTCTGGTGGCACCAGGTGCGGGGGCGATTCTGGTCATCCCGACGGCGGAAGACGCCGCCAGCCATCGCTTCCAGATCGTGGAAGTGAGCGGGATGATCGAGAGTTCCTCGAAGATCGAGGAGGGCGAGCTCCGACGCGATCTGGTCCGGAGACTGGACGGACTCGGGGCCCGAGGCCGTGACCTCACGTCACTGCAGGTTCGCAACTGGGTTGAGTCGGTCGGGGGTGACCCGGTCAGCTCCCCTTGATCGTGATGTCCACGATCGCACTGGCATCGCCGCTGGTGGTGCCATAACTCGTATCGCAACCACCGCTCGTCTCCTCCGAGTCGTTCTGCTTGTGCAGTGACGACGCGCGGAAGTTCGACCAGTCCTCGACGGCAAGATCCGGCCCCTCCGGCGCGAAGTGGGACTTCAGCACCTGGTAGTCGTTGTTTCGCTGGGCCGGCACGAATCCGGCATCCCGGATCAACCGACAGATCATCGGTTCGTTGAGGCAGTGGGTGGTTCCCGCCGCAGAGACGACGTTCTCCTCCATCATGACCGAGCCCATGTCGTTCGCGCCGTACCGGAGACCGACCTGGCCGATGTGGGGACCCATGGTCACCCAGCTCGAGCCGATGGACCAGATGTTGTCCAGGTAGAGGCGGCTCATCGCCTGGGTCCGAAGGTATGCGGTGGAACCGGCGAACCTGAGTCGGCGACCAAACTCGGGATGAAGGTCCTTGGTTCCGGATCCGTCGAGTCGAGCGACCGCATCGCCCGGATAGGGAGTGTTCAGGTCGTCGCCGGGGCCGTGACCCCATTCCTTCAGACGACCAAGGGGGGTGTTGTCGGGTTGGAACGGCCACGAGATGAACGCGTGGTAGCGTCCGCCACCGTCGTCGGCGAGTTCCTGGATCGCGTCGTCCTGCCATCGGCGAACGGTGTCCAGGTGATGGATTCGATCGGCGATGCCCTCGATGTGTCCGAACATCATGGTCGCGGAGGTGTTCAAACCGAATTCGTGGGCAACCCGCATCACGGTCAGCCATGCTTCCGCGGTGCACTTGCCGAGCCCGATCTTTCGTCGCACCGCGTCAGCGAAGATCTCACCCCCGCCGCCCGGAACTGAATCAAGGCCGGCTTCCACCAGTGGACCCATCACGGCTCGAATCTTCTCCTTGAGTGACTCACCCGGTGGATCGAAGAAGTTCACGAACTCAATGAATTCGGGTGGGCTGAACGCATGGACATGGACTTGCGGAAACTCGGCCTTGATGCGGCGAAGTAGTTCGAGGTACCAGTCGAGCGAAAGTTCAGGGTTCATTCCACCCTGCATCAGAATCTGCGTGCCGCCGATCGCGACGACCTCGCGGATCTTGTTGAGGAGTTCGTCGTACTCGAGCGTGTAGGCGTCGTGATCTTCTTGATCGCGACGGAACGCGCAGAAGGTGCATTTCGCAGTGCAGACATTCGTGTAGTTGATGTTCCGGTCGATGACGTAGGTCCGGATCGACTCGCCGTGGATCGCCCGGCAGCGTCGGTCGGCGAGACCGCCGAGGTCGGCCAACGGCATTCGGTGCCAGAGATCGAGAGCCTGCTCCGGAGTGAGTCGTGCCTCGCCTTCGACCAGTGCGTCCTGGAAGCCTGGGTCGAGCGGATCCGACCCGGGACGAGTGGCGGGAGCTTGAGAATGGTGGGAGTCTGACGTGGTCATCGGCATTTCAGCAATCGGTGAAGTCGGCGGGCTCGGTCGGTTCGTCACAGGGTGTCTCATCGGAGCAGCACGATGCTAGCGAACTCGAAGGGGACGGGCGATCAATTGATTGGGAATCTCGGTCTCGGGCTTAAACCTTGATTTTCGTCCACCCTCCATGCAGGAAGCGGGCCACGAAGAAGCCTCCGCGAATCACGATTTCGCCCATCAATCCCATCCAGATTCCGGGGAGCCCCAATTCGAAGTAGATCCCCAGTAACCAGCAGGCGGGAAGCCGGATGCCGTAACTCGAACAGGTGGTGATCAAGAAGGTCCATCGGGTGTCGCCGACGCCCCGCAGCCCCTGGCGAAGAACCATCGAGAGTGCGAAGAACGCCTGGGCAGTACCGCAGATGAAAAGGAGTGGCGGCGCCTCCGCGAGGTGCACGGGTTGATCGCTGATCAACGCCGTGAGCTGTTCTCCGAGCGTCATGAAGACGACGCCCATCGCCGACATGATCAGCACGCCGATGATCGTGCACGCCACCATCGCCCGCCTTGCCATCCCGGGATTGCCCGCGCCGAGGTACTGCCCTGCCAGCGCCCCCGCGGCGGTGCCCATCGCAAATCCGGGGAGAAAACTGAATGCTTCCCACTGCACGGTGATGATGTGAGCCCCGACCAGACCACCCTCTTGGACATCGGCGACGCCTTCCCGTGCGAGCCGGGTCGCGATCTGCCCGATGAACCCGAGGACGAAGAGGTTGACCATCCACATGGCGATGCCCTCGAAGAACGTCGGGATGCCGACGGTCACCACTCGGCGGGCGATCGAGAACTCCGGGATCATTCGGGCCGTGTGAAGCCGAAGGTCCTTGACGCCGCGAGAGAGCACCCAGATCGTCGCCAGCCCGCCGATGACCCAGCTGGTCGCGGTACCGGCGGCGATGCCGCTGACTCCCCACTCCAGAGGGTCGACTCCCGACGGATTGGGGAGTGACGTCTCGCCGAATCGGAGATGGACGCCGGACAAGAACCACGACGCGACGAGGTTCACGACATTGACGCCTGCGGCGATCAAACTTGGCTTGAGCGTCTCCCCAGCCCCGAACAGGCACATCGATCCGACCATCATCACCCCGCAGAAGGGCATTCCAAGCGACATCGTTTGGACATATTCGATGGCGTATCGCGAGGATTCAGGAGAGAGATCCGTGGCCCGGGCCAGCGGCGCCACCAGAAGCCACATCGCGACTCCGACCAGCGTGGACCACACGATTCCAAGGGTGATCGTCGTTCCAAGCGCCTTTTCCGCGAGGGGGCCGTCTCCGGAGCCCATCGCTCGCGAGATGAGTGCCTGCCCACCCAGTCCGAGGCCGCCGAGGGCGATCGAGACGAACCAACCGACAAAGGAGCCGATACCGACCCCGTCCAAGGCGGGGACCACGATGGATTCTGGAAGGCTCCCGGCGAGCATCTTGTCGACGAGTCCAACCATCGCGGTGAGCGTCTGTTGGAGCAGTACCGGGATGGCGAGGATTCCGATTGCCGACCACATCGACTTTCCGGCGAGGCGGCCCGATCGGATCACGCCTTCTTCGATGGCGGGAGCCACTTCCTCCTGCATCGTGAGGATCGGCTGCATCGGGTCGTCGGGGGAGATGCCGATGTCGATGAACCGCCGCGCATCGTCATCAGTCGGCTCGCGATCGGAGGCGTCCATCGACGAATCGTCTCTGGTCAAGAGCCCTGGCCGACGTCGGCCGTGGAATCCGACGGGCTCTTCGCATCGGAGGGAGATGCGGCCTTGTCGTCTTCGTCGTCGTAGGTGGATCTTCCGCCGATGTCGAGACCTCGTGGCGGCGCGGGCTTCTCGAAGACCGTGGGATCCCAGAAGGCGAGCTTCTCGAAGAAGGTGATTGGTCTCTCGAACGTCGGATACAGGAAGATCTCAGCCTTGGCGAACGGCGACTTCGTCGAGTCATACCACGAGAGCCATGCTGGCCCGTCGATTCCGAAGTCGCGACCGGTGAGGATGCGAAGGCTGTCGGCGGCCGCGAGATTCATCGCGAGGCTCCGATCCTCAAGGGTCAGTGCCAGCGCCTGGAACGCGGAGTCGGTCGGATACTGGCCGAGTGCAATGGCGAGTTCGACTCGGATCGCCTCGTCTTCGGATTCGTCGATCAGTCGGCGCCAGATCCGATCCTCGGCCGACTCATCGTGGATTCGTTGCAGCGCGATTGCGGCCTCTAGCCGCACTTGCCGGTACTCGTTCTCGAGTTGATCCGCGATGATGACGGCGTCGGCCGGATCGCCCCAGCGACCAAGTGCCCGGATGCCGGAAGCTTGCACGAGGGGATCGGTACTCTCGCTGGCCAGGACCCGGTAGAGATCAACGTAGGTTCGTTCACCGCCGAAGGTCGCATTGGAGAGCAAGATCACCCCGCGGCGTTGGAGGCCGGGATCATTGAAATCCGAAGCCCAGACGGCGGCTTGAAATGGCGATGGCGGACTGAATTTCTCGGTGAAGTCCTGAAAATCCTCACTCATCGACTCACAACCGCTGATCAACAGGATGGTGCAGGCGGACGCCGCGAGCAGATGCGTTCGAATCGTCCTGGTCACTCTGGCACGCAGTCCGGAGCCGGCATCCAGTTCGGATGCGGCTGGGTGATCGGGCCTAGCGAGGTTCGATCGAAGGAGCGGAGTCACTCCGGAAGTATACGGTTATTCAGTGCCGAGACGGGTGAACCGGGGGGTCACTCAGCAAGGTCCACACGGGCTCGAAGCCCGACCAGGAGTTCGGTGGCTTCCTCCGCCATCCGGGTGTTCGGATACTCCTGGACCAGTTGTTCGCCAAGGGCCACAGCGTTCTTCCAGTCCTTGCTACCGATGGCATCCCGGAATCGGGCGCCGCAGAGATCCCGGTGTGCGGCGACGATCGGTTGTGCGACGTCGAGCACGCGATTGGACACTCGCCCCGAGAGATTACGATCGAGTTCGCGGAGGAGGGTCATCGCCTCATCAACCTGTCCGTTCGCATGTGCTTCTCGCATTCTCGATTCGATCTCCGCGGCATGTCGAAGTCGTGCGCCCAGGATCTGATCCGGGAGATTCTCGATCGCGGCGACATCGGGAAAGAGGCGTTGAAGTCGATGCAGGGACTGGGTCGCCGATCCCCAGTCGCCGGCGACGAGGAGTCGCTCGATTTCCTCAGTTCCTTCGCGAATACGACGTTCGACTTCCGATCGCCGAATCGACTCGATGCGGCTCCTGAGCGACTCGGCCTCCTCGAGGCGACCGAACTGGGACGCGAGTTCATCGACCATCCGGAGCGCGGCATCGAAGTCTCTGACGGCGATGTCTTGTTCCACCAGCATGCGGAGCAGGTCCAGTTCTCGATCTCGGTAGACCAGTCGTTTCGCGGCATCAGAGAGCATCGAGTGCTCCTCGATCCGGGAGAGGATGGCATTCGAGTCCGCCTCCGTCTTTCGAGGGCTTCGCTCTCCGAGGACGAGCATCAATCCGATGGCGACAAGGCAGATCACTCCGCCGGCGACGGCGCCACTCAATACCGGTGCGGCCCAGGCCGCTTCCGGACGTCGAAGGGCCAGCACGGCGAGAAGAGTCGCCGCGAAGACTGCGAGGCCGATCCAGAGATGGCCGGTGTGCACGCCTTCGTTCCATCGGCGAGGTTCCCATCGGCGGGGTTCGGTCGATTCGCTCATGATCCGGGGACCTCGCCGCCGCTGTTCCGAACTCGCGGGACGAGGCAGATCAGCTGCAACGGCTCTTCTCCGGTGTTACGGAACTGGTGCATCAGGTCCGGTGAGACGTACAGGACATCGCCCGACTCGATCGTCGAGGTCACGCCGTCCTGTTCCGCTTCGCCGTGCCCCTCGAGCACCACGATCTGATGTTCATAATCGTGGGCGTGCAGTGGCGTATGCCCGCCGGGGTTGACCACGAAGTGACGCATCGAGAAATTCGGCATGCCATGTTCGCCACCAAGGAGCACGCGCATTGACACGTCCTTGACGCCGTCGAGCGCCACCGGGCTGGTTTCCTCGGGAGAGAGTCGGGTTCGAAGCATTGGAGTGGTTCCGGTCGTTGGAAGAAGTCGGGTGACGGCGGTGCAGGTATCTCGTACTGTAGGAAGTATGCACGACCCGGCTTCCGTTGATCCCATTCTCAGCATGTATCCGCTTGGTGACTATCAGACCAATGCCTTCGTGGTGGAGGACGAGGTGGATCCGGGGCGCTGCTGGATCGTGGACTGCGGTCAGAGGCCGGGGGTGCTGCTGGATGCCGTCGAGGCTTCTGGACGCACGCCGGCGGGGATCCTCCTGACCCACTGCCATCACGACCACATCGCGGGCATCGACGAAGCACTGGCCAGATTCGGGCCGATGCCCGTGAGATGCCATCGATCCGAAGAGGGTTGGAATCAGGAGCCGATGCTCAACCTGTCCGCGTTTCTAGGCGCCCCCTCGACCGCGACACCTCCGGATGGGCTCTTCGAGGAGGGTGATCCGCTTCCGATCGGGCCGAATTGGCGAATTCTTCACCTCCCCGGTCACAGCCCGGGCTCCTGCGGGTTTCTCCATGCACCGTCTCGCACGTTGATCGCCGGGGACACGCTCTTCGAAGGATCGATCGGTCGAATCGACTTTCCGACCTCCGATCCGGACGCGATGCGGTCGTCCATCGGCCGACTCTTGGAACTCGATGACGAGACTCGAGTGCTTCCAGGCCACGGGGGTGAGACGTCGATCGGCCGGGAGCGAGCGGATAATTCCTTCATTCGAGACGGAATACCTGCGTTCTGAGGCGATCGAAGCCTTCGATCCAAGTTTTTCTAACGAACTGGCTGGACAGTTGTTGGTTTCTCGACGTGTCCGGGTATTTTGAATGCCCCTCACGTTCGCCGGACGCCCTGCTTTTTGGGAGCGTTCTCAACCTCGATCACGATCTCATCGGAGTCTTCCGTCATGCGCCACACTCGATTCCATCTCGGATCCATCGCATCCATCGCCATCGGTTCGTCTGCCTTCGCTCAATCGACGGCGGACTTCACGGTCGACGAGGGATCCATCGCGGTCGTCACGCTCACCGTCACGGTCGACACCACGATCGGAACGAGTTCCGATACGGACTCGATGACTCAGGGCGTCACGGGATTCGCCACCGGCAACTTCGACTCGTCGATTCCACCGTTCCTCGTCATGGAACTTCCAACCCTCCTCTTCGATCTTGGTACGGGGGGCGTCGACTACTCGTTGTTCTGCCTTCCGATCTTCGGTTGTCAGGAGCTGAATATCGTGGTCTCCGATTTTGTTATCCAGATCGATGCCCCCGCCCCATCCGCGCCGTTCGACGGACCGTCCGCCTTCTTCCCCGATGCGCCGTTCGTGTCGAGTTTCAATTACGACGTGACTGGCGATCTCATCGAGATCAGCGGTTCAAACGTGGTTCCGGACTTCTACAGCTTCGGGACGGACGTCTTCGTGGGGAAGGGTGACTCCATCTTCATGCAGAATCTTTACCTCCAGTCGTTCACCTTCGGGTTAGACCCGAAGGATCTTCCGGTCGGCGTGAACTCCGTCGAGATTCTGGTCGAGGTTGATCTGAACAACACCACGCTCACTGGCATTCTCAAGTCGACCGGTGGCTGTCCCGAGGACATGAACGGCGACGGCACCGTCAACGGCGCGGATCTCGGCCTGCTTCTGGCGGCATGGGGAACCGATGGCGGTGACTTCAACGGAGATGGCACCACCAATGGTGCCGATCTCGGCCTGTTGCTGGCGGCATGGGGCACCGACTGCTGATCCCTTCGGTCCGGAACCCGCAACCCGACGACACGCAGGGAGGATCGGCGTCGGCCGATCGACTTCCAAAGTATTCCTCTGCGCAATCAGAGACGAAAGGCGAGGCTCGCGGCGGGGATCTATGATCCGACGGTGGGTCCTTCCTCCGGGTGGGGCTTCGGGAAAGGGGGGCCGGTCGATGAATCGACAGGCCACTCGTGTCGAATCCCACGTTCTTCCGTCCGAACTTCCACGTATCGCGATATCGCGGTCTTCCCCAGCGAGCCGACTCCCATGACCACTCCGTCGCCTGACGATCGAATCCTTCTCCGGCTCGGTCACAGTCCGGATCCCGACGACGCCTTCATGTGGTGGCCGCTGTTCGGGATCGACGGCGAGCCGCCGGAGATCGTCTCGTCACGGTTCCGATTCGAACAGGTCGAGATCGACATCGAAGCCGCGAACCGACGGGCGGAGATCGGTCCGGATCGACTTGAGATCACGGCGTTCTCCTGCGGGCAGTATCCGCGGGTCGCCGATCACTATGCGATCACGGCGTGCGGTTCATCCATGGGCGAGGGGTACGGACCGAAACTGGTCGCCGCTCGACCAATGACCATCACGGAACTCGCGGCCGAACGACCCCGCATCGCGATTCCCGGCAATCGCACCACGGCGGCCATGACCCTCGGGCTTCGACTTCAAGGCGTCGAGTACGAGGCAGTGGAGACTCCGTTCGAAGAAGTCGGCGATCGAGTGTCCTCGGGCGCGGTGGACGCCGGTGTCGTCATTCACGAGGGCCAGCTGACCTACGAATCAGATGGCTTGCATCTGGTCGAGGATCTCGGAGCCTGGTGGGGTGGTGAGACTGGCGAGCCTCTTCCACTTGGAGTCAATGCGGTTCGTCGAGACCTCGAGCAGCTTCATGGCGACGGCACGCTGCAGGAGATCGCGGGGCTGCTTGAACGGAGCGTCGGGTTCGCGCTCGAGCATCGAGCGCGATCGGTCTCCTATGCGATGGGTTTCGGTCGAGGGATCCCCCGTGAGACGGCGGACCGCTTCATTGAGTTGTACGTGAACCAGTTGACCGTCGATGCCGGTGAGCGCGGACTTCATGCGGTGAATCGCCTTCTTGCGGCGGCCGCTGATGTGGGACTCGTCCCGGCGGTCGAACAGATCGAGTTCATCCGCGGCACCACGATGACTGGCAAGGGCTGATGACCGCCTGACCCGCGGGGCGACGCCACCACCTGCAGGCCCCTCGGTATACTTCTGTCTCGCTCCCGGTCGACGGGAGGTCCTACAGGATTCCACCGGATCACCACATGACCCTCCGGATGCCCGAAACCGAGATGGGATACACCCCTCCCGTCGTTCGTCAGTTCAGCGTCTTTCTCGACAATCGAGTCGGAAAAATGCTGGAGTTACTTGAGTTGCTGGAAGGGGCCGCGGACGTCCATGTTCGGGCGACCTGCGTGCTGGATTCCAGCGATCACGCCGTCGTCCGGGTGCTCTGCGACAACGCGGACGGAGCCCGATTTGCCCTTCGGCAGACCGGCTTCACGTTCTCGGAAATGGACATTCTGGTCTTCGAGCTCGTCTCGGATGGTTCACTGCAGGACGCGCTTCGTTTCCTGCTCGCCGCGGAAGTCAACATCTCCTTCACCTATCCGGTGAACCGGACCGGCGACGTCTATCCAGCGATGGCGATCGCGGTCGATGATCACACCTTCGCAGGCCAGATCCTGCTGAAGAAGGGGTTCTCGCTGCTCGGCGAACTCGACCTCACCTGATCCCGCGTTCGCGGAATTCAATCACTCGAATAGATCATCCAGCGTCCGTGGTCGGTTCGATACGTACCGCGGCGTTGGTCTCCGCGTCGTACCGATAGAGCGCTTCCGGCTCCTCTTCCTTGCAGCACTTGTGGGTTCCGTCACAGAAGGGGAACTTCTTGGTCAGCCCGCAGGCGCAGATGAAGACTGCCTTCTCCTGGGGTTCGATCTTGATTGGTCCGGTTCCGGTCACACGAATCATGCGGGCCATGGTGGGTTCCTGAGGGGCGGGTGGTGCGTGGTGAAGGGGAGATCAGGGTTGATTGATGGTGGTTCCCGCCGCGGGAATGCCCGGGAGCGGGATCGTGGTGGCCTTGTACGTCCGATCGGGTCGCGAAATCGTCGTGACCGCGACGAGCTCGTCGTCGCGTCGGAGTCGCTGAACCGCTTCCATGCCGTCGATCACTCTTCCGAACACCGTGTATTCGTCGTTGAGTGATTCAGCGGGCTCCAAGATGATATAGAACTGCGAACTGCCACTGTTGAGGATGGACTTACCGGGCTTCGTCGGATCCGGTGCCTTGGCCATCGCCACGGCGCCCGCGAAGTGGAGACGCTTGTCGGCTCTCGCGGACTCATCGGGAAGTTGGGCGCCGCGGCCGCCGGTTCCGGCGGTGCCGATCGAGCCTGGACGGGAGTTGGGATCGCCGCTCTGAGCGACGAAATTCGGCTCCACGCGATGGAATCGTGTGCCGTTGTAGAAACCTCGTTCGGAGAGTTCGATGAAGTTCGCCACGGTGTTTGGTGCCTGATCCTCATGAAGCAGGATGGTCACGGGGCCACGACTGGTGACGAGTTGCATGATCGGGGCGGTCCCGGCAGTCTCCTCGGCAGCCCGAAGCGCGAGTTCGTCCGTCCAGAGGGCGAGCCAGCGCTGGGCCTGGCCACGGATGCGATTCGCCTTCGTTCGAATGCCGGGTTTCGCAAGTCCGTCCTCGGGGATCGCGGCGATCGCCGCCATCGCACCTTCGAAATCATTGTTCGACATGTACACCTGCGCATCGAGGATCGCGATGCCGGGGGTGTTCGCAAGGTCGTAGTCCCGACCGCGGGCCATGTTGCCTGCTTCGTCGTAGAGGTTCTCTGACAACCGGACTTTTGCCCAGGCCAGCCAGACGGCATCGGCGTCCGTCAGCATCGCGAGTCGTTCGTAGTCGGCATCGACCCGATCGGTCTGCCCGAGCCAGGAGGCGACGTTGATGTCCAGGACGATGGCGCGGCGATCTTCGGGGTGTTCGCCGAGAAAGGCGTCGAGTCGAGACTGGAGCCCCTGGAGGGCTGTTCGCTCTGAGGCGCCGATCCTTCGCTTCGATGCCATGTACGTCTTGAGTTGGTCGTACTCGGCACGAAGCGAGGTCCAGTCTTCCACCGGTACCGGCGTGGCGAAGACTGGGCTGGTCGCCAATATTGTGGTCGAGAGGGCGAGGATGAGCAGAAGGCGAGTCAGCATGCGATTTTCTCGGAGGTCGGTTCGGTCGAGCGCGGGCGATGAGAGGTAGACGGCGAAGAGTCGCTACGCAAGCACGGTACAGGCAGTCCGGGGGGTTTCCCAGACCTTGACGGCATGAAGTTCGGAATCGGCCCTGAGGGCGGAGAGCGGCCCGCGGAGAAGTTCCACGCAGCGGGACGTGATGTTTTCGACGCTCGGGACGCAATCCTTGAAGTCGTCTACGTCCAGATTCAGGTGCTTGTGATCGAATCGATCGATCAGGACGGAATCCACGACGGCATCTACGGCGAGGATCGACAACGGTGTCGTGACGTCGCTGGTCGCGATTTGGACCTCGACTTCGTAGTTGTGGCCGTGGCCGTTGGGGTTGCTGCACTTGCCGAACAAGGCCTCATTCGCGGCATCGTCGAGATCGGGAAGGTGCAGTCGGTGCGATGCGGAGAATTCGTAGCGACGTTGGATGAGGATCATGGACATGTCTCCGGACTCTACCCGCCACCGGGTCTTGGGTTCGACGCCGACTTCAACCGCGTGAATTCCGTGGGTCAGTTCCGGGCCGGCCGTCTCGAGGATCGTTCTGGCCACGAAGGCGGCAGTGCATTCGCCAGCCGTATGTGCTTCAAGGAGTTTCGGAATCGACTTCGTTCTGACGGCACGATCGACTTGATCGATGCCGATGAGGTAACCGGTTCGCTGATCCGGGATTCCGCGGATCTCGATCGTCGCGTCCCACGCGCTCCCCGCGAGCGTATCCATGGAAGGCCAACCGGCCTGGGTATTGCCGCGCGGGGTGGCCAGCGTCGCGTCGCGATCGAGCGTGCGGGTCAGGGAGAATCGAATGTTGCGGGTGAGTGTGACCACGGGATTGGATGGGCTGATACGGCGGGAGAGTACAAGTTCGAGTTGCCATTGGTTTCTAGGACGGTTCGAATTTTCTCGGCGGTTCCATTGCGAAAAATGTGAAGATGGGTAGTTTCGAGACGGTTGGAGTCCGAAAGTACCTTGGAGTGCTGGAAAATTCGGGTTTCACGCATTGGTCACGTTGTCGATGAGCCGATGCATGCTAGCATCCAAACGTTGCTTCTCCACTGATGTGGATTCGAAGGCAACCTTCATTTGCCCCCGGAAGGGCTCGGTTCGAGGCTTGCCTCAGCCGGGCCTTTTTTTTAGGTTGTCCTCGAATCCGGACGAACGGCCTCGTTTCGTGGGTGTTTCCCTGTCATGATCCGGCCGCTCCCATCGGTTCACCCTCGGAAGCCCCGTCAAGGCGGATTCGAGGGTATGCGGGTTCCTTTGAGCTCGCGAAAGGATTCGGTTTCGATGTTGATTTGGATTCCGGCCAAAGGCATGTTCGATCGGTCGTTCGCATTTTCGTGCGTTCTGTTCCTGATCTTGGTGTTCTTGAACCAGGCGGGTTGCCGATCGGAAGGGTCGACTCGGACGGAACGTCCGATGGTCAGCGGCGGCGCTTCGGCGACCGCGTCTGAGCCGTTGCCTCCGAGCTCGATCGACTCGCGTCCCGTCGACCAAACGCACACCGATGTCTCGCGATCGGCGTCGGGAGCCGACCTCCAACCGGTTGATTCGTCGTCCGGTCGCGTCGTCGAACTCGATGGTGGTGTCATGGCATGGGTCGGCCAGGGGCGGGTGGAATTCCCCGGACTGGTGTCGCTCGATGAAGGTTGGTTGGAGGTGGCGGTCTGTCGTCGCGGTAGCCGCGAGCATGAGTCCATCGTGGTGACCGATGCAGTTCCATCCGTGGTTCATGCGGCGATGCTCTTAGCGGGATTGGAACCGGGAAGTCCGGCGACCTTTGACGAGCAAACGCATCTTCCACGTCCGCCAACCGGGACGATGATCTCGATCGAACTTCGATTCGCGTCGTCGGATGCGGCAGGTGGCGTTCCGTTCTTGCTTCCCCTCGCGGGGGCGATCGAGGATGCGCGGGAGCAGGTCTCACCGATCTGGGTCTTCGCCGGTTCACTGGTTCGCCAGAATCCTCCCTCGATGGGACCAGGCGAGTACTACGCGGCCGACTACGCCGGCACGGTGGTCGGATTGAGCACCTTCGGTGACGAGGTCGTCGCGGTGGAGGAGGTTCGATCGCCGGAGTCAGGGATCGATCCGCCGGTCTGGAGGATTCGGTCCGGCGTGCTCCCCGAAATCGACACCCCGGTCACCGTCGTGCTGACGCGTGTGTCCCGGCAGGAATGACCGCCGCATCGAGTCGCTGCGCGGCGCACAGGGCGATGGCGAGGGCATCGGCCACATCGGCTGGCTCGGGAATCACATCGAGCCCGCAACGGCTGGCGATCGCCGCCTGCATCCGAGACTTGTCGGCACTCCCGTCCCCAGTGAGGGCTTTTTTCACCTGAGCAGGGGCGTGTTCGACGATTTTGACGCCGTTCTGGGCGGCGGCGAGCAGGATCACCCCTCGCGCATGTCCCATGCGGACACCGGTCGCAGCGCGCTCGGGATGGGAGAAGACCGTTTCGACGGACATCAGATCGGGCTTCAGTTCCTCGATGACCGCGATGAGATCGACGTGAAGTCGATGAAGTCGCATGGCGAGGGGAAGATCAGTCGGAATTCGGATCACGCCGGCCTCGACCACCGTGAGATTCGATCCGAGGGCGTCGATGGCGCCGTAGCCGGTGATGCGGAGTCCGGGGTCGATTCCAAGGATACGCACGCTGGAGCTCCGATCTGCCGAGGTCGTTTGGATTCCTCACCTCGGAATCATCGGCTCGAACCCGATTCCGGCTCGATCGAGAGGCATCATTCGGGATCAGGGCGTGGCGTCGCCGACCAATTCGTCCGAGGCCAGATTGCCATCCTCCAGCATGACGATCCTCTGACAACGTTCCGCCACCTTGGGATCGTGGGTCACCATGATGATGGTGAGTCCTTCGGCGTGGAGTTGATCGAAGATGTCGAGAATCGCGTCGCCGGTCGCGGTGTCGAGATTTCCCGTCGGTTCATCAGCCATGAGAATGGCTGGATTGGTGACCAATGATCTGGCGATCGCGACCCGCTGCTGCTGGCCTCCGGAAAGTTCATTCGGTCGATGGCTGAGGCGATCGGCCAGTCCGACCATCTCAAGTCGGGCCACCGCTCGGTCATGGCGTTCGGCGCGCGGCAGGCCTTGATAGAAGAGTGGGACCTCGACGTTCTCCACGATGGTCAGTTCGCTGATTAGATTGAATGCCTGGAAGACGAATCCGATCCGACTGCCTCGGGCGCGACTGAGCGCCGTGTCATCGAGTCCGGATACGTCGATGCCATCCAGCAGGTACTGGCCGGCGGTCGGTCGGTCGAGGCAGCCCAGCATATTCATGAGGGTGCTCTTGCCGCTGCCACTCGCGCCCATGATGGCGCAGTACTGGCCGGCGGGGATCACCAGATCGAGGCCTCTCAGGGCTTCGACCAGAATTGACCCGTCCGGCTTGAAGTAGTGCTTTTTGAGTCCGCGGAGGATCGCCGTCGGAGGCCTTTCGTCCGAGTCGAGCGGGGGGGCGACGATGTTGGGTGAGGAGGAAGTCACGGTTCGATGGTAGCACGCTCGACGGGACTTCCGACGAGACGGCGGCGGATCGACCGATAGACTCGGAGCGGGCCAGGTTCATGATTTCGTCCGTTATGGAGGCAGCGTTCTTGTTTGATCCCGACCGCCAGCGTTCTGATTCCACGGTCCACGAGCCTCGGGCCGTGCAGGTGATTCGCCGAATCTTCGCCGATCAACTGACGCCCGTGCTGGCGTATCGACGGCTCGTGGCACCCGACGATCGCACCGCGCCGAGCTTTCTGTTTGAGTCCGTGGAGCAGGGGGGTGGGGTCTCACGATTCTCCATCGTCGGCGTCCGGCCTCGGTTGGAGGTGATCGCCCAGGGTGCTGATCTGGAGATTCTGCACCACCGTCCCAGCGGCGACGAATCGGTTCTGGTCGAGGACCGTGATCCGTTTGATCTTCTGCGTGAGTTGGCCGCTTCCTGGGCACCGATACGACAGGTCGGTGCGGTCAAGCCGCCAGACACCTTCCGCGCGGGATTCGTCGGCTTCGCCGGATACGACACGGCTCGCTGGGCGGAACCCGAAAAACTCGGTTTCGCCTCGGCCCCTTCCGATGATCGAGGCCTTCCCGATCTGCACATGGGACTCTACGGGCGAGTGCTCGTGTTCGACCATGTCGGCAAAACGGTGCACGTGGTCGCCACCGAGGCATTCGCCGACCACGTTGATGCGGTGGCGGCCGAGGCCGCGGCCGTTGTCGCGGTCGATGAACTCGTGGGTGCAGTCGTCGATGAGACCATTCATCTTTTGCCCGGACGGGTCGAACTTGATCTGGACGCCTCGCCACAGCCGCCGGTCGCCTCCACGATGAGCCGTTCGGAATTCGAGTCGGCGGTCGAGAAGACGCAGGCGTACATCGCCGACGGGGATGCCTTTCAGGTCGTGCTCAGCCAACGTTTCGAGCGTTCCACCGAGGCCGATCCCTTCGACCTGTATCGGGCGCTGCGGATCGTGAACCCCTCGCCCTATCAGATATATCTGCAGGCTCGCGGCTGCATGCTGGTGGCGGCGAGTCCGGAGATCCTCTGCCAGGTTCGCGACGATCGCGTCGTCAACCGACCGCTCGCCGGCACTCGACGGCGAGGGAGGAATGAGGAAGAAGACCTCGCGCTCGAGGCGGAGTTACTTGCCGACGAGAAGGAGCGGGCGGAGCATGTGATGCTCGTAGATCTCGGGCGGAATGATCTCGGTCGAGTATGCGACCCCGGGTCGATTGAGTTGGAAAAGGTCATGGAGGTCGAGCGTTACAGCCATGTGATGCACATCGGTTCCATGATCAGCGGCCGACTCCGAACCGGCATCGATGCGCTCGACGCGCTCCGAGCGACCCTGCCGGTCGGAACGGTCAGTGGGGCGCCGAAGATCCGGGCGATGCAGATCATCGATGAACTCGAACCAGTCCGACGAGGCCCATACGCAGGTGGAATCGGGGCGATCGACCTCGCGGGTAATCTCGACGTGGCGATCGCCTTGCGAACGATGGTGGTTCCCACCGGGGACGGCACAGCTCCTTGGACCGTCCACCTCCAGGCGGGGGCGGGAATCGTGTTGGACTCCTCCCCGGCGGCGGAGTGGGAGGAGACGGTCAACAAGGCGGCGGCGCTCGGCCGGGCGATCGATCTCGCGGAATCGGCTTTCGGATTCCAGATGAACCGTTGAGATCTGTTCACGGTCGATCGGACGGGCGGACCGGAGGGCGTTCGGGCTCGAGCGGCAAGGGGGCTGGATCCGTCGACGGCGGCAACTCGACCGGGATGATCCCGTGCGTCGTCTCTATGCGATGCGATTCGATGAGGTCGTTGCCTAGAACGGACTCGATTCGAGCGATGCCATCCCGGACGATCACGACCGCGATCGCGGCAAGAACCCCGGAGATCACCAGCGCCACGACGAAACCGACCGCCGCCATGGGTTGATTGGTCACCAGCATCAGACTCATTCGCCCGCCGATCGCGGCCACGCCGGCGAGCAAGGCGGCGACGCCGCCGAGACGGAAAACCTTCGGCGCGATGGTCGATCCCCAGCCCGCCGTCGCACGGGCGATCAGAAAATTGGTCGTCGCGACCGACAGCGTGGCGGCGAGCGTGTAGATCAGGGTCATCGACCACCAGGCCGCCGAGGGAATCACCCCGACCAGGGTGGCCACCACGGCCAATGCCGCCAACGACTCAAGCCAGGCGAGTATCAACAGAATGCGTCCGAATCCGGCCGGCTCAAAGCGCCGCATCTCCGAGGTTCGATATCGGATGTGCAAGGCCAGGAGGCGGTAACAGGGCCCGAAAGCGGTCAGGACCGCCAGAATTGGCCCAACCGTGTGGATGAGAAGGAATCCGGCGAGTGGTATGAACGAACCGATCTGTGACGCCGCGACCTGTGAAAGGCCCGACTCGTGGATCGAGTGGATTTGCATGCTTTCGGCGGTGGCGGAGGATCGGGCCGGGATCTTCCCGCCACACTCGGGGCAACGAGCACCGGCGACGGCGCCACGAAGGTCGTACCCACACTCCCCACAGGGGACGGGTAGGTCAGGGCGCGGATCGTGCTGGATCGGGCGTGGCCTGCTCAAGGTGGCACCTTCGACGTTGAGTCCGGAATCTGGTCTGATAAGCGACGGGCAATGGCGGCGAATCCGAACTTTCGACCGTCGGTAGGGTATGAAAGATCACACCTCGACTACGGAAGTGGAGTCGAGGGGGATCGATGCTCGATGTACCTCGGGATGAATCTCCAGGTCGGAGAGGCCGAAGGGGCGGCAGTCCGAAGTCTCGATTCGTCCGGAGGCTTCAGTGATGAGTGACCGGACAAGGCGGTTCCGTCCGTGACGGAGGCTCGCGAAGAATGAAACACGCGATCAGGCGTGTTCCCACGCTCGACCTCGAGGAGGTCGGTGGGTTCAGATCGGCCGGTCACCGGGTTCTTCCGGAATCGGTCACGCAAGGGAATTTCTCGACATGTTCGACCGATATCCAACCACCAGCCGTTTTCTTCTCGCAGGCGTGATCGCGTCCCTCGGAATTCTGAGCTCCGCATCATCGATGCAGGATGCGCCGGTCATTCCCGGCGACGTCGACGCGTGGCGAGCTGATCTCTGGAATGCTGCGGTCGCCGGCGATGACCAACTCGTCGAGGCCTATCTGGCCTCGATTCCAACCGACGCAGACCCTGCCTCGATGGCGACGTTGAAGGCGGCGTTGGTTGCTCGAGACGGCCACGATGCCCAGTCCGACGATGATCGGGATGCGGGGCGACGGAAGGCAATCGACGAACTCGAAGAGAAACTCGAGGCATCCGACATCACCGGCGCTCTCACCGCAGCGGTTCGTCTTCAGACGCTTTCCGACGACTGGGATGCGGTGCTCGAGCAGGATCGAATCAAGTCGTTGATCGCTCGGGCGGACGGAGTGGAGGCGGCGTCTCGCGCGGAAGGCGACTGGCTGCAGGTGCAGGAGATCCTCTTCCGACTTCGGACCCTGCATGAGGACACGTCGCGGAAGGCGACCCATGCGGCGTACGACGCACAACTCGAAGAGGTCAACCGTCGGATCGGGCTCCTCGCCCGGTACGCGCCGCGGGCGCTCTACGAACTCCGAGCCCGCAACATGGCAAGGCTCGAGCCCGAGACCGAATTTCCCGAGTTCAACGAAGCCTTCGCCGAGGACTGGAAAGAGGCGCTCAACGGCATCTCCGAACGCATGGTTCGAGCGGCTCTTCGAACCGCGGCGAGCGAGCACGTGTCGAATTGTGGATGGAAGCCACTCTTGGACGGCGGATTGGAGGCGGTCGAGATCTTCTCCACCACCGATCAGCTGGTTGAGAACTTCGAGGGGCTCGCCGATCCGGTGAAGGTGAAGGCCTGGCGCGGCCTGATCATGGACGAACGCCGTGGACTCGACGAGAAGCCCGATGGTGAGGTCTCGCGGCAGGAGTACCACCAGATCATGCGAGCGCTGATCGAAGGAAACCGGGAGACGATCAACGTCCCCGAGGAGATCATTCTCCGCGAGTTCGCCGAGGGGGCCACCTACCGGCTCGAGGATGTCTACGAGGACCAATACACGCAGGTGATCTGGCCCGAGCAGCTCCGTCGATTCCAGCAGCAGGTTCAGGGCGACTTCGTCGGTGTCGGCGTGATGATCCGGCACGATGACAAGCGTGAGATCATGATCGTGAATCCCCTCGAAGGTTCGCCGGCGTCGCGTGGCGGCGTCTTGGAGAATGATCGAATCGTCGCGGTGAACGGCATCCCGACCACTGGCTGGAGTCTGACGCGAGCAGTCAGCGAGATCACCGGGCCGAAAGGCGAGGAGGTCATGCTCACGCTGCGGCGCGAGGAAGTCGAGGAGCCGATCGAGGTTCCGTTGGTCCGAGATCGAATCAAGATCCGCTCGGTGAACGGTTGGTACAAGAAGTCGCTCGACGATCAGGGCACGCCGGCCTGGGACTGGTACCTCGATCCTGAGGCGGGCATTGGCTACGTCAGATTGACGTCGTTCAACGAGGAGAGTTTTAGGGACTTCCTCGTGGCGGTCGACGAGATGAGGGCGGAGCGGGCGTTGCGCGGTCTGGTGCTCGACCTCCGATTCAACCCCGGCGGCCTTCTCGACAGCGCGATCCGCTTCTCGAACCTCTTTGTTGATGGCGGGGAGATCGTCTCGTGCGAAGACCGTGACGGGATCAAGGTCTGGAGTCGTCCAGCCACCCCACAGATGGCATTTCTCAAGGATCTACCACTCGTCGTCCTGGTGAACCAGGGCTCCGCGAGCGCGAGCGAGATCGTGTCCGGCTGCCTCGATGTGCATGGTGCGGCCGTCGTGGTCGGGGAGCGGACCTTCGGGAAGGGGAGCGTGCAGTCGCTCCACGATGTCTCCGACAAATCTGGAACTGCCGCCCTGAAGTTGACCACCCAGTACTACGCGTTGCCTGCCCTCCCGGGTGAGGAGCGAGGGCGTCTGGTCCACAAGACGCCCGGCGATGATGACTGGGGCGTGAATCCGGACATCGACGTCTCCATGACCCCTGAGCAGAACCAGAAGGCCTACGAGGTTCGCCGGGAGGCGGACCTGATCGCGGACTGGGATCAGGACCGAGACCCCGGAGATCGACCGAATCCGTCCAAATTGATCGAAGACGGAATCGACGCTCAACTTGAAATGGGGCTCTTGATTCTCCGAGCCAGATTGCTTGAGGCGGCCAGTGAGCCAGCGGTCGTGACGGGGTGATTTGAGGGTCGAAGCCCGCATGCGGCCGTTTGAAGATGGCCGTGGCCCGTGTTTGGCTTGATTTTCTCTGAATGTACGAATTCGGACACGCTTCCCCGAGATGGTCGGTGAGTGAACTTGTTTCCTCTTCTGGTTGCTCAGGGCGACTGAGTCCGCCATAATCAGGGATTGCGGAGTCCTGAGGACTTCGCCGCTCATCACTTACCTCCGCTCGGAGATATTGGATGTCCTCCGTGACTGATTCCGCTCCACCCGCCGCCAGCGGCGGACGGCCGCTGGCCGAACGAACTTCCGCGACGCCGACGCAGCTCCATGAGTGGCTCCGGCAGATGCTCCTCATCCGCGAATTCGAAGTTCGGACCATGCAGGCGTACCAAGACAAGAAGATTGGCGGTTTCTGCCATATCTACATCGGCCAGGAAGCGGTCGCGGTTGGTTGTACCGCGGCGGTCCAGCATGCCGATCCGGTCGTCACCGCGTATCGCGATCACGGCCACGCACTCGCACGGGGCATGGATCCGAAGTACTGCATGGCCGAGATGTTCGGCCGGATAGGTGGGTGTGCGAAGGGCAAGGGCGGGTCGATGCACATGTTCGACAAGCCGAACAACCTGTTCGGCGGACATGGGATCGTCGGAGCCCAGACTCCGCTGGGAACCGGGCTGGCCTTTGCGAAGAAGTATCAGGACGAGGTCATCGACGGCGGCGTCAACAAACACGTCACGCTCTGCTTCCTCGGCGATGGGGCACTCAATCAGGGCGGTTTCTACGAGGCCATGAATCTCGCCAGCCTGTTCGACATCCCCGTGATCTTCGTGGTCGAGAACAACGGTTATTCGATGGGTACCTCCATCGAGCGTGGAACATCGATGTCCCATCGCATCATCGCCAAGGGCGAAGGCTGCGGCCTGACCGGCTACGAGATCGAGGGAATGGACGTTCTGACGGTGTACGAAGAGATGAAGAAGGTCGCCGACACCGCCCGGGCCGAGAGCAGGCCGGCGATGGTCGATCTGCGGACCTATCGATTCAAGGGTCACTCGATGTCCGATCCGCGGAAGTACCGCACCCGTGACGAGGAGCAGCACTGGGAGGCTGGTGACCCGATCACCCGGCTTCGCGACGCCATGATCGAAGGCGGCCTGATCGACGAGGAAGGTTTCAAGGCCTTGAACAAGGTTCAGAAGACGGTGGTTCGAGAAGCGATCAACTGGGCGGAGCAATCGCCCGAGCCAGATATCTCCGAGCTGTACACCGATGTCTACGTGGAGAAATTCGGCCCCTACACCGGCACCAGCATGCCTCAGATCGTCACCGACGCGGAGGCATCGCCATGAGTGAGCGAATCATCGAATTCCGAGATGCGCTCCGCGAGGCCATGTCGCAGGAGATGCACCGCGACCCCCGGGTGTTCCTCCTCGGCGAAGAAGTGGCGGAGTACGACGGCGCCTACAAGGTGAGTCGCGGCATGCTTGAGGAGTTCGGTCCGAGGCGGGTCATCGACACGCCGATCTCCGAGAGTGGATTCGCCGGGATGGCCATCGGCGCCGCGATGCTCGGGCTCCGGCCGATCGTCGAGTTCATGAGCTGGTCTTTCAGTCTCGTGGCGGCCGATCCGATCCTGAACAATGCACCGAAGATGCTCTACATGTCAGGCGGACAGTTCGGTTGTCCGATCGTGATCCGAGGAAACGATGGTGCCGGCGGTCAGCTCGGCTCGACGCATTCTTGGTGCGTCGAAGGCATGTTCTCGAATGTTCCGGGTCTGAAGATGGCGATTCCGGCGTTCCCCGACGACGCGAAAGGCATGCTTGCCACGGCGATCCGCGACGATGATCCTGTGTTCTTCCTCGAGAGCGAGCGACTGCTCGCCATGAAGGGGCACGTGCCCGAGGGTGATCACTACGTTCCGTTCGGCAAGGCGGTGGTCCGGCGTCCCGGTACGGATGTGACCCTTTTCTCGTTCGGCCGCCCCGTCCACTTCTGTCTCGATGCCGCCGAGGAACTCGCCAAGGAGGGGATCTCCTGCGAGGTCATTGACGGAAGGACGATCCGGCCTCTGGACATCGACACCATCGTCGAAAGCGTCCGGAAGACGAACGCGTGTGTGGTGGTGGACCAGTCTTGGAGTTTCGGGTCGCCCGGCTCCGAGGTGGCGGCTCAGGTTCACGCCCATTGTTTCGACGACCTCGACAACCACGTCATGCGTGTTCACAGTGCGGATGTTCCGAGCCCATATGCGGCGAATCTTGAGCAGGCGTTCCTGCCCAACGCCCGGCGGATCGCCGAAGCCGTCCGCAGTGCGCTCTACGTGGCCTGAAGCTGACGATCCCGAAGTCACGACTCGATCTCCAAAAAATCCTCGCCGTGCCTCGACATCCTCGAGCACGAAACAGACCGAGAAACGCCCATGTCCATCACGCTCACCATGCCTCGACTCTCTGACACGATGGAGCAGGGAACGATCATCAGGTGGAATGTCAAGGAAGGCCAGGAGGTCGTCTCCGGCACGATCGTGGCCGACATCGAGACCGACAAGGCGACCATGGAGATGCAAGCGTACGACGACGGCATCGTCGCGAAGATCCTGGTTGGCGAAGGAACGCAGGTCCCGGTCGGCACGCCGATCGCGATGATCGCGGAGGAAGGGGAGGATCCCGCGTCCATCGCGCCCTCCGGAGGCGAGCAAGTAGATTCGGCAGCGGCGCCAGCCCCGAGTGCGGCACCAGCGCCGACACCAGCATCGGCGGCCCCGGCCCCGAGTGCGGCGCCAGCTCCGAGTATTCCGAGTGGTGGACGAATGAAAGTGAGTCCGGTCGCGAGAAGGCTGGCCGAGGAACATGCGATCGACCTCGCCGCATTGTCCGGGAGCGGCCCTGGCGGCCGGATCATCAAGCGAGACGTCCTCTCGGCGGTCGAGACGGCGGGCGAGAACGTGGCTGGCGCGACCGGCGACGTTCTCCCGGTGGAGATTCCGACCACGCAGAGAATTCCATCCCAGACGCTGGTGTCCACCACGACGCCCATCGTGCAGCACGTTCCGGCGCTGGAGAGCACCGAAGTCGCGGTCTCCGGAATGCGTCAGACCATCGCTCGCCGCCTGGTCGAGAGCACGTCGACGATTCCGCATTATCAGGTCAAGATGCGATTCTCGATGGACGCGCTGATGGATATCCGGAAGTCCCTCAACGAAAAACTCGCGACCGAAGGCGTGAAGCTCAGCGTGAATGACTTCATCGTTCGTGCCTGCGCCTTGTCGATGGCCGAACATCCGATGTTCAACGCAAGTTGGGCGGGCGATCGGATCCTGATTCACGGCAGAGTCAATGTCGGTGTGGCCATCTCGTTGCCCGAGGAGCGCGGCGGCGGCCTGGTGGTGGCTTCGATCCGCGACGCTCATCTGAAGAGTCTCCGAATGATCTCCGCCGAGACAAAGCACCTCGCGACCAAGGCGCGTGACAAGGGCCTCTCGACCGAAGAGATGTCTGATTCGACGTTCACGATCTCGAACCTCGGCATGTTTGGCGTTGATGACTTCACCGCGATCATCAATCCCCCCAACAGTGCGATTCTGGCCTGCGGTGCCGCCATCGAACAACCGGTGGTCAGGGATCACCAACTGGCGGTCGGCTGGGAGATGTCGGCGACCTTGAGTCTCGATCACCGAGTCATCGATGGCGCCATGGCGGCAAGGTATCTCCTGACGCTGAAGGCCATGATCGAGGAACCGATGCGACTCCTCGCCTGATCAGGAGATCCGGCTTCTGGAAAACCGCGTTCTCGAGCCCTCAGTTTCAGTTGGGCGTGAGGGAGGCGGGTATCTCTTCGGCAGACCGTCTAGTTTGAACTCGATTCCGAACGATCCGCGAGTTACGATTTGTGACCGGTCTTTTTCATGGCCACATTTGGTGGGGCGGATAGATTCATGAGCATGTTGGGTGATGACTCAAAAAATCGAATCAGAGTAGCCCACCTGATTTGGGAAGGCCGGAACAGTCCGTCGGAATTTTCTGGAATGCCGTGGAGCATGTCCGCCGCACTTCAAAGAGCGGGCTGCGATGTCGTCCCGGTGTCGATCGGGAATGCGCCTCAATCTCGAGGGGTGGGGTCTTTCTTAGATTCGAATTCCAGTGATTTCAGCAGGACGCTCAAGCGCCTCGGAGCCAGGATTCGAAACCGACGAGACGACTTGTTCCACAGAACGTCTTTTCGTCGAGCGATCGAGACGGCCCGGTGGTCAGCGAAACGATGTGCCGCGGCCCTCGATGATATTCAGTGCGACGTGATCTTCGGATCAGGGATGAGTTCTCCGTTCGCATTTCGGAACGGGCGGGTTCCGGTCATCTACGCCACCGATGCCACGGCTCGCCTGGCGATCGGCGCCTACCCCAAGATCGCCGCGATGGGGAAGGGGCGTCACGCGGCGATGTTGGATCTGGAGACTCGGGCGGTCGCAAACTCCGACGTGATCGTCGTTCCTTGTGACTACGCTCGCGATTCGATGATCGCGGATCACGGCGCGCGCGACGAACAGGTGAACATCGTGCCCTTCGGGGCGAACCTCCAACCCGATGCGTCCGTCCTTGTGCCGGCGCCGG
The DNA here is from genome assembly GCA_028823105.1 of Phycisphaerales bacterium. Classification (GTDB taxonomy): domain Bacteria; phylum Planctomycetota; class Phycisphaerae; order Phycisphaerales; family SM1A02; genus UBA12014. Next base: position 393 of record JAPKCC010000002.1, on the reverse strand, counting down.
CGCCGGTGGACCAGAAATTGGACCTCCTCCTGACCGCCGCGGATCCTGAACGGAAGCAACTGCCGCTGGCGGCAGCGATCGTCAAGGAATTACGGCATCGTGGATGGAACGCGACCGTCCACTACATCGGCCCGAAACACGAGTGCTGCAACCTCGAAGAGGTCGCTTGGGTGGGTCAACTTCGTCTTGGCGATCCCGCGGATTCGAAACTTCATCGAGCGTTGCTCAGATCCTGTCATCTGTCCATCCTCCCGTCACTGGGCGAAATGTACGGAATCGCACCGATTGAGAGTGCCGCCTTTGCCCGTCCGGCGATCGTCTCGGACGTCGGTGGGCTTCCTTTTGTGGTGGAGGATGGCGTGACGGGAAGAGTCCTTCCGGTTCAGACGCCGA
>JAPKCC010000147.1 GCA_028823105.1 Phycisphaerales bacterium | reverse complement strand
GCATCGGACGCGACCCTTGCGAGCATGCTCGCGGCTTTCATGGAATTAGACATGGTTTTAGATTCTTTCTGTACTATTGGGTTCTTAAGAAATTGAACGTAAGGTGGTGCGCTGTTGGCATCCGCCACGTAAAGCGTAAGGTGGTGCGCTGTTGGCATCCGCCACGTAAAGAGTAGGCGTTCGGAAATCATATCCGGAATTCATAACTTACAAAGTTAAACTCCACTTGAATACCGAACTTCCGCCGGCATATGCAACGCCGTCTCGGTCGATGTTTGCGATGCCTCAGTGTACGTTTCGAAGATGCCGGCCGAGAATCACCTTGGGCCCCTGCTCCCCCGAAAACGGCCACCGAACGACCCCGGCATCGGCGAGGCGATCCAGCAAGGAGGCCGCTTCATGAACCGTCGCCCCCCCCTCCTCGACCAGGGCGTTGACGAATCCCTCGACCCCGAACCGTCCCGTCGTCGCTTCCGTGAGAACCGCAGCTCGCACCGAAGATTCGATCCGAAGACCGCGATGCGACGAGACCACTCGGACGACTCCCGGATCCTCGCTATCGAGGAATTCGACTCCCTCGGCGTGAAGGATCGGAAGATCGGGAGTCGGATGCGACCGCTTCAGTTCCTCGACCAACTCCTCGATCACCTCCAACCCTTCGGCAAGCCCGCAAAACGGCCTCGGCGAGGATTCGTGAACCCCGTCCGGCGTGGCGTCGGACCCTGGGCAGGGCGTGGAGAGCCGGATCGTGCCACCGACCAGATCGATGATCAGGCCGGAAAGGCAAGCGATGGTCCCGGTACGGGGCGGAATCTTCGTCCCTTTATCCGAGGCCATTCGGGTCCGTGCCCGACCCACCGCGAACTTGAGTCCAAGGTCCTTTCGGTACTGCGGAAGCAACTCGACCGACGCGAGATCTTCGGCGTCGAATCGTTCGATCACCGTGTGGTAGTCCCGTGGCGAAAGGAGACTGAATCGATGGGTACGTGGCGGATGGACCTTCAGGCGATCCAGAATCGACGCCGCGCGGTCGGGCTGTCGCCCCGCGAGCGCCGTGACCGTCGTCGGGGCGACGCCCACGATTTCCGCGTAGTCATCGATGAACGACTCGTACTCCGGATGATCGATCGGATCGGTCGCCCAATACAGGATGCCGTCAGAGGCCGACGCGGCTCCGAAGACCTCGACCAGCCGGGCGAGCAATCCCCGAAAGAGTTCCACGTTGGCGTCGCTCCGCTCGAACACCCCGTCGAGCGGCTGGGCGGAGACACCACAAAACCAGCACCGCCCACTGCAGCCGCTGGTGAGTTCGAAGGCAAACGGGATGTGCCGAATCTGTCCCGCCAGCGACGACCCAAGTTCAAATCCGAGACGCCCGATCTGCCGCCAGCGCCATCTGGCCAGCGCCGGACAGACCGGGGACCGTTCGCGACGCTCCCGGCGAATCGCTCGGAACCGCTCGAGGGCGTGATCCCGCCATTCCGCCACCACCGTCGCCTCGCCTTCCGGGCGTGGCAGATCGGGACGGGTCAGGATCCCAGTCTCCTCCGGCGACACCAACACCGACAGGTCATCGGGATCAAGGTCGATTCCGAGTCCGGCGAGCACCTTCGCGGGGTCGGCCTCGAACGCCGCCGGAAAATCGGGATCGCAGAACCATGCGTCGACGAACCGCTTCACGTGCGGATGAGAACGGGGTGCGGCGGTGAAAAGGCTCGAGGCGCGATCGGCCATGTCAGGCTTCGGCGCTGATCGAGAGTTGGACGTGCTCGGGACGATCGTTCGGTTCGCGGAGGCAGCCCGCCCGGAAGAGGCGGTTAATCCCGAGGATGGTCTCAGCGGGCTCGTATCCCGCCTTCTCCCGATCCTCCACCAACTCCGTGAGGGAGGCGGCTCCGTTCCGGACCCGTTCCGCCAGATCTGCGGCACCGACGATGCCTCGCATCGAGATCCGCATGCCACCGCCCACCACGTCGAGTTGGTCTGGCTCCGGAATCTCGAAGGTGACCGCTTCAGGATGCCTGATCTCCACCACATCCTCCGGCTCGAGGCTTTGCACCATCTCGTTCTCGATGCAGGATCGAACGAAGCAACGCAGGCCTTCCGCATCCTCGAAGCGTTCCTCCCGAAGGATCCGATATCCCAGCGGCCACTGGTCCGTCGCTCGGCAAGGGGTTACGAGTCGCACCATTCGTTCCGGGACATTAATGAGGAACCCAGATACACAGGCGATCGATCCGGTCATCTCAAGGTCGTATTCGAACGGGACTTCCTTCCCAGCATCGATCCGGTCCAGGACGAGCGAGCGGACCCGACCCGCGGTCGCCTTTGGACTCGCACGATTTTCGAACTGCGGGATCAACTCGACCAGAAGGAGCTCCTCTGGATCGAAATCTCTGTGGATCGCGTCAAAATCCTTCTTGGTCGTCACCGAAAACCGCTGGACGAACGCATTTCGCTGCCCGGCCATCTTCAGCAGTCTTCGTGTTCGTTCTGGATCCCGCATCGCAACCGCGGTGGTGGTCTGTGGCAGATAGCCGAGCTCGTCATGGAAGGCATCAACGAATTGTTCGTAGTCCTGATTGTCAAAGGGTTCCGTCGCCCAGTAGCAGAACCCGTGCTGAGCGAAATCCGGGCCTATCTCGTCGGCCAGAACCTGGAGCATCCCTCGCCATAGCTTTTCGGTGGGCTCGTCGAAAGACGCGGAGCCCTCGAACTTCCCGGCGTCGACTCCGCAGAACCAGCAGTTGACCGTGCAGCCACGGCTAAGTTCGGCCGCGAAGGGCGCATGAACCACTTTTTCGAACTTTGCAACGCCCTGGCTGAAGACGCCCGAGTTGATCATCCGGCGCCTCCATCTTAGATATCGATCATTGTCCGGGCGGCTGTCACGGACCTGCTTGGCGTGCTTCATCTTCACTTTGATGAATCGGCGATAGGCCGCCACCATCGGGGGCACCGGAGTATCGGCTTCGTTCGCCGCGATAGCCATGTGCCGATGGACAAGGATGTCGAGCTCGTCGGGATCAATACCCTCTAACCCCGCCGAGTCGAGAGCGGCTCGGCGATCCAGGGCGTAGGCGTCCCGGAATGCAAAATCGGCGTGCCAACGCTCGACACCCCGCTTGAAGAGTCCGAGGCCCTCGATTTCGGGCTCGTAGTCCTTGTAGTCGACGACGTCCATCGGATCCGTGGCAGTTTGGTTCTGAGTCATAGTTGAGAGTCTTCCTCGTTGGTGATCGTTGAGTATACGCGACGGCCGTTCGAGTTTCACCGACGTTTTGAGCGTCTGCGAATTCGGAATCGGCTGATCCACACGACGGCGGCCGACGAGACGGGAGACGGTCCTCGGACCTCTCTGGGGAGGTCGCCCTCTCCAGCCCCAAGCGATCGTTCAGTCGATCGCCGGTTGAATTCCCACCCTCACCATTGCGTGTACTGCCATGATTCTGAGCCGGTTGCTCAGAAACTGACCTGGCGTATCAGTCCTCATGAAGAACGCCATGCATAGGACTGATGAGACGAGAACGTCCATCGAAGTCCTGGCTTACAAGAAACGCCTTGGAGTCATGAAAGCAACGACGCTCGGTCGCGACCGAGACGATGCCTTGATGCGTTCGACGGGGCTTCGATGATGTACCGGTTGATGACCTTGCGCCTGAGCACTTCCGGGGATTCATTGAGTACGCAATCATTCGATGGGGACCATTGAGATTCGGGGTCGACCGAAAATGGGGTGAATGCCCGTCGAATAAAACGACATTCGAATCGTAGTCTTACCTGTCAACACTACGGGCATGAGCCCACAACAGGAGAGCGAACCACGATGCCTATTGATCCGACAAATCCCAGAATCATTGACGCCATTTGCGACCTCCACGCTCGCGTTTCGCGGTTGGAACAAGCTTGGCTGAGTGCCTGCAAGAGGAAGCACCTCCTGAGCTATGAGGAAATGGACAGCATGAACTTCATTTCCTACGTCGGACCGGGCGATTCTCTTGTGGAGGCTTTGGCGAGATGGAAGAAAAACGGCCTCGTGACTGATGCACAGTGGAAGGTCGCCGAGAGCAATAGTCCGGTGCTTGGTGCCTGACTGACCGCCATCAATCACGACTCATAGACAAGGCTCACGGCTTCTGCTGGGGGCCTTGTCATTGGTGAATGACCACCGCCCCTCAGTCGATGGGTGTTCGCCGAGTATTGATCAATCGTCTCATGCTTCTCATGCCGTGATACTTCTTTCATGAAGTCACAAGGACCAGGTTGGCCGGCCGGTTCCCGCATGCATCAGACGACCGTTCTCGATGAACATGACGATCTGACGGCTGTCCGGACCATCCGTCACGATGAGAAACGTCATCTCCTGGCCGGATTCTGACATTGCTTCGGCGCACTCACAATGAAAGACCGCAGAGGAAAGTGATTGGTAGATGCCGTCCACGGTCCAGTCGTTCTCGACGCCCTGCTTCTGCACTCGAAAAGTCATTACCTCGCTCCTGATCGCAGTTCTGCAAGGGCCAATTGGTGCCCGGCCGAATCCGTCGACCACCGCCCTCCAACCTACGCGAGGGTGCAGGCGAAGTTCGTGGGGTGAATGCCCCATCTTGGCGATACGGTCCCGAGATGATCAGTCGAATCGCAGTACGACGATGGTGCAATCGTCATCGAGCGGTCGATCGGCCGCCCAGTTGCTGACGAAGTCGAACATCGCGGCGACCTGCTCCTCCGCGGAACGAGCCCGGTGCCGCACGGCTT
>JAPKCC010000146.1 GCA_028823105.1 Phycisphaerales bacterium | reverse complement strand
TGACCGGATGCTCAACCGGAGTCGAGGCGGAGACCGTGGCGCCGGTCGAGGGCATGGCGATGACGAGGGCGGTGGTCGCGCCTCCCGCGAGCAGGGCAGCAATCGCCGGCTTCGTGATGAACATGTACTTCTCCGAGGGTCAGGTGAAACGAGGCCGAGAATCGGCGGAGGTGGCAAAAAGAGGTTGGGATTCAGCTTCCGGCCGTTTCTTGGCCGTCGACTGATCCTGCAGAGGTCGGGCATCCCGCGACGGTGGATTCCCGAAAAATAGCTCGGTAGATCCGCGGGGATACGGATGCTACCGAGCTGAAGTCTTGAGGATGCGACCGAAGGGGTCTTGTGAGCCGTCAGGCCTCAGGCGTCAGGGGCCTTGGCGATGATGGGCACGGAACCCTTTTCGCTCTTCACCACGCCGCCGGGTCGTTCCACGGTGACGGCGAACAGGTACGGCTGGTCGACTCGAAGCGGAAGCTTGATCGGAATCACGACCTCTCCCTGATCGTTCACGTCGAAGACGCCGCCATCCACGGGATGGACGTTGTCCGCCAACGGGGTCGGGTTCTCGGGATCCGGCTCACGTTCCTGGTCCCAGATCCAGAGCTGGTACTGCTGGATGCGAGGATCGTTGGGCTCGAGCCCCTTAATGAGCATGTAGCCTTCCTGGGAATCCGGGCTGAACGTCACGTATCCGGTGACGCCCTCGGCTGGATTCACAAGGCCCGGGGCCCAATCCCAGCGGACGGCGTCGGGGTGCTGATCGACCCACGAGACGAGCTGCGAACTATTCTGAATCGTTGGCGTGAACGGTTGCCATGCGACGACTGCCACTGCGATGGCTGCAGCGGCCGCGACCCAGCCGAGCCAGCCCAAGGTTCCAGCGGGAGCCGAATTCGTTGCAGGCGAAATGCTTCCAGCAATATCGTTGGCTGGGATGGCATCCGCGGCAATCTCCGCGTGAACCGCTTGACTGATTCGATCGGCGACCTGAGTCGGCATCGAGTCGGCGTCAACGGCAGCGCCATCGAAGGCAACGGCCATCTGAGCGACGGCATCGTCCATGCAGTCTCCACGCACCCACGCGTTCGTGCGAAGAAGCTCTTCGAGGCGGTTCGTGTCCGCATCATCAAGACCGAACAAGGCTCGGTCGGAGAGAAGGTTGAAGAGTTCCTCGGGCGGAAGTTCGAGACGATCGTTCATTTCGTCGCCGGGATTATCATGTTGATCATGTTGATCGTGAGTCATGAAGCACCTCCAAGGGCGCCGACTGCGTGCTGTCTTCCGAAGCCATTGGTTTCGAGCAATTGTCGCAGTCGAATCAACCCTCGCCGGGCATGGGTCTTGACGGTTCCGAGGGGCATTCCAGTCGTGGCGGCGATCTGCTCGTGAGAGCGGCCATGATGAATCGCAAGACTCAGAACCTGTTGTTGTTCGGGACGCAGTTTCTCGAAGGCTTCGGAGGCGATTCCGGCTTCCTCGGCGACTTCCAGATGATGGTTTGATACTTCGGGTGCCGGCGATGATTCGTTCAAGGCCACAGGCTCGGGCCTTCGGGTTCGACGCCGAGTGCGATCGATCAGTCGACGCCGAGTGATCATGGCGACGAACGTGGACTCGCCGGCGATGGACGAATCAAATCGGGATGCGGTTTTCCAGATCTCGATGAAGATCTCCTGAACGGCATCTTCGGCTTCCGCGGTGGTCGGGCAGGATCTCCGGGCCAGCGACCAGACGAGTCCTCCGAATCGACTCATCATCTCGTCGACGGCGCCCGGTTCATTCCGGCCGACGCGTTCCAGGATGGGCGTTGCTTCTTCCACGGTGACTGGCACTCCTCCTCGGCGATGGGACGACTTTCGAGTTCGTCCTTGAAGGAGTGTAGCGGGACGTCCGCGGGAATCGGGGGCGAAGCGCCCCCGACTCCCGTAGTTGATGGAAAATCCGGTCAAAGTGACCACCCTTCGGGCCGAGTGCCATCATTCGGGGATGATGACCGTGTCGATGACGTGGATCACGCCGTTGGACGCTTCGATGTCGGTGGCGATGACGGTTGCTCCGCCGATCATGACCTTGCCACCCTTGACCGAGATCGGGGCCTTGAAGCCACCGACGGTCGGGGCCATCTTGAGCTTGACGACCTGGTCGGCATAGACGCGTCCGGAGATGACGTGGGCCAAGAGGACGGCCTTCAACCGATCCTTGTTCTCGGGGAGCAGCAACGTCTCAACGGTTCCTGCCGGAAGTTTCGCGAAGGCCGCGTCGTTCGGGGCGAGCACCGTGAAGGGGCCCTTGCTCTGGAGCGTCTTGACCAGATCCGCGGCGCCGAGTGCTGCGGCGAGCGTCTTGAACGTGCCGGCTGCGGTGGCAACGCCGACGATGTCTCGTTGTTCGGGCATCATCACGGTGTCGATGACGTGGATGACGCCGTTGGACGCTTCGATGTCTGTCGCGACGATCGTCGAACCGTCGATGGTGGCCTTGCCGCCCTTCATGGCGATTTTCGCTCGTTCGCCGTTGACCGTGTTCACGCTCTTCATCTTGAGGACGTCACTCGCTTCAAGACGCCCCGGGACGACGTGATAGGTGAGAATGGCCGCGAGGGCCTTCTTGTTCTCCGGCTTGAGCAGCATCGCGACGGTTCCGTCGGGGAGCTTTGCGAAGGCGGTGTCGTTCGGGGCGAACACGGTCAGCGGGCCCTTGCTCTGAAGGACTTCGACCAGGCCGGCAGCCTTCGCGGCGGCGATCAAGGTGTTGAAGTCTCCGGCTTCGGAGGCGACGGCGACAATGTCACGGGCGGCGCTCGAGCGGGCTCCTGCGAGCGTCTCGGACATCTGCATGTCGCAGCTCTGGGAGCTGCACGCGGGGGGGGCGACGAGGGTGACGGATGCGATCAAGGCACTGAGAATCATGTGGGCTGCTCCTTTGCCGGCAATCGAAAATCGATCATGTGGTCCGGCAGGCGGTTATTCTGGGTCTGTGAGTATTCACCGATGTGAACGCGGTGGATTTCGAGGTCCCTGCGAGATTGGATTCAGCTTTTTCTCCCGATGAAACTCCGCGGAAAGGTCGCTATTTCGGTCATCGTCCCGCTGGCAATTCTGCTGGCGGTGGTGGTCCGCGCCGACCTGATGGACACGCGAACCCGACTCCTCGAAGCCGGTTCCGACCAATTGCGTCGATCGACGAGGAATACGGCGTCCATTCTCGAAGGCCAATGCAACCGGATCGCACAAGTTGCCGACACCGCGTCGATCTCGGTGGCTGACGTCAAGGACTGGACGCGGGATGAGTTGTTCGGGCTTGCTCACGGGATCGTGGCCAGAGATCCCGTGCTCTTCGGATTTGGCATCGCCTTGGAGGCGGATCCGAGGCCCGGACATATCGGCATTTTCTGTGGCTATGCACAACGGGCGATCGGCGGGATCGAAGAGATCGATCTCGGTAAGAAGTTCGACATCGAGCGGCTGCCGCGATATCAGCGACTTCGTTCCACCGAGGATTCATTTTGGGAACGAGTGGCCAAGGAGGTGAGCGATGCAGACGAAGATCTGGTCGTCTATCTCGCGCCGATCATGGCGGGCGGCAAGTTTCTCGGAGGTGTCTTGGTCGATATCAAGGTCAGCAGGATCGCGGAGATCATCGACAACGCCGGGCTCCGCGGGGAGGAGTGGGGGGTCGTTGATGGCGACGGTAATCTGATCGCGGCCAGTGCAGGCGCCCTCGAGGAACTCCACGGGCGTGATTCGATCGGATCGATCGAAGTCCGCCGGCTCAACTCCAAGGTCACAGATCCTCCGCTCACGATGCTCGAACTTGTTCGTCGATCGGCGAAGGGCGAGGTGTTCGTCGAAAAACTCGCATCGGACGACTATGGAGACGGTGATCGAATGACGGCTTTCGCGCCGCTGGAGTCAACGGGCTGGGTGCTGATCTCCGGGCGATCGCTGGAGGCGATGGCAGAGGCGACGAATGGCTTGGTACTCCGGCGGGCAATCGGCCTCATCGCGATTGCGGTGACCGCCATTGCGATCGTGCTGTTCGGTACCTGGTGGGTGATCCTGAAGCCGGTCCGCCGGATCACGGGCGTCCTCGACCACGCGGCCTCGGGTGATCGCTCCGCACGAGCGGGCCTCAGCGGGCATGACGAACTGGCGATTCTGGGGAATGCGCTCGACGAGGCTTTGCCGAGGCTGGATGAACTCGCCCAGACGCAGGCTTCCCTCGATGCCGCGCGGGTGGTGCAGGAATCGCTTTTGCCATCGGAATCCCTCCATGAGCGGGGCGTCGGCATCGCGGGGCGGGTGATCCCGAGCGATGAGACGGGAGGCGACTACTTCGACTACGGCGTGCTCGATGATCATCGAATCGTGATCGGTCTCGGTGACGCCACGGGGCACGGAATCTCCTCGGCGTTGTTCGTCGCCACGGCGCGAGCCTATGTCCGAGCGTCGATCTTCAGCGAGCCGGATCTGGCGTCGGCGATCGACATCGCGAATCGACGACTGAGCGACGAAGCCTCGGCGGGTCTCTTCATGGTGCTCTTCTCGGGGATCGTTGACACCAAGGCGGGGTCTCTGGAAGTCGCCTCGGCGGGGCATCCCGGCTACCTGCTTCGCCGCGACGAAACGGTATTCCAGGAGATCGAAGCCAGCGGTATTCCATTGGGAATCCAGCCAACGAAATACCGGTCGACGATCATCGATAAGCTGGGATCCGGAGACGTGCTCTTTCTCGCCAGTGACGGCGCCTGGGAGTGTCGGAATCCGGCCGGCGAACTGCTGGGCCTAGAACGCTTGCTCGCCGAAGCCGTGCGGCACCGGGCTCGTTCCGCGGAGGAGCAGGTCGCCGCGATGTTCGA
>JAPKCC010000065.1 GCA_028823105.1 Phycisphaerales bacterium | reverse complement strand
GACGGGATTTGAACCCGCGACGTCCTGGATCACAACCAGGTGCTCTACCCCTGAGCTACAGCCGCCATCTGGTGAGTCGCAGAGCGTATCGCGGACCTCGCTTCCGCTCAAGCCCGTTCCTACTGAGGCTCAGGCCCGACCCGCGCGGCGATTCCCAAAACGGGCTCTAGGAGCACGATTCAATCCATGGTTTTTTTCACGGTTTTTTCAGCCCGTTCGATGCTTTCGCGCGTGATTGGCCGATGTGGGTTGTGTTATCATCCGGAATTCGTTTCGGGGAACCAAAACAGGGTTTTTTGACCATGAGCACGACCGAATCCGTCGACCGCATCGCCAGCCTCGGCGAGGCTACGTTCCATCGAAATCTCCCTTCCGCGAGTCTGGTCGAACATGCGATCAGACGTGGGGAGGGTGTTCTCGCTTCCAACGGCGCATTGATGTGCGACACCGGTGAACGAACCGGTCGCAGTCCGGGGGATAAATTCCTCGAGGACACGCCGGGGATCCACAACTCCATCGACTGGGGCAAGGTCAATCAGCCCATCAGTCCGGAGAACTTCGCGGCGCTTGAGCAGCTCGCGCTCGAGCATCTCCGCGGGTGTGACGACCTCTATCTCTTTGACGGCTTCGCCGGCGCCGACCCGAATTACCGACTGAAGGTCTCCGTCGTCACCGAAGAAGCCTGGCACTCGCTGTTCGCGGCGACGCTCTTCATCAATGCGACCGAAGAAGATCGCACCGGATTCGAACCGGACTGGGTCATCTACAACGCTTGCAACCTGACGATCGATGATCCCGAGAAATATGGGGTCAAGAACGGGCTCGCCGTCATTCAGAGCCTTGAACAGCGAAAGGTGATCATCATCGGGACCCGGTACGCCGGTGAGATGAAGAAATCGATCTTCTACGCGATGAATCACGACCTGCCGGACATGGGCGTCTTTCCGATGCACTGTTCGGCCAACGTCGATCGTGAAGATCCCGACAACGTGGCGGTCTTCTTCGGTCTCTCTGGCACTGGCAAGACCACGCTCTCTGCGGATCCCGCAAGGGATCTGGTGGGTGACGACGAGCACGGTTGGAGCAACGACGGGGTCTTCAACATCGAAGGCGGTTGCTACGCGAAGTGCATCAACCTCTCGAAACAGGGCGAGCCCGAGATCTGGAATGCGATCCGATTCGGGAGCGTGCTGGAGAATGTGGTTCTCGACGGCGATCGAGTTCCCGATTACGACGACGGTTCCAAGACCGAGAACACCCGGGTGACCTACCCGGTGGACTTCATCGACCATGCCCGCCGCCCCTCCATGGCGGGTCACCCGAAGAACGTAGTCTTCCTGACCGCCGACGCCTTCGGCGTGCTGCCTCCCGTCTCCCGGTTGACCCCGGAGCAGGCGATGTACTACTTCATCAACGGGTACACCTCGAAGCTGGCGGGAACTGAGGCTGGCGTCACCGAGCCGCAGCCCGGGTTCAGCCCGTGCTTCGGTGGTCCATTCCTGCCCCGACCGCCCATGGTGTACGCCGAGTGGCTTGAGAAGCGAATCGCGGAGCAGAACGCCAATGTCTGGCTTCTCAACACCGGCTGGACCGGCGGTCCCTATGGCACCGGCGAGCGGTTCAGCCTCAAGTGGACCCGGACCTTCGTGGATCGGATCCTGGACGGGAGCCTTTCGAACGTCGAGACCGCGACCCATCCGATCTTCGGCCTCCACATGCCGACCGCGGTCAATGGCGTGCCGAGCGAGGTGCTCGATCCTCGGAACACCTGGGCGGATAAGGACGCATACGACGTGATGGCTCGAAAGCTTGCCGGGAGTTTCCGGGAGAACGATGCCAAGTTCACGATCTCAGACGCCGTTCGGAACGCCGGGCCGACCGGCTGAGCCAGACCACCAACCAGACGAGCCCGCAGGCCGGCCCTCTCTCGAGAGGTGCCGGCCTGTTCTTTTGGGTCCGCCGCCGCTCTCGTCGGAAACCGCCTGACCGCGTCTGAGGGGAGTCTGTCGGGGTGAGTTCTCCTCCAGCCGAGGTGGGGAGAGAGGAATCCTCGGCCAGAACGGCGTGCCGCCTCAATACGACGTTCTCGGGCCTCTCACGGTCGAATCATCGCTCACACCCAAGGGAACGGCTGTTTATCGGCAATCGCCCGGATGAGCGGGATTCCCCGATCCTGGTCGCTCGAGTTTGCGCAAGAACCTTCCCTGCGGAACTTCATTCGCCTTGCCGTCGGGCCGATGTCTTGTGCAGCGACCTCTCGCAGGAAGCGGGAACGATCGTGAGCCAGGGAACTTCGGACGCAACAACATGAGCAACGAACAGTTCAATCTTCTCGACAAGGATGTCCTCACTACCGGCGAGGTGGCGAAGATCTGCAATGTCGCCAGCCGTACGGTGAGCAAGTGGTTCGACTCCGGACAGCTCAAGGGGTATCGCATCCCTGGCTCGAAGGACCGTCGGATCCCGGTCGGCAATCTCCTGACCTTCATGCGAGAGCATGACATCCCGATGGACGGCCTGATGAGCGGACGCCCGCGAGTTCTGATCTGTGATCAGGACAAGGGGGTCATTGACACGCTTACCTCAGTGCTTGCCGAACAGACCAACTTCGACATCCACACCTGCGACAGCCTCTTTGCCGCCGGTATGGAGTGCGAACGGTTCCGGCCGCATGTCATGCTCTACGAGCTCGGCGTCTCCGAAGACGACGGCCGCCAGCTCTGCGAGATGATCCGTGGCAACGAAGAACTTCAGGTCACTCGAATCATCGCGATGAGCAGTCGCATCACCGACGGTCAGACCACGCAGCTCATGCAGTGTGGTTTCGACGGCGTTCTTCGAAAGCCATTCACCGTTCGACAGGTCATCGAGGCCGTCGAGTCGGCCCATGCCGTCGTGTATTGAGCCATTGACGGAACTGCGTCCCCGCTTGTCGGGGATGGCTCGCATGGACGCGAGTACGCCCCGTCGAAGCCCTTGGGCTTCGACGGGGCGTGTTCCATTTCGGGGGGTCGGATCGCCGGGGCTGCTACGCTTGCGAACCATGCGAATCGCACTCGCCCAGTTTGATGCGGTGGTCGGTGACCTTGAGGGGAACGCCGCCGCCATCCGGTCCTCGGCGGCCGAGGCCTCGGCCGACGGGGCGGACTTGCTCGTGCTGCCCGAACTCTGCATTCTGGGCTACCCGCCGCGGGATCTCCTTCTCCGGGAAGAGGTCGTCCCGGCGTGCGAGAGATTGATCCGCGAACTCGCCCGTGATCTGCCCCTGCCGACTCTGATCGGCTCGCCTCGTCACATCGAGCGCGGATCGCGACGGCTCTGCAACAGCGTCGCGCTCTGCCGCGACGGCCGAATCGAGGCCTGGCATGACAAGATGCTGCTTCCCACCTACGACGTCTTCGACGAGGCTCGCTGGTTTCAACCGGGTGAACGTCCGCTGGTCTTCGATCTCCAGGCCGACGGACGAAGCCACCGAGTCGGGGTGTTGATCTGTGAAGACCTCTGGCGAGCCGAAGACGTCGGAATCAAGTGCCCCTACGACGTCGATCCGGTCGGAATGCTCGCCGATGCCGACTGCAGCCTGATCGTAAGTCCGAGCGCCAGTCCGTTCGTCGTCGGCAAGAGCGATCGGCATCGGGCGATCCTCGTGGACGTCGCGCGGCGTTGCGGGGCCGCGGTGGCGACGGTGAACCAATTCGGGGCCAATGATGACTTGGTCTTCGATGGCGGCTCCATGGTCATCTCGCCGGAAGGCCGGATGATCGGCGGACGAGATCGATTCAAGCCTGGAACCTCCACGGTGACCCTCGAGGAACGCGTGGCCGAGGATGATGGACGCCGTGATGTCGACGGCCTCTCCCCGGATGCCGAACGCTTCGAAGCGATCCGACTCGCGATACAGGGATACTGCCACCGAACCCGCCACAAGTCCGTATTGCTCGGTCTGTCTGGAGGCATCGACTCCGCGCTGGTGGCGGCCCTGGCGGTCGCGGCGCTGGGGCCGGACGCGGTCCTCGGGGTGCTTCTGCCGAGCCGGTACTCCTCGGAGGGATCGCGATCGGATGCCCTGGACCTCGGCGAACGGCTCGGCATCCGGACCGAAGAGATTTCCATCGAGTCGATGCATGCGACGATCGCAGGAACTCTTGATCCACTGCTCCGGAAGGATGGGAACGGCCTTGAGGGTCTGGCGGACGAGAACGTGCAGGCTCGGTCGAGGGGCTTGTTGCTCATGGCGATCTCCAACGGCCGAGGTCACATGTTGCTCTCGACCAGCAACAAGAGTGAACTGGCCGTCGGCTACTCGACGCTCTACGGAGACATGTGCGGGGGCTATGCCCCGATCGGTGACCTGTACAAGACGGAGGTCTTCGAGCTCGCACGCTGGATGAATCGGGAACACGCCTCGATTGATTTCACGTGTCCGCCGATTCCCGTGTCGAGTATCGATAAGCCGCCGTCGGCCGAACTTCGTCCCGATCAGCGTGACGACGACTCGCTTCCGCCCTACGAGATTCTCGATGCGTACCTGCAGGCGAGAATCGATGCGCACCAGTCGCCGGCGACGATCGGTCGGGCGCTCGGTCTCGAGCCGGGACTCGTCTCCCGAGTGGAGCATCTGCTCGCGATCAGTGAGTTCAAGCGATATCAGGCGGCGATCATTCCGAAACTTTCGCCGCGGACCTTTGGTCGCGGTCGCGAAATGCCGGTGGCGGCGAGATGGAACGAGGGGCCGGGTGGGGTAGGTTGACCCCAAACGCCGTCGAGCCCGGTTGAATCAACCAGCGAGCGCGGCGGTCTGACCCACACCGCAGACTGGTTCTGCGGCGACTTCGCGACCACCGCGGGACCGCGAAGGAACCTGCCGCGACTCGACCGAGAGGAACGCGTCTTCTTCGATGATGTAGGCGGTGAGATGGCCTCCGCCCGCGCAGCCGGTGTCGACGTTGACCGCAAATGGGCGGCCGGTGCGGCCGGTGCGGATCGGACGCTCGACCGGCCGGTGACCACAGACCACCAATCCGTCGCGCCCGTCGTAGGTCTTCCACCACGGACGGGCGCCGCCCGAGGGCTTGAGGTGGATCTTGTCATGCGCGATCGTGCCTGCGAGGCCGGCTTCGGGACGGATGCCTGCATGGACGACGGTGGCGGCGCCGACCCTGGTCTGGACTCGGTCGACCGTCTCGCTGAGCAGTTCGAGCGCGGCGGGGATCAGATCCTCGTCCTCGATCCGGGTGATCAGTGTTTGGTCGACCTTGGAGATCCGTGCCGGCTTGAACCCCATCGAGTGGCGGACCAGCAACGCGAACGCTCGGAGATCCTGATTGCCGCAGACCGAGGTGAGATCGACGCCTTCCTGTCTGAAGTCACGGATCGAGCGGATCACGCCGCAGGGATCCGGTCCCTTCGTGAGGAGATCACCGGTCAGGATGATTCGAGTCGCGGGTCGGGTCTCCAGGAGGACCTCGACGAGTTCGCGGAGTTCCTCGGCGCAACCGTGAATGTCTCCGATGACCGCAGATCCGATGTTCGAAGTGTTCTTCACTCGACTATCTTCGGTCTGAACACCGTTTTTGGTTCGATGAAATGGTGCGAATCATGTCGGAAAACGATCCGAATCACGAATCCGAGCCGTTCTCTCTTAGGATTCCCCGCATGCCCATCCGACGCCTTGCACCAGCAGTCGTGAATCAGATCGCCGCCGGCGAAGTCGTCGAGCGCCCCGCGAGCGTCGTGAAGGAAGTGCTGGAGAACGCGTTCGACGCCGGTGCCCGGCGGGTCGACATCGAGATCGCGGGCGGTGGGCGCGATCTCATCCGCATCGCCGATGACGGTTCGGGTATTCCGGCGGACGAACTGACCTTGGCGGTGGAGGCTCATGCGACCAGCAAGATCGAGTCGGCCGCCGATCTCGAGCGAGTGTCCACGATGGGGTTCCGGGGCGAGGCCCTCGCCTCGATCGCGTCCGTCTCCCGATTCGCGTTGGAGAGCCGGACGCATTCCGAGGACGAGGCCTGGCGGATCGAAGTCGTCGATGGGGCGATCGGTTCACCCGCGCCGACCGCCGGCCCACCGGGAACGCGGGTCGAGGTCCGCAACCTCTTCCATACCGTCCCCGCACGTCGACGTTTTCTCAAAAGCGAGACGGCGGAGTCTGCTCGGATCGCCGAAGTCGTCCGGCTCCTCGCGCTGGCTCGTCCGACGATCGGTTTTCGACTGGTGTCCAACGGAAGATGCCTCCTTGATCTTCCCGCAACCGATGACCCCCGACGACGAATCATCGGCGTGTTGGGCGAGGAACTCGACGGCCGACTGATCGAAATTCGCGGTGAGATCGGGTCACCCGCCGACGGAACGCTCACCAGTGTGTGGGGTCTCGTCGGTCTTCCGGAGACCGCTCGGCCGACGGCGAAGAATCAGCGGTTCATTCTGAACGGGCGGGCCATCGTCGATCGTTCGCTCTCCCATGCGTTGAAGGAGGGGTTCCGCGGTCTGGTCGAGCCCGGCCGACATCCGGTGGGCGTCTGCTACCTAGAGATGGACCCCGCCCGGGTGGACGTGAACGTTCACCCCGCCAAGACCGAAGTTCGATTCCGAGAGACCCGACCGTTGCACGGGCTGGTGCGCCGCGCGGTCCAAGAGGCGTTGCAGCAGGCCGATCTCGCACGAAACCTGGCCCTCGACGTCGCGGACGATCCTGCGGTGGGCGAACCGAGGCCGTCCGGCGGCTCCGCCATCGCACGACCTGCGCCCTCCTCCGAACCCGACTCCGGCTTCGGCGGCTCGTCGCCCTCGGTGCCATCTTCGAGATCGTCCCGGCCATTCACCGAAGCGCGGGCGGTCGGAAAATCACGATCCTCACCAGGCGTCGACTTGTCCCGTGTTCGTGAGGCCATCGGCGACGTCCCGATGCCGGCGACCCCGCCGATCACGTCGGCAGTGGAGGTGCTGCCGACGCTGGTGGGGAGCGACGCCGTGCTGCAGGTTCATCAGTCCTTCCTGGTGACTCAGGACGCGGAGGGGCTGGTGATCATTGATCAACACGCGCTGCACGAGCGCGTGATGTTCGAGAAGTTGCATGATCGATGCGCGGCGGGGCCGCTCGAGTCGCAACGACAACTGGTTCCGATCGTCTTCGACGCGGATCCTGCGTCGATCGCCGCGCTGGAATCACTCGCACCCTTGCTGGAACGACTGGGTATCGATGCGACTCCTGCCGGACCGCGAGGCGTCGCGATCCATGGATTTCCCACGCTGCTCATCACACGCCGAGTGGATCCCGGTCCGTTCCTTTCAGAGCTTCTCGAACGCGCGGCGCAAGGCGAGATCGACCGGGATGATCACGAGGCGGCGTTGGCCGACGTGCTCGACGTGATGAGTTGCAA
Organism: Phycisphaerales bacterium; assembly: GCA_028823105.1. Lineage (GTDB taxonomy): Bacteria > Planctomycetota > Phycisphaerae > Phycisphaerales > SM1A02 > UBA12014. The sequence continues at coordinate 13,812 of JAPKCC010000065.1, read as the reverse complement.
AGCGGCGGTGAAGGCCGGCGATCGACTCGGCGAACGGGAAATCGCGGAGTTGCTCGCGATGCGGGATCGCATCGATCGAGAAGGGAGCTGTCCGCATGGACGGCCGACGCACCTCCGCATTCCGATCGCGGAGCTCGAGCGTCGATTCGGTCGTTCTCCTGGGTGAGCTTCGACGTTCAGCCGCCGGAGACCGGCGGAAGCACGTCCAATCGATCACCACCGTCGAGCGTGGCGACTCCAGTAACGAGGCAGTCGTTGCATGCGAACGCGACCACGTTGCGAAAATCGGCCAGTCCGGGATGGACCTTGATCACGGATTCGAACGCGTCGGCGACCGTTGATCCGGCGGGAAGCCGAAGGGGCACGATGCCACCGCCCGCGACCTCCCGCAGTTGGGCGTGCAGATGCAGATCGACTTCGATCTGGGGAGGCGTTTTTCGGGAATCGTTCACGTTACGACTGCTCCTGATGCGTCGGTTGGTTTGTGGCCCATCGCCGCCCGGCCAAAATCATGATGCGGAAGAAAATCGACCATCGAACCAGCCGGCTGGTCGTCACCCCCGGGATCGATCCGGGCAAGGCCCTCGGTCCCTGCGAGGTGAGGAAGGTCCCCGGAACCCTGCCAGGTCGGGATTCGGATGACTGGCCGCCCCGATGCATCCATGACGATCGTCGCCGGGCGGAAGACCGGTCTTCCGGGATTGCGTCGAACCGGGTCGACGAGGGGCAGTCGCCACCATCCGGGATCTGGATCGAGTCCGAGCGACGCGCGAATCCAGGACCGAACGAAGATCTGGGTGCAGGCGAATGCGGACACCGGATTTCCGGGCAGTCCGATCGCGATGGTCGTCGCGTCGGGCGACCTCCAGAGTGAGAACGGTCGGCCCGGCTGCATGCGGACGCCTCGAATCAGTGCCGACCAACCCCGATTCTCCCAATGCGTCGGAACGAGGTCGAGCATGCCGGCACTCACGCCGCCGACCGTGATGACCAGATCGGCGCTCGCCGCGGCGGCATCAAGGGCCTCGGCGGTCGCCTGAGCGTCATCGGCGGCATGCGTCGGAGGAGAAAGTATCGCGCCAAAGGTGGTCCGGTCCGTCAGGAGCGAGGCCAGGAGCGAGCCGTTCGAATTCCGGATTCGAACCGCATCCTCCGGCCCGTCCAGCGGATCATCGATCGGTCGGACTTCATCGCCGGTGGTCACGATTGAAACCCGCGGTCGCGAGCGGACCAGAATTGTTCCGGCGCCGATGGCCGCACCAGCCGCGACGGCGACGCCTCGTGCGATGTGATCGATCCGAGTGCCCGCGGCGAGGAGTGTGTCACCCGCGCGAGCGTCCACGGACTTCGGATGGATGTTCCGGCCGGAGGCAACTTGATCAAGGTGAATGGTCAGCGGATCGCGGCGGTCCGTCGACTCGTGTTCCACGACGGCGTCAAGTCCCGGCGGAACCGCGGCTCCGGTCGCGATCGCCACGCAAGCACCGTCAGCGACCTCGGCGGGTGGTGGGGTTCCCGCCGCGACGGAGCCCGCGACGATCAGCGGACGTTTCGCATCGCGGGCGCGGAGCGCGTAGCCGTCCATCGTCGCTCGATCGAAGGGGGGGTGATCGCGATCGGCCAAGATCGGCGCGGCCAGAACCGCACCGAGGATCGAATCGTCGCGGATACTTGCTTCAACCGGTGGACGTTCTGCGACGACGTCGGCAGTGGCGATGAGCCGATCAAGGGCGACGTCGACTTCGATTGGTGGGAGCGAGGAGGGGTCCGCGGTCACCGGCGTTCGTCCTCGAGGAAGGAGAGGATTCCGTCGATGGCGGTGTCACGGCATGGATCGAGATCGTGCCCCGCGAATGCCACTTCGAGTCGAGCCGTCTGCACGCCACCAGCGGCGAGAGATGCTCTCCAACCGATGGCGTCAGCGGGGGGGACCACCGTATCCGCCGCGCCGTTGACCACCAACGCTCGCGCGGCCACGTTCGCACCGAGTTGCATGGGGTTTTTCGTCCCGAGTTCCGCGGCGATCTCCGGGGAGACGCCGAGGGCGTCCGCGATGGTCAGCTCAAGTCGGTCCGGACGATTGCCATAGGTCTCGAGAATCGGTGGCGACACGAGAATGAACGCGGCGGCACCGAGTCCGGAACCGGCCACCGCGAGAAGTGGTGCGGTGGCGGAGAGTCCGATCACCACCAGTGGCAGATCCGGGAAGGTTTCCGTCGTCATCGCCAGCAATGCTCGAGTTGCTTCGATACAACCCTCCGCGTTGCGGACGGCGTCAAACCGCTCGGGTCGGATCACCGGGCGGCCGGATTCCAGCAGGCCCTCGCCCAGTTCATCGCCGAATTCGAGAAGCCGTCGAGCGGCGGGGAGTTCGACTTCGATTCCGAAGACCGCATCGCCGGCCAAGATCACCGCCACCTGTCCCTCGAGTCGAGGAGGGGTTCGGATCTCGGCGGATCGGAGTGATCCGAAGGCGGGATACTCGCGTCGTTGGAGCTGGGGTGTGACGACGGTTTGACGCATGAACCCATGATAGAGGGGTGTGGATCGCGGCGGAGCGACTCCGGAGGACGAACCGCCTCATTCAACGGGGGTCGTAGCTCGTGTCGTCGTCGCTCAGGAACCCGTTTCGCGGAAAGTCGGTGATCGTCCGCAGAAACTCTAGGTTTCCGTGTACGCCTTCGGAGGGGGTGTCGCAGCATTCGACGTGACCGTCCAGGCAGACAAGGTTGGAGCACAAGGCGTGACGAAACGCCTGGGTGCCACCATGCACCAGTCCGAGATCGACTTCGACGGTGTTTGACGGCGCCCGCATGAATTTGTTCGCACCCGCGATCCAGCCGCCGTCGCCGAACAAGGCGGTGGTTGAGGGCTTTCGGTGGGCGGCTGCCGGCACGCCGCGCCGACAGTGGTCCCATCCTTCCAGCAGGCGACCGTCGGGGTCTAGGGTGGGAAATCGTCCTTCAGCGCCGACGAACGTCGTGTTGTAGTTGTAGCCGGTCGAAGGGTCTTCGCCGAAGTTGCTGGCGCCCCTGAAGTCCGGGCACTGGAAGACCCGGTCCTGATCGTCGAGATAGGTCCAGATCGGTCCCTTGTCGATGGTTCCGTCGGCTCGATGATCGAAGTCCCATGACGTGGTTCGGACGTCGCCATCCTCCATCCGGTAGAGAACCGCCGCGGGGTAGCCGCCTTGGGTTGTGAGGTACGCCTCCGCCGCCAGATGCAGTTGGCGAAGGTTCCCTCGGCACGCGGTGCTCCTTGACATCGCCGACGCCGACGCGATCCCGCTCGAAATGATTGCGGCGAGGGCACTCGTGATGCCGAGCACCACGATCAGTTCGGTCATGGTGAAACCAAGAGGCCGAGATCGCGGCGCCGATCGTCGTTCGGTGCTGATGGAGTCCGGTTCGATGGTCATCCGGTCCAATCCGCCAGAAGCAGTCCGAGGTCCGGACCGTTCACGATGAGATCGCCGTCGAGATCTGCCGTCGCGTCATCGGTCCCCCACGCCGCGAGCAGGAGTCCGAGATCAATGCCGTTCACCAGTCCATCAGCATTGAGGTCTCCGGGTAATCGAGCGCCATCTCCCGGGGCGACATCGGCGATCGCGTCGACTTCGGGGGTGGAATCGACGCCGGTATTGGTGATTCGGACGTAGCGAATCGCGGCGAGACCGACGCTGGCAAGATCGATGCCGACGCCCCCGCCGGCGCCGTCGTAGGTCTCAAGGATGGAATCGAAGTCGAGTCCGATCAGGCCATTGGGGTGACGGGTGGGATTCACCGGTTTCGTGAAGTCGGTGGGAATTCGACCGGGGGCCTCCGCGTAGGGATCGGCGTCCTGCCAGCCGAGGGTGGGGAACGCCCCGTCGGCGACCACATCAGGGATCAACACCCAGTTGCGTCCGTCAAGACTCACCTCGATCTGGCCACCTTCCTCGTAGATCCCGCCGACGACACCCCATGGAGCGTTGGTATCGGTGCAGAAGGCGTTGCCGAAGATCAGGAGATCGACACCAAAAGGGTTGTCTGGGTCGTCGAGCACGAGATGGTCGAACGCCAGCTCGATCGTTCCGCCGACGCCCAGGGAGACCACTTCCGAGGCGAGCCAGGCCGGTTGGAAAGGGGTTACGGCCGCGGGGAAGAGGCTGCCTCCGGTGGTTCGCGTAGGCCCACCCAACGCGGACTCGGGATGGTCATAGCCGGGGATGCCGCCGACGCCCGGATCGAAATGAACCACTTCGACGGCAAAGGGCGAATCCCCCAAGACGGGGGTCACCATCAGAAAGAAGGCAGGAAGCAGGATCTGGATCAGACCCCTTCGTGTCGCGGTCGGGGTGGCTGGTCGGGATGTCATGACAGAGACTCCGGAGGCCGGATTCGCGCCGGCCAGACGGAAGAGCGCCCGATCGCGTCGGGCAGCAGTTCGATCGAGCAGGTCTTCCGGCTCCGAGCGATTCGCGAGTCTGCCTTCCCACATCGCCCTGAAAGGGTCCTGCAGTGGCTCATGGCTCGCGAGATTCGGCCTGTTGGCCGAATCAAGCCCGTTACGGCGGCGCGTCCGCGGCGGCTTTGAACCGCCTTCCCTTCGAAGAAGCCTTGAGACCGTGGAATTCGGTCGGCTTCCTCGCCCGCGGAACGCCGCGGGGCCCGAAGTGCGGGTCGAGTATATCGGGCATTCTTCTCCGGGATGCGGGTCGGACCCAGAATGCGGGCCGCGTTGACACCCTTTCCTGCCGCCCGGTACTCTGCCCCTTCTGCATTCGCTCCAGCGGAGGCGGAGAGGTTCCCGGCTCGGCCGAGAACACCGCTCGATGCTCCGGCATCGGTTCAAGATCGGTCGTCCAACATGTTCGACATGGGCGTCCGCTGCTCCAGTCCCTTCATTGGGACAGACCCGAGGATCCGACCTTCCTTCTGACTGGGAACGGCCGGTCTCTCGTTCCGTTCTTCGGCCGCTATTCCGCGGTCGTACTCATGCCCGGTCCACCAAGGACCATACGCCGCCGCGAACGGATCTTTTGATCCGCGACACGGCAGACCCCGTCGGCCGATTTCGGCCGTCGATGGAGGATCGATTCGATGGACCGCACGTTCCGTACCTCGACCACCGGCTTCATCCGCGCCTTCGCGATTGGCAGCCTGTTGATCACCGGGCTCGACGCCGCTAACCGAGCCGAACCCGCGTTCGCCTCCGCCCCTGCCCTGCAGGATGGCAAAGGCGCTGATCAATCGCGTCTGGTCAGCGACTTTCTCCACTACGTGCTCATCGCGAAGCCCGACCTCGCCGAAGCCGCAGGCCGGAAACTCTTCGACAGCGGCATCACGGATGCCGAGTTGGCCGAGCTCGTCTCTGAGAACGATCTGGACGACAAGGTCGATCGTTCGCTGAGCCGCGGCCGCGGAATGGCCGGAGTCGGTCCCATGGTGACGGAGTTCGAGAAGCGGCTTGAAGAAGGCCGGCTTGATCTTGCTCGGAACCAGGATCGAATCAAGGAAGCCATCGGCATGCTCGACGGCTCGCTGCGAGCGCAGATGATCGGGAAGCGGCGTCTCATCGAGGCAGGCGAGTACGCCGTACCGCAGTTGCTGGACATCTTGGTCGCCTCGAAGAACCCTGAAGTCGAAATTCGAGTCACCGAAGTCATCGAGGAGATCAAGCGGCAGGCGGTCCTCCCGCTCTGTGCCGCCCTTCCCGAACTCTCGGCGACGATTCAGACCAAGGTCTGCCGCATTCTCGCCAAGATCGGCTGGCCCACCGCCATCCCATACCTTCTCGAGGTCGCGACGTCCCGGCAGAGTTCGCCGGAGGTCAAGGAAGCCGCGATGACCGCGTTCCGTCGCCTCGGGGGAACCTCCACCGACGTCTCGGCGGCGTTCACCGCACTCGGACGCAAGTTCTTCTCGCAGGAACAGTCGCTGATCGCCTATCCCGCCGACCCCGCAAACATGGTCTGGAGCTACGGCCCGCATTCCGGTCTGGTGCAGACGCCGGTTCCCACCTCGATCTTCTGTCAGGTGATGGCGATGCGGAACGCACGGACCGCGCTCGCGGCGGATCCCTCGAATCGAATGGCGCTCGCCGTCTTCGTGGCCGCGGATCTCCGTCGGGAGAATCAGATCGGGGCGGGAGAGACCGACCCGTTCGCCGTCGATGCGAAGTACACACCTCAGTTCTTTGCGACCGCGGCGGGAAGTTCCATCGCACGCGACGTACTTGCCATGGCGGTCGACGGAAACGACACCGCACTGGTTCGAGATGCGATCGCCGCCCTCGGCATGACCGTCGAACGCGGCCGTATGGTCGGCGCCGGCGGTCGACAGCCACTGCTGGAATGTCTTCGTTATCCCGATCGTCGAGTCCAGTACGACACCGCGCTGGTGCTCGGTGCCGCGATGCCCGAGAAGGCCTTTGCCGGCGACAACCAGGTGGTGCCACTCCTGGCCAACGCCATCCGGTCGAACAACGACAGCTATGCGGTCGTCATTGCGTCCACCGATGAAGATCGAAACCGGCTCTCTTCGATGCTCGGCAAAGCCGGATTCTCCGTCGTGGCGAGCGGCCCGGGTTTCTACGACCTCGAGTCCGAGATCAACCGATCCAATGGAATCGACCTGGTCGTCGTTCAGGCGGGTGCGGCCGATGCGGTCACCACCGTCGGTCAGATCCGGAACTTTGTCGGTACCGGCGCGACGCCGGTCATGCTGATGTGCAGCGGAATCGACAAGATCGCCATGGATCGCGAATTCACTGGTGATCGTGCCACCGGGGCCTTCATCAACGGTAGGACCGAGGCGCAATTCCAATCCGCGGTGAACTCGCTGATGGATGTCGCTTCGGGAGGTCGTCTCACCGCGAGTGATTCAATGACCTACACGCGAAACGCGCTGCAGACCCTCGCGAACATCGCGCGTTATGGAAAGGGACCGTACGACATCGCGTCCGCGGAACCTTCGCTGCTCGCGGCGATGACGAGCATCTCCGGCGGCATGCGTCTGCTCGTGGCGGAAGTGGTCTCCCTGATCGACACCGATGCGAGCCAGCAGGCATTGATCGACGCGGCACTGGCCGCGTCTGGGAACGAGCAGATTTCGTTGCTCGATCTCTCCGCTTCCAGTGCCCGATCCTTCGGGAACAAGTCGGCCACACGTCAGGTCGAGGCGCTTCGCAGGCTCGTCGCGTCCAGCACGGGTACGGGGAACAGTTCCACGGCGGACGCCGCAGGACGCCTTTACGGATCGCTCGACCTGTCCTCAGACGAAGCAGTCCGCCTGATCGCGGAGTGAGTGAGCGTTCGAGACTGACGGACCCCGGCATCCTGGGGCTCGCAGATCACCGAACTCGAGTCCGATCGATCGCAGACCCCAGAGCATCCATGATGCTCTGGGGTCTGCGTTTATTCGCCGTGTTCATTCGGGGCGGCGTCTGCTACCATTCTCCCCCGAGCGAGGATCCGCCAAGAGGTGGACACGAGTTCGAATCATGCCGCCATAGCTCAGTTGGTAGAGCGAAGCTTTCGTAAAGCTTAGGTCGCCGGTTCGAGTCCGGCTGGTGGCTTCAGACGCACGTTCGCGATCCACTCGCGGGCGTGCGTCCTGTCTTTCTCTGGCTCTTCCTGTCTCTTGCATGTCGCTTGGATGTCTGTTGGTCACTCGCTTCGGTGGCTGGTCTGGCCTCGGCGCTTGATCCCGACTTTCGGTGAGCCACTACCATCGCAGCATGCGACTGCCAGTGATCGAATCCTCGCTTGAGACGAACCGAGAGGAATCGGCGCGGGTCGAACGCCTGGTCAGCGAACTTCAGTCGAACCTTCGAGGCACGGTGCGGGGAGATGTCCTCGAGCGGGGGCTCTATGCGACCGATGCCTCGCCATACGACGTGATGCCGATCGCGGTGGTCGCGCCTCGTGATGCGTCAGACCTGACCACGGCGATGCAGATCTGCTCGTCGTTCGCGGTGCCGGTCCTGCCGCGGGGGGCTGGAACGAGTCTGAGTGGGCAGACGGTCAACGCCGCTGTGGTCATCGATTTCTCGCCGTTCATGCACGGGGTGATCTCGATCGATGCCAGCTCGCGAACCGCGCGGGTGCAACCGGGGCTCGTGCTCGATGACTTCCAGCGGGCGCTCGAGCCCTTCGAGTTGGGTTTCGGTCCCGACGTCTCGACCTCGACGCATGCCACACTGGGCGGGATGATCGGCAATGCATCGGCGGGCGCATTCTCGCTGGTCCACGGGATGACCGACGAACACGTCATCGCGATCGAGGGAGTTCTGGCCGACGGTACGTGCCATCATTTTGGGACCGGTGCGTCGGGCGAAGATCCAGTGGTCGGGCGAATCCTCCAGGAACTTCGATCGATCGTGGAGCCGCTTCGAGAGGAGATCGAGGCTCGCTTCCCGAAGGTCCGTCGTAACGTCGGGGGGTATCGGTTCGATGATCTGCTTGCGATGTTTGATCGGAGCGGTCCGGGGAACGTCGACCAAGTGAATCTTGGGCGGTTTCTCTCCGGCACCGAGGGTTCGCTCGCGGTCACCGCCGAGGCGACGGTGCGACTCATCGAACCATCGCGAGGCCGGGCATTGATGATCGCGGCCTTCGGCAGCGTGACCGACGCCTGTGGGCGGGTCGAGGCATTGGTGGATGCCGGACCGGCCGCGGTCGAACTGATGGACGCATTCATCATCGATGCGGCGGCGAGACAGCCCGTGTACGCCGCAGACGTCGATCTGCTTCCGAGGGTTCGCGGAGCGAGCGCGGGGGCGATCCTGTTCGTCGAGTTTCACGCGGAGAATCAAGCGATCGCCGAAGAAGCGGCACAGGCGGCGCGGCGACGGGCGGGCCTGGACGACGATGCGACCCGCATCTTCTTGGAACCGAACGAGCAAGCTCGACTCTGGGCGATTCGAACCACGGGACTGGGCTTGATCTCCAAAGTCACCGGCTCGGTGCAACCGATGCCCGGGCTCGAAGATTGCGGCGTGCCAATCGAACGACTGGCGGACTTCCAGCCGGCCTTCGACACACTGATTCGGCGTCATGGTTGGTCGGGCGTCTTTTACGCGCACGCCTCCGTCGGACTCCTGCACGTTCGCCCCCGCATCGACCTGTCGAGCGACGTCGACCGATCTTCCTTCCGAACGTTGCGGGAAGAGACGCTCGAACTGGTCCTGGCGCATGGAGGGTCCATCTCCGGCGAGCATGGCGACGGTCGAATTCGGACCGATCTGGTGCATCGCATGTACGGCGAGCGGATCGTCGAGGGGTTCAAGGCGGTCAAGATGATCTTTGATCCCCGGCATCTCCTGAATCCCGGGAGCAAGGTCGTCGCCCGTGATCCCTTGGCCGACCTCCGCGTCGATCAGGATCGCCCTGCCGTCACGACCGGGCCCTTCTTCTTCCGATGGCCGGAGGGGGGGCCACTGGCGGAGGCACGGGCCTGCAATGGAAATGCACTGTGCCGCCGGATCGAAGGGGGGGCGATGTGTCCGAGCTACCGCGTCCTTCGTGATGAACGGCATTCCACTCGCGGCCGCGCGAACGCGCTTCGCCTCGCACTGGACGGCCGGCTCGCGAGCGAAGAGAACGTCGGCGAGGAGACGATGCCCTGGAATCGACCGGACGTCGAGGAAGCACTGTCGCTCTGTCTTTCCTGCAAGGCGTGCCGCCACGAGTGTCCTAGCAACGTCGACCTGGCGAAGTTGAAAGCGGAGTACTTGGCCCAGTCCTATGCCGACGGACGGCGCAAGTCGATCCGCACCCGGGTGCTCGGACGCGCTGGCGTGCTTCTGAAGCGGGCGGGTCGAATGCCGCGGATCTCGCGAACGCTGGCCTCGATTCCTGGCGTCGAGCTGATCATCGCTCGAATACTCGGGCTCGACCCCACTCGCCCATTGCCCCGTCCGTGCGTCCCGGCGGCTCGGACCTTCGTGTCAAGCGCCGACGTTGACGCTCCGGTGGTGCTTCTGCTGGGGGACTGTTTCTCGACGTCCCTCGAGCCGGGGATTCAAGACGACGCAGAACGGGTGCTTGATGCCTTTGGATATCGGGTGCGACGTACCCCTCTGGTCGGATGCTGTGGCCGACCGCAGGTCTCCGCCGGGCTCCTTGACGAGGCGAGAGTACTGGTCGAGCAATCGGCCGGTCCACTCGCATCCGAACTCGAATCAAGCGGAGCGGTCGCGATGATCGCGATCGAGCCGTCCTGTCTGTCGGCGATCCGCGAGGAGTGGCGGGAACTGGAAAGCAGCGTTCCCCGGACCACGGCGGATCGACTTGCCGAGGCGGTGACCTCGATCGAGTCCTTCCTCGAGCGTCGCTGGGACGTGCATCCTCGTCGGCCTCGGGTGACCCTTCCGACTTCGATCCGGGTGCACCCGCATTGCCATGCCAAGGTGGCCCGAAACGACTTTCGACGACTCCTCGATCACTTCGGGGCGGTTGACGCGGAAGTGCTTGATTCCGGCTGCTGCGGGCTCGCGGGTTCGTTCGGATACGTCGCCGAGCACGCGGACCTCTCGCGGCGGATCTTTGAGCAGTCGCTCGGCGAAACAGTCGACGACCAAGCGGCAGGTCCGCTGGTCGCCGCCGGGACCAGTTGTCGGCATCAGTGCGGGGATCTGAGTGATGTCGTCGCCATTCACCCCGCGACCCTGATCGCGCAGGCCATGCAGGCCGCCGCGATGGATGCCGCCGTTTCCTGAAATTGCTCGTCTCGCCGACGAAGGCGTGGTCAGGAATCGACCGAGTCGGTTTGGTGGCCCAATGATTTGGCCGCGAGCGACATGTCTTGCATGGCGGCGATGGCGGCGGCGGTTCGACGCTCCATCCAAACGCTGATCCACCCGAGAAGACCGAGGAACAGAGCGCCTCCTCCGCTGCATAAGAACGTCAACAAGGGCGCGAACGCAGACTCGAGGGCGGCCACCTCGGCATCGTTGATCACGAATACGTCGGCGACGGCGCGACTCGATTCACGAGGTCCGAGGGTGAGTTCGAAGTCATACGTCCCGTCGGCGGGAAGCACCGCCGATCCGACGAGTACCGCGGACGAGGGGCGACCTGGTCGCGATGATTCTAAGTTTGCCCGCTGTGTCGGCTCGATCTCGACGTCCACCAGGGTTCCTTGTGGGTCGGTGATGACGAGTTCAAAGACCAATTCGGTCGGAGCGAGGTAACGCATCTCTTCGAACTCCGTGTCGGTGAGGTAAGAGACGAATACGCGGCCCGCGGGGAATTCGAACGAGGTCTTCCCCGGAGCCAGGAAGCGATGTGGTATCTCGGTCTCCAGGCGTTTTCGCATCGCGGACCGAGCGGTGCTCAACTCCGACCAGGAAACCTGGGTCGCCATGATGATCGACGTGAGGGCGAGCAACGTGGCGAGTAGGAGCAGGAATTTTCCGAGGAACGGTCGGCGCCGGCGGGCGGTGGCGCGGGCGGAGATCAGTTCGTCGGAAGGGGATTTCTGCGACGTTGGATCACTCATGAATGCTGTGCCTCCAGATCGAAGACAAGGTCCATCGGTGTCCACCAGCCGTCATCCGTGTTGGTCACGCTTGGTATTCGTCGTTGATAGGACCTCATGAGTTCATCCCACTCCCGACAGCGAGCATTTTCGGTGTACGTCTGGTAGTCGCGATCCGGGTTGAAATCGTCGGGCGCCTCAAACGTCATGAAGAGCCGATTCCCGGTCCTCCAGATGTGCATTCGTTCGATGCCGAGGGCCCGAAGACCTCGCGTCACCTCCGGCCAGATCTGGGTGTGATACCGCTCGTAGGTGGCGATGCGGTCCGGATCGTCAATGAGGTCGATTGCCTGGGCGAAGGTCTTCACGCGAATCTCCGAGCGTTGGGATCGCTCAGGATACGGTGGAACGCCCGAGAGGAGGGCGGTGGATCGGAACGGGTGACGGCGCATCGGAAATCGCTGGTCCCCAGAATGTGAATAAGCTCGGTCGGAGCGGCGGTATCGCACGCCTCGTGGTTCCACGGCCACATGTTCGCGGCGACCGAGCCGACCGCAGCCAAGCGATCTCGGAGATCGCACCGGAGATCCCACATCAGGCTGCCCCCGAACGAGAAGCCGCTCGCATACATGCGGTTCGGATCCGCGCCGTCCTCGATGGCCATCGAATCGATCATCGCATCGCCATCGCCTCGGCAAATCCCATCTCGTCGATGCCGGTGCTGTCGAGCCCCTCACCGTTCCCGCAGGTGCAGCCGTCCGGATCGGGGGATTTCGCGGGCTTTGACGGTGTGGGGCGTTTCAAAAGGCGGATTCGACTGCATTGTGCCGTGGCGATCACCCCGGTACGGTGGTCAGCAGCTGGCCTCTCGCTGCACCTTCGGAGAACTTCAGACATGTCCCAACCCGCTGATCCTCGTCGTCGTTCCTTCTTTGGAGGCCTCGCCGGCCTCGCCGGCCTCGGAGCCGCGTCGACGCTTTCACGGACTTCATTCGCGATGCCGATCGCCGACGAGTCGTTGCCACCGAACCCCATCTCACTTGCTCAGTGGTCCCTGCACCGTGAGATCTTCGGCGGCAAACTCGATCCGCTTCGATTCGCCGAAGTCACCATGACCCAGTACGGCCTTGCCGGCTGTGAGTATGTGAACAGTTTCTACAAGGACAAGATCGGAACCCCCGGGTATCTCGTGAGCCTCAAGAAGGTCGCAGACGATCATGGGGTCACGTCGGTCCTCATCATGTGCGACGGTGAGGGCGCCCTCGGCGACCCGGACAAGAAGAAGCGACGCCAGGCGGTCGACAATCATCAACGTTGGCTCGAGGCTGCGAAATTCCTGGGTTGCCATTCCATCCGAGTCAACGCCCAGTCGGCGGGCACTTGGGACGAGCAGCTCGATCGAGCCGCCGACGGTCTTGGATTACTCTCCGAGAAGGCCGCTCCCTTTGGGCTGAACGTCATCGTCGAGAACCACGGTGGGCTCTCGTCGAACGGCGAATGGCTGGCGAGCGTGATGACCAAGGTCGCCATGACGAATTGCGGCACCCTCCCGGACTTCGGCAACTTCAGCCTCGGTGGTGGCAAGTGGTACGACCGCTACAAGGGGGTCACCCAGCTCATGCCGTTCGCCAAGGCAGTCAGCGCCAAGAGCCGGAAGTTCGACGAGCAGGGAACAGAATCCGAGACCGACTTCGTCCGCATGATGAAGATCGTGCGAGCGGCGGGCTATCGCGGTTGGGTCGGCATCGAATGGGAGGGTGGTTCGCCTTCCGAAGAGAAGGGCATCCTGCTCACCAAGCGGATGCTCGAACGATGCGACTGCGTTGCGGCTCGCACTGGCGATGGTCCGTTCGAAGTGAAGAAGACAGCGGGAAAGGCCAAGCATGGATGACTCGGCAAAACGCGTTTCCACCGCGGATGCAGAAAACCGACGCGACTACTTCCGGACTAATCTCCGCCTGATCGCGGGGCTGCTTTCAATCTGGGCCTTCGTCTCCTTCGGATGCGGCATTCTGCTCGCCCCGTGGCTCAATGGTTTCAAGCTGCCGTTCACCGAATATCCCCTCGGCTTTTGGTTTGCCCAGCAGGGATCGATCTACGTCTTCGTGCTGCTCATTCTGATCTACGTCGTGGCCATGAACCGCATCGATCGACGCTTTGGCGTCGACGAGGGAGGGGATTGAATGGACGTTCAGGCCTGGACCTTTGTGATCGTGGGGCTCACGTTCGCCCTCTACATCGGCATTGCGATCTGGTCGCGAGCCGAAACCACGGGTGAGTTCTACGTGGCGGGGAAGGGCGTCTCGCCGCTGGCCAACGGCATGGCGACCGCCGCCGACTGGATGAGCGC
>JAPKCC010000064.1 GCA_028823105.1 Phycisphaerales bacterium | reverse complement strand
AGTCGCCCGGACCGAGATGGCGACCGATCAGTCGGCGCTGGAATCCCGTACCACCGAGTTCGGGGATCGCGAGCGGACAATCGCTGAAGAGCGCGTCGCTCTGGATGCACTTCGCGACGAGATCGAGGTTCGGGAGAACCTGTTCGTCGACCGTTCGACTGCCGCGGATGCGGCCATCGCGAGAGTCGACGAGCTGGAAAATGAGTATCGCCGGCTTTCCGAGTCGATCGAGACTCAAGCGGAATCCCATCAACAGGCGATGAGCACCGCCGAAGAAACGATCGATCGCCATCGCTCCGCGTTGGAGGCGGTGGGAGGGGATCTTGAGTCGGCCCAGGCGGAACTCCAGACGTTTCGCAGTGCTCGCGAGGCGAACAACAACGAACTGGAGTCGCTTCGGAGCGCCGGTGAAGAAGCCGAAGACGAGCGGAAGCGATTGCTGGAGACGGTGTCCGGCCTCGAGGCGAGATGCTCAGAAATCGACCTTGCCAAGGAGAGCGCAGAGGCTTCGCTCGGCGAAGCGACTCGCCGGACTGTGGGACTGGAGTCGGAATTCGCAGCGTCGTCCGCAAGAGTGGAATCGCTCGAGTCGACGATCGACGAGGATCAGCGGCAACTCCAGCTTGCGGGTCAGAAACTGACTGAACTCGCGGAGGCGATTGCCGAACAAGCGCCGCGACTTGAACGGGGGACGGCGGCGATCGCCTTGCTGTCGCAGCATCAGGAGACCATCGCGAAGCTCGAATCGAGACTGACCGAGGACGGGGCCGACGCGACCAATGCGGTGGCAAAGGTCCGCGATGCGTTCGAAGCGAGAATCGCCGAACTGGAATCTTCGCTGGAACGGGCCCGCGTAGAAGGCGCGGATCCGGAGTCGCTCGAGACGGCGATCGCCACGGCGCGAGGGCCTCTCGAAGCAAGAATTCGTGAACTCGAATCCGGAATTGGCCTCGATGCCTCTGCGGTCGGCGTTGCCGTCGAGGAAGCGACCACGCCGTTGCTTGCGGAGATTGATCGCCTTCAGGGCGATGCGGAATCGAACGAGGGACCGTCCGTGCCCCGAGACCGACACGAGTCGGTCAAGGAACGATGCCGTCGCGCAGAACGTCGGAGCGACGAACTCGAGACGGCGCTCTCCATGACCAATGACAAGGGGCAGGCCCAAGAGATGGCGAAGCGGCTCCGAGCCAAGGCTCAACGGGTCGGCGACGCCGCTCGTCACCTCGAACTTCGAAAGACCCGACTCCTCGCGGTTCGCAAGGCGATCCGTTCGAAAGGGGGGAATGGCACTCCAACGCCAGCCTTCCAGGAGTTGCAGCGGCTTGAGGCGCAACGAAAGGAACTCTCGCAGGTGCGCGATTTCCTCGCCAGAAGCGAGCAGCAGATGATCCGCCGCTGGGCTCGACCGCGGTCCATGGCGACCGTCGGTTGGGTGGTCATTCTGGCGGTGATGTGTTCGGTTGGAAGCTGGTTCGGGGTTCAGGAACTAGTTCCGATTTCCGGCGCGGCGAGCGTCGAGATTCGTGCGACCCCCCGCGGCGGTGGAATCCTCTCCACTTCTAAGGCGGAGTCGTGGGCCGAGTGGCATGAGGCGTTGGCGACGGATCCGGTATTCGTACAGGTCGTCTCGAAGCGTCTGGCGGCTCGTGGAATCGCCCCAGTGGGAGGCGAGCCCGCTGTGGCGTCGATGTTGGTCGACGATCTGAGTTTCGAATCCGACGGACCGGGTCGACTTCGACTCGTACTCACCGGTGCGGACCGCCGACTGCTCGCGCCGACGCTCGATGCGGTCGCGACGACCATGGCCTCAGAGTCGGCGCGGCAGGCACCGCGTCGCGATGACGGGGCGCGAGCCTCGTTGAGCAGCGAACAGACTGGCGGGGGGTATGCCTCCTTGATCGGTGGTGCCATCTCGGCTGATGTATTGATGTTCACCGGCCTGATCGCCGGGGCCGCCCTCGTGACGTCCCTGCTGTTGATCGGACTCGTCTACCTAGTCCTCGCTCGGGCGAAGCGGGTCTTCGAGGAATCCGAGTCGGAAGGTGGTACCGAATTCGCCACCTGAGGTGCGGGTTCGGTTCGGGCAGACAGGTCCGAGAATTCAAATTGCGTTCGGTCAGGAGTGGGGGGTCGCCGACCTAGGCATGGGGTGATCACCGCCCTTCCTCGATTCCTTTGCCAACGTCGCGAAAGTCGCGGGTTCCAGTCGTCGATGAAATTCCCAGAGGGTGGCCGACTGTCGTGCCGAGTCATCCCGAAAGGACTCTCTCATGCATCGAATTGAAATTCCCAAGGGCTGGCGACTGGTGGACGATCGAGACTCGGAGGAACTCCAGGTGCTCGATCCGGACTCTGCCGCGTCACTTCCCTTTCCGCCGCTGGAGATCAACTCTCCGAAAATTGATATCGAGAGCGTGCTCCGAGCGGCTGATGAAGCTTCTCGACGCATGGAGGTTCTGGCCCGTGAACTGGATTGCCTGGGGCTCTTTGACCAAAATGATGACGGTCCCCGAGCGGCCTGACGAAGCAATAGAGACGGTCGAATCGAGAAACCACCTCGAATTTGACGGTTCAGATCGACATTCCACCGTCCGGTCGTAAAATCGATCGGGCGGTGTCTCTTTCTTGGAGCCGTCTCGAACCACTTATCGGAGTAGTCAAGTTGCGAGACGTCATCAGCGATTCAAAAAGCAATCCGGCGACAACCTTCAGTCGTGGATCCATCTTCGGGCAGGGAACGGTGATTCGTCGACCCGCCGGGCGACGGCTGGTGCTGCTGGTCGCGGCCCTTCTCACCGCCTCGGCCCACGCCCAGGTGCGGGTCATGAACTGGAACGTTGCGAAGTTGAACGGAGATCCGGTTGCGGTCGAGGATGTCTTCGCCGCCGCCGTTGCGGACGATCAGCCCGGCTTCGCAGTGGCTCCGGCGATCATCGTGCTGCAGGAAGTGACCGCTTCGTCGATGCTGGCCATCGAGAACATCATTCAGGCGGGAATTCCGAGCGTCGAGTACGCGACAGCGATCTTCACGGTGGGGAGTTCGGAGAACGGATCGGGTGGGGCCCAGATGCTCCTCTACCGGACGGATCTCTTCGTGGAAGTCGCGAGAGGCCATCGCGATATCCCGACGGGAGCCGGGCGGAACACGGATCGCTGGCAGTTGCGACTCAACGGATCCAACGATGACGCGGGCGTCATCTGGGTGTACGGCGGTCATCTCAAGGCGAGTAACTCGTCGGCCGACGCAGAAACTCGTCGGCAGGGCGCTGAGGCGATCCGAGCCGATGCTGATTCGCTGCCGAACGGCTCGAACATCATCTATGCCGGCGACTTCAACCTGTACAGCAACAACGAGCCGGCCTATGCGGAGTTCCTTTCATCCGGGAGCGGCCGGGCCAACGACCCCTACGGAACCGGAAGCTGGGGCGGAAGCGGGAATGCCATCAAGCACACGCAGAGCCCTCGATTGGGTGGCGGGTCGCTGGTGGGCGGGGGAATGGACGACCGCTTCGATTTTCAGTTGTTCACGGATTCGATGCTCGAGACGGACAGCTTCTCATTCATGGCCGGGACCTGCCGGTCGCTGGGAAACGACGGGAACCACTACGACATCGCCATCAACACCGGGACGAATTCCTACTACCCGGGGCAGATCTCCCGCTCGAATTTGCTCGCCGATGCGCTCTTTGACGCGAGTGATCACATCCCCGTGATGACAGACTTCCGTATTCCGGGAATCCTCTCGTGCGTCCTCGCGGATTCGCTGGGCCGGGTGGTGAGTGGGGGAAGCGAATCCGTCACGCTGCTGGTCGCCAACGGCCGCGTGGTGGCGACGCCCGACGCGTCTTCGCCGCTCGAGTACGTCGCGACCGGTGACGGCGTTCTGATCGGCGGCGGGTCGGGATTAGCGCCGCTGCTGCCAAGTTTCGACTCGCAAATCTTCTCCCTCGTCGAAGGTATGACCGGAGAGTTCACGGCCGTGGTCGAGGTCGAGGCGACCAGCGGGGGAGTGTCACAACCTTCCTATGAACTGCAGACGTCGGGATTTGCCGTGCGTCCGGCGGTACCGTCCTGGAGCGATGCGTCGATCGTGGTCGATCAGGTCGTGCAGGCTGAGACACCGGCGGATTCAGGTGTTCTGTTCATCGACGTTCCGGTGCACAATCTCGGTTGGGATGCAATGCAGTCGAGCCTTGATCTCGATGCGGCGAGCGGTCTGCGGAACGGTTTCTTCCTCTGGGAGGGGCTGGGAAGCGTGGTCGCCGGACGACCTGGAATTCTCCGATTTGGATTCAACACCGATGGCGCCGACGAGGGCGAATACGTCGCGGACATCACCATTCAGGCCACCGATGAGGACATTCCCGGTGAGACCACCCATTACCTCATGGTTCGGTTGGAGACCACGGTCGGAGGTGGACGTGCGGTCCCCGGCGACTTCAACGGAGACGGCTTGGTGAACGGCGCCGATCTCGGGCTTCTGCTCGGGGCCTGGGGTCAGTGTGCGAAGTGCCCCGAGGATCTCGATGGAAGCGGGGTCGTGAACGGCGCCGATCTGGGACTGTTGCTGGGATACTGGACCGGTTGAGTCATCCGATCGAGCATCCGAACGCTCGAGCTTGACTCATGCAGGTTGGAACGCCCGCCATGAATCAGATGAAACACATGAATCGCTTTTTTCTCGCGACGAGTGCGATCCTCGCAACGACGGCTGCATCCGGATCCCCACCCGTAGTGATCGAGTTGTACCCCGATCGAGACAACACGCTGATTGGATCGACGGACAATGACCTGAGCAACGGCGCGGGCGAACATTTCTTCGCCGGACGGACGGGGAATCTAGGAAAGCCGAATCTCCTCCGTCGCGGTCTCCTCCGGTTCGACGTCTCTGAGATTCCTTCAGACGCGTCTATCGTCTTCGCGACCCTCGATCTCAGAGTCACCAAGTCGCCGAACAACCAGAGTCGTGCATACGAAATTCATCGCTGCCTGCACGACTGGGGCGAGGCGGGGTCGAGCAGTTCCGGGGGTATCGGTGCGCCGGCGCAGCCTGGCGATGCGACCTGGTTCTTCACGTTCTTCGCGAACGAATCCTGGACGACCCCCGGAGGTGACTTCCTTCCGGTCGCGAGTGCCCTGTTCAGTGTCGGTGGCATCGGCGACTATGCAGTCGGTACATCGGGGATGGCCGAGGACGTCCAGTCCTGGATCGACGATCCGACCGGGAACTTCGGCTGGGTCATGATCGGTGAGGAAGACTCGCCGCAGACCGTCCGGCGTTTCGGGAGTCGAGAGAATCCAGACGCGGCGAACCGCCCGAAACTTACCATCGCCTACGACGCCGGTCCGCCGGGAATTCCGGGCGACTTCAATGGCGACGGTCTGGTCAATGGTGCGGACGTCGGGTTGCTGCTGGCGGCGTGGGGGTCATGTCGAGGCTGTCCGGAGGACCTCGATGAGAACGGGGTGGTCAACGGGGCAGATCTGGGATTGCTGCTCGTGTACTGGACCGGATGAGTCCGGAAACGGAAAAAGCGAGATCTCCGCACCTAAATCGATCGTTTCTTCGAAGAGTTCAGAGTCATGACCCTCGAAACGTTGTAATTTCAAGTGTCCGTCGATTGGTGTATTTCCTAGATCGGAGCCTCTACGTGTTCAATCCGTGTTTTATGTCCTCGTTCCTGCTCGTCGCGCTGTCGGCTCATTTTGCTGCCTCAGCAGTTGCGGACGAACTGGTCGTGGTTGCCGATCGCGATAACACCCTCTTCCAATCAGACTCCGGTGGGATCTCTTCCGGGGCTGGCCAGCATCTCTACACCGGACGGGTGAATTTCGCGCGAAACGACAATTGGGAACGCCGAGCGGTCCTGCACTTCGATGTGTCGGGGATTCCGGCGGGGTCGAACATTCTCGAGGTGACCATGAGAATGCAGGTCACCAGATCGCCGCCCCAGCCACCGACGAACTTGCTCTTTGAGTTACACGAATGCTTACGCGAGTGGGGCGAAGGTGGGTCTTCCGCCAATGGCGGAGATGGAGCCCCGTCCCAGTCGGGTGACGCGACCTGGTACCACACGACGTATCCGAGCGTGAACTGGTCGAATCCCGGCGGCGACTTCACCCGGTCAGCGAGTGGTACGACGATCGTGAACGAGAACGGGACCTATCTGTTCACCGGCGAAGGACTTTCCGACGACGTGCAGGGATGGGTCGATGGCGGCGAGAACTTTGGCTGGGTGATGACTGCAGACGTCTCCCAGCTTCGGACGGTGCGGCAGATCGGGAGTCGAGAGAACGGAATCGCCTCCGCTCGTCCGACCCTCACCGTCGTTTATGAAGAAGGATCCGGCGACATTCCCGGTGACTTCAACGGCGATGGACTGGTCAACGGCGCTGATGTTGGCTTGTTGCTCGTCGCCTGGGGGATTTGCCCCGGTTGCCCGGAGGATCTCGACGGCAACGGCATCGTCAACGGAGGTGACATCGGCCTCCTGCTCGTCAACTGGACGGGGTGACTCTCGGGGTCGATCATGCGGCCCGTTCGGTTTATTCGGATTCCGTGGGTTATTGCCGGATTGTCGGAAGGCTCGGATAGGTTCCAATAGGCGATGTATATCTGCGGCCGATGAATTCGGAGTCTTCTTCATGCCAAATGTCAGAGCATCTCAATTCCTGCACCCTGCGAACGTGGCGATGTGGGTCGTGGCCGCGCTGTTGATTCCGGCGGAATTCGCGGTTGCCGATGAGTCGGAATACATCGATGCGGGGCGAGGCGATGTCCGGGTGGTCCGGCCATCGGACTTTGATCCCGAGGAACCGCTACCGCTCATCGTGCTCCTTCACGCGTTCGCCTACTCAGGCGAATTCGAGGAGTCGTACCTCCAGTTCTCCGCCCACGTCGATTCGCATCGATTCATCCTGTGCCTCCCAAACGGGCGACTCAATCTGACGCTCCAGCGATACTGGAACGCGACGAATGCCTGTTGCGACATCTACGGTCAGGGGCCGGATGACTCGAGCTATCTTCGGGGTCTGATCGAATCACTGTCGGAGGCGTACGAGGTCGACCCTCGTCGCATTCATCTGGTCGGACATTCCAACGGCGGCTTCATGGCGCACCGCATGATCTGCGATCACCCGGGGCTCATCGCCGGTATCGCCACGCTCGCGGGCGCCACCTTTGAGAATTCCGAAGACTGCGCATTCGGGGAACCCGTGCATGTGCTCCAGGCGCATGGCACGACCGACCCGGTGATCCTCTACGGCGGTGGTTGTCTGGTCGGAGGTTGCTACCCGTCGGCGACCATGACGCAGCAGTTCGTCGCAGATGACAACGGGTGCGGGGAAGTACCCGACGCGACACCCAAGCCGATCGATCTCATCGCATCGATTCCGGGGGACGAGACGACGGTGTCGGTGTTTGCGACGTCATGCAGTCCAGGAGGGGCGGCCGAACTCTGGACCATTCCGGACGTCGGTCACAACCCGCCCTTCGGAACCACGTTCTCCCGACTCGTCGTGGAGTGGTTTCTCGATCGGCCGAAACCGGGCGAGCCGGGCGATCTGAACGGAGATGGGCGGGTTGATGCCGCCGATCTCGGGCTCCTTCTCACCGCCTGGGGACGATGCTCGGGGTGCTCCGCAGATCTGGACGGTGACGGCCAAGTCGGCGGCAGCGATCTCGGCCTGATGATCGCCCTCTGGAGCGTCTGAAACCAAGTTGATCGAAAGACAAACGACGCCCGCCGAGGTGGCAGACGTCGTTTGAAGGCCGAGGTGGGATTCGAACCCACGAATCACGGATTTGCAATCCGTTCCCTTAGGCCACTTGGGTACTCGGCCAAGGGCTTGAAAGTATATCGGATGAACATCGAGGGGCCGCCGGTCGGAATCCCGGTTTCGTGTCGATTTGGGGGAGAGGCTGTTCGGTCGGAGCTGGCGGTTCAACGCCGACTCCATCCCGCGGGCGGCGATTCGTCGTAGCATCCGGACATGATCACGACTCGCATGCACCTCTGTCTCTCATTGATCTGCGTGGCCGGTCTTCTACCGGAGGCGACCGGGTCGGTCGAACCACCGGTGAATTCGGACCCGCCGGCGGCCTCTGAAGACGCTCCTCCGACGCCACCACCGACTCGACGGGTGATCATGCCGACGGATGTCGGCATTCTTCGTCGGGCGCCGCTGCTTCGAGAAGGCGGCTTCCTCGTCAAGGTTGAAGGTGAGATCGAGCGTGATGCTCGGCTCGGGGTGTACATCTACTCTCCGCTTACCACCGCGACCGGGGGAATCCGACGGGAACTGATTCTGCTGCCGAGCCGCGGGCTCGACGATCTGGTTCGACTCGAGTCGGTGCAGTCGACGGCGAAGCGGGGCAATCCGATTGCGGGCGTCTATGAAGTCAGCGGAAAGGTGCTGGTCTTCCAGGGGCGGAATTTTCTGCTTCCGGAGGCGATCGTTCCGCTCACCCGCATCGACGATTCTGACGTGGCGGATCAGGGGTCGGCGCCCGAGTCCGACTCGGAGCCCACGATCGAGCCCGCCGCGGAGGTCGATTCCGAAGAACGGGACTATGCCGCCGAGATTGACTCGCGACTCGAAGATCGAATCGGCGCGGTTCCGAGGAGTCTTGACGTCCTGGAAGCTCCTCCCGCCGAGACCGCGTCGCTTCGAGCCGGGACCCGATTCATCCAACGTCGGGGCCGCGTGATCCGTGACCCCGGAAGCGGAATCTGGCGATTTGTCCTCGAGGGCGACGGGCGGAGGGGCGACGCGGTCAGCCTTGATCTACTTCCTTGCCTGGAGCTCGAACGCCTCATCCGCCGCACCCGACAGGCGGGCGTGGGATCGCCCGTTCTGCTCAGTGGGGTGGTCACAATCTTCCAGGGACGGAACTATCTCCTCCCGACGGCGATGCAGCAGCCCATGGCAGGGCGAAGCATCGGCCCCTGATTCGCAGCCCGAGACGCTCGCCGCGAAGTGTGGAGCCCAGCCCTGCTATCCTTTCCGGCTCGCAATTCCAACTCACTCGAATCAGGAGATCACCGTGGCCTACCCCCAGGCAACCATCGAAACCAGCAAGGGCACCATCACCGTCGAACTCTGGGACGACGTGGCACCCAAGCACGTCAAGAACATGCTCGATCTCGGGGCTGACGGTTTCTACGACGGTCTCGGTTTCCATCGCATCCTCGACAACTTCGTGATTCAGGGCGGCTGCCCGAACACCAAGGAA
Organism: Phycisphaerales bacterium; assembly: GCA_028823105.1. Lineage (GTDB taxonomy): Bacteria > Planctomycetota > Phycisphaerae > Phycisphaerales > SM1A02 > UBA12014. The sequence goes on along the minus strand of JAPKCC010000064.1, from coordinate 12,142 downwards.
GGCGCTAAGGGCGCGCCCGGCACCGGTGGTCCCGGCTACAACGTCGATGCTGAATTCAACGAACGCGAGCACGAGGAAGGCGTTCTCTCGATGGCGCGTTCCGGCGACCCCAACAGTGCCGGCAGTCAGTTCTTCATCTGCCTGAGCCGCGGCGGCTGCAAGCATCTCGACCGTGAGTACACCGCCTTCGGCAAGGTGATCGACGGCATGGACGTGGTCGAGGCGATCGCTGGCGTCGATAAGGATGGGAACGGCTTCCCCAAAGGCGACATGCCCCGCATGACCGGCGGCATCAAGGCTGTCACGACCGCCTGACGCCACCCGTTCGACGGGCCTTCCGATCGAACGACGAACGACAACCGCCCCTTCGAGTGCATTCGCATTCCAAGGGGCGGTCGTCGTTCGGTGATGTCTCAACTTCTATCTTGTTCGTCGCTCGTCACTGGTGTCTTCGACCGCGGGGGTCCACCACTCGGAGATCCGGCGATCGGAACGGGCGATGCCCGGATCCTGCGGTGGGGCGGGGACGAGCGTCATGCGGGTGATGACTGGCGGTGCGGTCGGCTTGCCCGCCGCGACGTCCTCGATCTCGACGTCGGCGGTCTTCGCAATGGTCTCTGCACCGTCGACGGCGTATCCGAACGCGCAGTACTGCCCGTCGAGTCGGGCCGTCCCCTCCCGCGAGAGGCAGAAGAAAAACTGACTGCCGGCACTGTCGGGGTGATCGGCCCGCGCCATCGAGATGACCCCCAGATCATGCGGGAGCGTCGAATTCTCCATCGGAAGGTCCCAGCCCGCGCTGCCTTCGCCGGTACCGCTGGGATCGCCGCCCTGGATCACGAAGCGGCGGCCGGTGCGGTCGAAGTGGACCACTCGGTGGAACATGGTGTCGTTGTAGAAGCCGTGCTCAGCGAGATGACGGAAGTTCCAGGCGGTGTTCGGCGCCGCCTCCGGTGCGAGCGCGACGAGGATCTCTCCGGCGTTGGTCTCGACCCGGACATCGCGATCCGCGTAGATCCGAAAACCGGTGAGGACGGGAGGTTCGCCGGGATCCCAGTCCGGGGAGATCTTCATTTTCTCCAGTTCCGCGACGTCGTCCGCATCGTCAGGATCGAGCACCGCATCGCCAAAGCCGATGATGCGGGTGTAGCGGGTGTCCGTGCCGGGGCGGAAATCGCGGGTGGTCCGCACCGGCGTCCGGCCGATCATCGGCTGTACGACGAGCGGGGTACCCGTCGCCATCCCGTCAGCGACGACCTGCACGCGGGCGGTCCGCTGGAGATTCAAGATCGCCGGCAGTGCCGTGAGCAGGTCGAACTCGCCCGGCGTGCCACCGTTGGCACTGTCGAGCACCGTGCCGTCGGTATCGATCAGCAGTAGATCAAATCCCGCTTCGGGCGCGTCGGCCCGACCCCGAAGGGCGAGCACCACCGGAATGGGTCGGCCGATCCGGTTGTAGAGCCGATTTGGCTGGAGCAGATCCTGCGTGACACCGGAGGCCTGGACGGTGGGGTCCGGGTGCAAAACAACCGAACCCGTTCCATCGGTGGAGATCACGAGCAGACTTCCGACGATCAAGATGCCGGTGAGGCGCTGAAGAAGGGTCTGAGTGGATCGGTGGGACATCGGGAGAGGCTCCGGAGACGGCGATCCGACCGACTCACACTGTGAAAGTCAGCGGGATCCGTAGAATGAGGACCGCATGACGACCGGCCTTACCAAGAACGATATCGCCTCCACCCGACTCATCGTCGGCTTGGAGATCCACATCGAGTTGTCCACTCGCTCGAAGATGTTCACTCGAGCGGCGAATCCCGCCTGCCCGGAGTTCGAGGACGCCGAACCGAACACCCTCGTGGATCCCCTGGTGGCCGCTTTGCCGGGCAGCCTGCCGGTCATGAATCGTCGGGCGGTCGAGATGTCGGCGATGGTGGGCATGGCGCTGGGATGCTCGATCGCCGAGCATGCGAAGTGGGATCGGAAGAACTACGCCTATCCAGATCTTCCCAAGGGCTACCAGATCAGCCAGTACGACCTTCCGTTGTGTTTCGACGGCGCGGTCGACATCCCTTCGGCGAGCCCGGGGGCTGATGGAAAGATGCGTCGAATCGGAATTACCCGGGCCCATCTCGAGGAAGACACGGGGAAACTCAGCCACGAACTTCCCGGCGGCATTCGATATTCGGGCAGCCTCGTGGACCTCAATCGTGCCGGCACCCCACTTCTTGAAATCGTGACCGAACCCGACTTCGATTGCGCCGAGGACGTGGTGACCTTCGCTCGTGAACTTCGTTCCATCTGCCGATTCCTCGGGGTCACCGAGGGCGTCATGCAGAAGGGGCACATGCGATTCGAGCCCAACATCAACCTCGTGATCGACACCACCGACGGTCGGGAGTTCCGAACGCCAATAATCGAAATCAAGAACCTCAACAGTTTTCGAGCGGTTGATGGTGCGATTCGCCATGAGACCGAACGGCAACTCGAGCAGTTCCTCTCGACCGGGCGGGTCATGGGCATGGGGATGAAGCAGACGCGCGGCTGGGATGATGAACGCCTGGTCACGGTGCTGCAGCGTGAGAAAGAGGATGCGCACGACTACCGGTACTTCCCGGAACCCGATCTGCTGCCGGTCGAAATGGATGAGGCTTGGAAGAACCGGATCCGGGAGTCGATTCCCGAACTGCCGATCGCTCGTAGGTCCCGCTATCGCGAGGATTTCGGCCTGCCAGACAAGGACGCTTTCGCGTTGATCGATCATCAGGGTCTGTGTCGGTTCTTCGAACGAACGGTGGATGCCCAACTCGCCGCGACGGATCCGCCGAGTCTTCGTGAGGCGGGCCACGAAAGTGCGAAACTTCTGTTGAACCAGATGGCGAAACGAGCGAACGAGTCGGGCGTCGTTGCCCACGAGATCGGAATCACCGCGGAACAGGTCGGAGAACTGCTCGCCATGCGGCGGTCGGGTGAGATACCGACGCAGGCGATCGATCGATTGCTCCAACTCGCGTCGGAATCTCCGCAGTCCGTGGCGGGGCTCGCCGAGGCGAATGATCTGCTGGCGATACGCGACGAAGGGGCGATTGAGCAATGGCTCGCGGCGGCGGTGGTCGCCCAACCGCAGGCCGCCGAGGATGTCCGCAATGGCAAGGATGCAGCGATCGGACGTCTCGTCGGCGCCGTTATGAAGGCTTCGGGCGGTCAGGCGGATGCTAAGGATGTTCGAGATCGACTTTTCAAGATGCTCCGAGACGGATGAAAATCGATTCGCGGTAGTGGGCAAAGTCGCGTTCGTAACCCGCGGCGAACTCTACATACTTCGGTTTCCAAAGATGACTGGATAAATCATGCAGGAAGACATTTCTGAAGTTCTGCTCGACTCTGAATCAATCGCGCGGCGGGTGGAGGAGATCGCCTCGGAACTCGGCCGTCGGCTGGCGCCGCTCGCCGAACGGGACGAACCAGTGGTTCTGGTGCCGGTGCTCACCGGGAGTCTGGTGTTCACCGCGGACTTGATTCGTCACCTTCCACAGAAGATGCGGCTCGACGTGGTCACCGTCTCAAGCTATTCGGGTGCGACGACGGAATCACGAGGTGCCACGATCCGCGGGGCCGTGCCCGAAGACATGGCGGGCCGCCACGTCGTTCTGGTCGACGACATTTTCGATACGGGAAACACGCTGAGCCTGCTCAACAGGCTGGTGAAGGAACGCGGCGCTGCGAGCGTGACGATCTGCGTGCTGTTGGCAAAACCCTCGCGGTACGAAGTCGATCTCCGGCCCGACCTGATCGGATTCGAGATCCCCGACGCCTTTGTGGTCGGATACGGACTCGATTACGACGGTCTCTACCGGAATCTTCCGTTCATCGGAATCCTCAAGCCAGAGGCGGTCAAGTGACCGGGGCCACGAAGTTGGATGACGACGAGACGCGGACGCCTTTCAGCGGAGAGGGCAATGCGGTGCTTGCGATGGAAGACCAGCCCCTCATCGTGTCATCGCTGGTCACCGATGGCGAGATCGTGCTGATGGTGGTCCGGCCGAGCCTCTGGATGGTCAGTCTCTGGTCGATCGGGGCCCTCGGAGTGATCGCGGGGATGGTCTTCGCGCTGGCTTGGGCATCAAGTTTCCCATGGGCGGGGTGGACAGAATCACAGGCATTCGGTCTCGGTCTGGTGCTCGCCGGAATCCGGCTTGTCTGGCAGTTCCTCGACTGGATGAACCGTCTCTACGTATTGACGGATCGACGAGTCATTCGACGTCGTGGGATCTTCCAGGTAAACGTGTTCGAAGCGAGGCTCGATCGAATTCAACAGACATCAGTTCTGCAACTGGTTCGAGAGCGGGCATTCGGTCTCGGGACGATCGCATTCGCGACGGCGGGAACCGGCACCCTAGATGCGCTCTGGGAGGCGATCGACGATCCGTTCACCGTGCATCGCACGGTCACACAGGCGATCGATCGATACGGTCGTGGATCTGGTGGGGTCTAGGGAGCCGACGTTCTATCGGTCAGGACTTCGGTGATTGACATCGACTTGATGACGACGAATCCCTGATCGTTGGGAACCACCGACCGGTGCGGCGTGGCCGCAGGTTGAACGGACCCGCCTGATCCGCCTGATCCGCCTGATCCGATCGATCCGATCGGTCCGAGAACGGCAATACCCCCGTCCATGGTGCGGGCGAGGTCCAGTCGGGTGAGGCCCGCGCCTGCGAGGTCGGTCGCGATGACCGGACGGGAGCTTTCGAGGAAATCGAGGGTTCCCGCACTCGCGGCGGCCGCGCCAGTCACCAGAACGGCGGTGGCGATGCTGATGGTCCCGACGAGTCCACGCGCCCAGCGGTCAAGCGGCATCCGGAACACCAGCACCGCGAGGAGAATGGCAAGGACGGCGGCGACGGTATCCGCGGCGGCAACGTCTCGGACCACGTCTACCCAAGCAGATTCTCCGAGGACCACGTCGTCGAACGTGGGCCGACGGGTCAACGCGGTGACGCTGACGATGCCCACATCCGCCGCAACCACGAGGGCGGCGGCGATGCCCGCGGCGATGCGGGCCGCCGGCTTCGGCGGGGCGAGTCCGGGACGCGCGGGTCGCGCGGCGACGATGCCAGCGATGGGCGGAATCAACAGCGCCATCGCCGCGGCGAAGAAGAGCGGCTGAACCACGCCGGCTTCGTACAACCCGCGAAGCATGGCCCCGGGCATTCGAGCGCCGGTCACGAAGGTCTTGCCGATCGGGCGGAGCATCTCACCCATGCCGAGCCATTGCTCGATGCCGGCGCGTTCCGCGACCGAACCGAGGGCGAGGATTCCGATTCCGGAAGCCAGGGTCACGAAGGCGACCAGTCCCAGACGAACACCATCACGCGCCGGATCATCCGGACGGAGCGTGCCTTGCGCGATCGCGGTGATCGCGATGTCGGCCGCGGCGCGTCGACGAGCCGATGATCCGCTGCGACGACGGGTGCTTGGTCCGGGTTCGGGGACGATGTTCGGCATTGGTGTGAGAGAGATTCTTCGAAGGAGGAATGGGGATGACGGTCGGAACTCAGGCGTCGGGGATCTCACCCGCCCAAGACACGAGCGACCGTGGATTCGGCAGACTGTTCGCGATCGATTGGAGCGCCTTGCGATCGTCTTCCGAGAGATCATCGGCCTTCGGGGCCACGATCTCCAACACCGCATAGAGATCGCCGGCCTGCTTCTTCGCGTCGACCACGCCTTTTCCCTTGAGGCGAAGTTTCGCTCCGCTCCGAACCCCGGGAGGGACTCTCAGCGTGGCCGTACCCTTCATGAGGGGAACCATGACTTCGCCGCCGAGGATGGCTTCCGCGACCGTGATGGGGACGACGATGCTCAGGTCCAGTCCATCGCGGGTGAACCACGGATGGCGACCGACCTTGATCTGGAGAAGAAGATCGCCGCTCGGTCCACCGTTCGATCCGGGAAGGCCCTTGTCTCGAACCCGTAGGGTGCTCCCATTCTGGACGCCCGCCGGCACCCGCACGTCGATGGATGTCGGCGTGCCGTCCTGGTTGGCGATTCGAATGGTCTCCGTGCCGCCGAAGGCCGCAGCCGCGAATCCGACCTCGAGTTCGTGTTCGAGGTCTCTTCCCTTGGTGGGGCCGACCGGACGTTCCCCGCCCATCCCGCCACCGAAACCACCGAACCCGCTGAACCCGCCACCGCCACCGCCGCTGCCGCGTCGTGATCGACCCCCGAACGACTCGCCGAAGATCGACTCGAAGTCGTCGGGCGTGACGTTCTGCCACGGGCCTGGGCCAGATTGGCCTGGTGCCTGCCCGCCGACCCCCGCGTCGCCGTAGCGGTCGTACCGGGATCGTTTCTCGGTATCGGAAAGCACGTCGTAGGCGGCTTGGATCTCATTGAATCTCGTTGCCGCGTCCTCGTCCTTGTTCAGGTCGGGATGGAATTTCCGCGCCAATTTCCGATGGGCGTTCCGGATCGCCTCCGGGCTCGCCCCGCGGTTGACTCCGAGGGTCTCGTAATGATCTTTTTGGTCGGACATGGCGGACTGTGGATTATAGATAACCCTCGGCCGTTCGCCGACCCCCGTTTATCGGATTTTCAGCAGTCAGGGATGGAGCCTCCGGGGTAGCATCCCCTCATGGCATCAAAAAATGACGTATCCCTGCCCGTCATGATGTCCGGGAGTTCCGGTGATCAAGCGGGCGGTCCGGTGGCGAAGAGCCGGATGGAGAAGCGGCGTTTCATCGTCCTTCTGATCGTCCAGACGCTCATGATCGTGCACGTGATCCAGTGGCTGATCGTCGGAACGACCATCGCGCCGATAGAGCCCAGCGAGTCGATTCAGACCATTCGCGAGGGGGTCATCACGGTCGGGTTCATCTTCTTCCTTCTCGCGATCGGCTCGACGCTGATTTTCGGCCGGTTCTTCTGCGGCTGGGGCTGCCACGTGATCCTGCTCCAGGATTTCTGCGGCCGACTTCTCGGTCGGATCGGGTTGCGGCCCAAGCCGTTCCGGTCGCGGCTCCTGGTCTGGATGCCCCTTGGCCTCGCGCTCTACATGTTTGTGTGGCCGGTGGCGTATCGATTTCTCGTTGCTCCGTGGGTCGGCGGCATACCCGCATGGCCCGGCTGGTCCTGGGAAGTCACCACCGAAAATTTCTGGCTGACCTTCCCCGGTCTCGCCATGTCGATTCCCTTCCTGCTGATCTGCGGTTTTCTCACCGTGTATCTCCTTGGCATGAAGGGGTACTGCACTTACGCGTGTCCGTATGGCGGCTTCTTCGCGCCGGCGGAACAGGTTTCTCCTGTCCGCATCCGGGTCAACGACGACTGTGAGCAATGTGGTCACTGCACCGCCGTCTGTACCAGCAATGTCCGGGTGCACGAGGAAGTCGCGGCGTTCGGCATGGTCGTCGATCCGGGCTGCATGAAATGCATGGACTGCGTCAGCGTCTGTCCCAACGATGCACTTTCGCTGGGCATCGGTCGTCCCGCGATCATGGTCGACGCCGTCGAAAAAGAAGCGAAATCAGCGTCTGGTGCGAAGTACGACCTCACCTGGCCGGAGGAGATCGTCTTCGCTTTGCTCGCGGTCGGCTTGCTGCTCTCGATTCGTGGGGCCTACGCGCTGCCGCTCCTCTTTGCGAGCGGAGTCGCCGCCTGCGGAACTTGGATCATCTGGAAGGCGTGGCGCACGCTCCGTGATCCGAATGTCTCGTTCCATCGAATGCCGCTACGACGTGACGGCCGCTTTCAGCGAGGGGGGCTTGGCTTCTTGGCTTTCGCCGCGGTCGTGCTCGGCCTCGCGGCTTGGACCGGCGCCGCCAATTTTGCGGCTCAGATGGCATTTCGATACGACGAGCGGATCACGATCCCACCTTCCGTCGTGTTTACGTCCGGGTATGTCGTGCCGGATGCCAGCATGTCGGCAGATGCCGATGCATCGCTTGAGTGGTACCGCCGGGCGTCATTCATCGGGGACGGCGGTTGGTCGCCGATTCCCGCATATCGGGAGATGTTCATGGTTCGCCAAGCGTGGCTTCAGTCGGTCCAGGGTCGGTTTGAGCTTGCCATGGCGGAACTGGATGCTGCGATCGATCGACTGGGCATGAACGAGGATCTCGCGATGGCACGGAGTCGTCTTCTCAGGATGATCGAGCCGATCGAAGTCGATGCGTGGTACGGCATGGTTCTCGATGAGTATCCGACCTGGATGCGACTTCGAGATGAACGGATCATGTGGCGCTATGAGGAGATGACTCCGCAAAGTGCCATCGCCGAAGCGAGGGTCGGACTTGCCGCGATGCCTGACGAACTTCTGCCAATGCGACGGCTGGCGGTGCTCCTGGTCGATCACGGAAACCAGCGCGAAATCGCGGAGAGCGCCGACCTCACCGAAGCCACCCTGGAGATTGAGCCGGAGAACCCGAATGCGTGGCGAGCGCTGGCGCTGGCCAGGGCGAAGACCGGTGATTTCGACCGAGCCGAGGCGGCCATGCGGGAAGGCGTGCGTCTGGCGACGGGCGACTGGCAGTTGCGATACCAGTTCGCGATCCTCTTGAACGAGCGTCAGAAGCGAGAATTGGCGGTCATCGAACTGGCCGAGTCGATTCGACTGTGGGAAGCGGCCGGCGGTGAGGTAATCAGTGATCGACCCACGCTCCCAGATCTCGAACCGGCAGCTCCGGTTGGTCCGCAGATGGGTCCCGAGCGGCCACCGTCATCCTGAGTACGAAGAAACGTCGGACATTCCGAGTGACCAGAATGCGACTCATTCCGACGCGCGGCATCGGTTCGGCGGCGTCGAACGCGTGTCCGGCATGATCTAGAATGTTGTGGAATGGCGATCAGGCGCGGGCTGCGGCATCAAGGCCGGCGAGCAACTGGTACAGATCTTGACTGCTGTCGGCGGCATAGGCTCGGGATCGAACCGTCGGATCGGACATGAACTTGCTGATGCGGCCGAGCGCCTGGATGTGATCGGCGATCCGATCGGCGGGACTCGCCAGGAGGACGATCATCCGAACTGGTTCGCCGTCGATCGAGTCGAATTCAAGCGGCTCCGATGGGATGCCGATCGCCATCGTGATCTCCCGGACGCCCGGGCACTTTCCATGGGGGATCGCAAGCCCTTCGCCGATTCCGGTCGAACGCTGACCTTCGCGTTCCCAGACCGTCTTGCGGAAGTTCTCGGGATCGGTCAATGCACTGGAGGTGCAGACGAGATCACAGAGTTCATCAATGGCGGCTCGTTTGGTGTCGCCATCGAGAGGAACCTTGATGAGGTCGGGCTTGAGGATCGAGGTGAGGTCGAAGGCCACAGGAGTACTCCGCCGGGTCGGTGCGGTAAGGCAAAAAGGAGAATCCGACGATCCTACCAGTCTCGGCGTTCAATATCGCGACTTGGGCCAAAAACGGATCGGTCGCCCGTCGCGATTACGCGATATCGGGCGTCGGATCACCTGGGATTGTGGAAAATTCCCCGGAGGCCGGGATCTGCAGATCGAGTTCCGAGTCTTCCATGAAATCCGCGTCGGTGGTTCCCGGGCGATTCGACTTCAGGAGAACGGCGTGGAAACTCCCATCGTGGATCCGGGCCGGTGGGTCGCCTGGCATGCCGGCGGGGAATCGCTGGGCGGCATTCCGGCAATCGAGGCCGAAACGCCGTTCCATCCAAGTGACCATCCGCCGATTTTCCGCCGGTTCGAGGCTGCAGGTCGAGAAGAGGATGGCGCCTCCGGGAGCGAGGAACGGCTCGGCCTCGCGGACGATTTTTCGTTGAAGCGTGGCGATCGAAGCCAGAGATTCCCGACTGAACCGATATTTCGCTTCTGGTCGCCGAGGGAGGACGCCGGTGTTCGTGCATGGGACGTCCAGCATGAGCAGATCGACGAGGCCGATCGCCTTGCTCAACTGCTCCGGCCGCAGGACTTCGATCGTCGGGTGGTCCGCGAAACATCGCTCCAGATCGGCATAGCGGACCGCATCGACATCCGTGGCGAGAATCATCGCGTCGGGGAATGCATGAGCGAGTTGGCGGGTCTTCGTACCTCGCCCCGCGCAGAAGTCGAGGATCCGCTTGGGCTTCAAGGCGTACGCACCAGCGACTGATTCTGCGCTGGCGGGATCCTGAACCCGGCTGTGTGGGTATGCCTCGAGAAATCGTTCGATTCCTGCTCGTCGCGGGTTGAAGACGAAGAAGCCGGCTCGATCGTGCGGCGAGAGCGGGCCGTCTTCCTCGGCCTCCGGTCGGATCTCCTCCGGGTCATCGGCGGTGATGCAGATCGGGGGCCTGACCAGGTCGTGTCGGCAGAGGTCTCGGGTCTTGGCCATTCCATGGGCGCCGATCCAGTGCACGACCAGATCCTCGCCATGGCTGGTCTGCTGTTCGAGTCGGAGGACTTCCTCTTCGGCAAAGATGGGCTGGTCGAGCACGAGGGCTCTTCCGTCCGAGAGCGGAAGCAGGTCCCGTCGTTCGTGGAAGGCCTGGGCATCCGGATGTTCTGCGGGGAGCGTGTCCTTCCGAAGCCTCGCCACCTTTCGAAGAACCGCATTGACGAGTCCCGCCGCGGCTTGATGAACATGCTGGCGAACCCGGTTCACTGATTCGTTGATCGCGGCGTGATCGGGAATGCCATCGAGAAGGAGGAGTTCGGCCGCGCCCGTGAGCAGGGCCGCTCGAACCGCTGGTTGGAGGGTTTCCCAACGCCGATCGATCTGCGAGGAGAGGACGGTCTCGAGCGTGATCCACCGTTCGAGGATCGCGGATTCCAAGGCGCGGGCGAACGCCGCATCGCGTGGGGATAGCCCCCGGGTGTCCGCTGATCCCAAGGGGAGATCAGGGAACCGCTGCGTCAGTTTGATAAGCCGCTCGTGGACCCGGTATCTCGCATCGTTCTGCGAGATGACGGGAGGCGGCGCCTGGTCATGTTTGGATCGTCCACTCGGACGGCTACCGCGGGTTCGTCGGTCATTCATGTGGGTGAGGAGGATACCGTCGAAACCGATTTGGCCGCGGCTTTCAGTGCTGCAGCCTTGTCCGTCCGTTCCCAAGTGAACGTTCCCGGGCCGCCTTCGCCCGGTTCCCGTCCGAAGTGGCCGTGGGCCGCGGTGATGCGGTAGATGGGTTTCAGCAGGTCCAATTCAGCGATGATCCCGGCCGGGGTCAGGTTAAAGTGATCACGAACGATCTTCTCGATCGTCGCTTCGTCGATGGTGGCGGTGCCGTGGGTATCGACGAGGACCGAGGTCGGCTCGGCGACACCGATGGCGTAGCTCAACTGCACTTCGCACTCCTCGGCGAGTTCAGAGGCGACGACGTTCTTGGCGATGTAACGAGCCATGTAGGCGGCCGAGCGGTCGACCTTCGAGGGGTCTTTCCCGCTGAACGCACCACCACCGTGCCGGCCGCGGCCGCCGTAGGTGTCGACGATGATCTTCCGGCCGGTGAGGCCGCAGTCGCCGTGGGGTCCGCCGAGCTCGAACTTGCCGGTCGGGTTGACATGCACGGTGATGTCATCGTTCCACCAGTCGCCCAGAGTCGGCTTGATGACATGCTTGATGATCGCCGCCTTCAATTCGGCTTGTTTGTCAGCGCCGTTCCATGCCGGACCGTGCTGGGTCGAAAGAACGACCGTGCGGACGGCGATGGGTTTGCCTTGGTCGTATTCCACGGTGACCTGACTCTTGGCGTCGGGTCGAAGATGCAGAATCACGTTTTCGCGCCGGACTTCCGCCTGACGAGCAACGAGTTTGTGGGAGAGGTCGATCGGCAGCGGCATCAAGGAGTCGGTCTCGCGGCAGGCAAAGCCGAACATGAGGCCCTGATCGCCGGCACCCTGCTCTGAGGGAGCGCCGCCCGCCTTGTGTCGGTCGACACCCTGGTTGATGTCTGGGCTTTGCTGATCGAGTGAGACGAGGACCGCACAACTTCGTGCATCAAGTCCCTTGGCCGCGTCGTCGTAGCCGATCTCCTCCACCGTTCGTCGGACGATCTCTGCGATCTCGACGTAGCCGTTGCATGTCACTTCACCCGCGATGACCGCCATACCGGTGGTCACCATCGTCTCGCACGCCACCCGGCAGTTTGGGTCGACCGCGATCATGGCGTCGAACTTCCTGTGCCTCTTGTACATGGCGATCGCGT
>JAPKCC010000063.1 GCA_028823105.1 Phycisphaerales bacterium | reverse complement strand
TTCGAAACTCACCACACTGCCTACACGCGGTCACCGGTGATTCTTGGGATCACCCGTACACCCGAGAACAGGCAGCCTATCCCGCGGCGTGGCTCAAGCAACAGAAGTTCTGGCCGTCGGTGGGCCGCATCGACAATCCGTACGGTGACCGCAATCTCGTCTGCTCGTGCGAGGGCATGGAGTCCTACGCCGAGGGTTGAGCCTGGACCTTTCATCCAGAAGGAACAACGCGTCACGCGAACCGGTTTCGGCTCGCGTGACGCTTTCATTCAACGTGATTGCAGGTTTCCGCGACAGGGCCGACCCGCGTCGGGATCTCAACCCAGCCCAAGCCACCCCGAAAGAGAAGCTGCGGTGCCGAGGAAAATGAGAAAACTGAGTGAATCGGTCACCATGGTCAGGAAGATCGTGCTTGCGGTCGCGGGGTCCGCGCCGAGCCGTCGCATCAGCATCGGCAGCGCGGTCCCGGTGAATGTTCCAATCGTGAGAGAGAAGATCATCGAAATCGCGATCACCACCCCGAGTTTCCAGGTGCCGCTTCCAGACGCGATCGAGATGCTCGCAATCAGAGCGCCCACCAGAACTCCAGCGATGACGCCATTGATCGCACCGACCATTGACTCACGGAATAAGAGGCGTTTGGCGACCTTTTTACTCACCTGATTGAGCACGATGCCGCGCAAGGTGACCGCCAGCGACTGTTGCCCCGCGTTCCCCGACTGGTTGGCAATCACCGGCATGAGCACCGCGAGAATCGCGATCTCCGCGATCAGTCCCTCGAACTGCAGGACGACGACCGCGCCGATTGAACTGGTGACGAGATTCACGATGAGCCACGGAATCCGACTCCGGAGCTTTTCGCTGGTCGATGAGAAGACCATTTCTTCACGACCCGCACCCACCATCATCTGCGCGTCTTCGGCGCCTTCCGCGCGGATTGAATCCAGAACGTCGTCGACGGTGATCGCACCGAGAAGGCGGCCTTCCGAATCGACCACGGGAAGGACGAGATAGTCGTACTTCTCGAACTCCAGCGCGACCGTCTCACCATCAAGATCCGGGGGAATCGCCGCGATCTCCCGATCACAGACATCGCTGATGCGTTCGTCCGGACCCGCGATCACCAGACGGCGGAACCCGAGCATGCCGGTCAAGCGGCCATCGACATCGACGACGAAGAGGAAGTGCGTTTCCTCACCCGCTTCCGCCTCGCGAATCGCCTGCACCGCCTCAATGACCGTCATCTCCTCGCGGATCCTGAATACGTCCGGAGTCATCAGACCGCCGGCTGATCCCTCGTCGTAGGCCAGAAGTTGACGCAGGTCCATCTGCCCGGCTTGCGACATCCGTGAGAGAATCGCCTCGGTGATCTCATCGGGTGCGAGTTGAAGAAGGTCCGCGGCGTCATCGGTCGGCATCGCCTCGACCAGCGCCGCCGCGTAGCCGGAGTCCTCGTCCACGAGGTCCTCAAGCACGCTGACCGCGAGCGGGCCCACCATGTGCGACAGCGCTTCTGCCGCATTGGCGACATCCATTTCCTCCAAAACGTCCGCAGCATCACCTTCGTCGAGCGTCTCCAGCGTGTCCGCCGCATCCGCCGGATCCTGGGCCTCGACCGCTGATGCGAGAATCGGCAGGTCGATGGTGTGCTGGAGAAGCTGCGCGACCCAATGATCTTCAGCGCTGGACTCCGCAGGGTTCTCGATGACCGTCGAAGGGCGCGTCGACGTCTCCGCCGCGGCGTCCTTTGCTCGGGATCGATCCTCGGGCTCGGATTCGCGTTCGCCTGACATGCCGCAAGTGTATCTGCGGCATCCGGTCCTTACCTCGACTGATGGGTTGCGGAAGGCGTGCCCAACCGCGACCCTCTCTTCATGACCATCGAGTCCGTCCAAGAATCCGACGATCCGAGGCTGGAGGACTTCCGCGACATTCGGGGTCGGGATCAGCGAGGGGTCGACGGGCGACCGGGGATCTTCATCGGCGAACAACCCCTGGTCGTGGAGGCGATGCTCGAGTCCCCGGATCGAATACGACGAATTCTGGTCGCCGAGGGGAAACGGCCATGGCTGGAGCGGATCCTCGAGGCGCACGGCGACCCGAAAGTGGAATCGCTGGTGGCGCCCCAAGAGATCCTCGAGTCGATCGTCGGATTTCCGATCCACCGTGGCGTGCTCGCCAGCGGAAATCGGTTGGGAGTCGATGATCGCTCGATCGACGATCTCATTCCAGAGGCGGGTCGCCGCGCGACCTTGCTGGTGTGTGAGTCGATCCGAAACATCGACAATATCGGCATGCTCTTTCGCGTCGCCGCCGCCTTCGGAATCGATGGCGTGATCCTGAGCCCGGACTGCCACGACCCCCTCTACCGAAAGTCGTTGCGGGTCTCGATCGGGCATGCCCTTCGCATTCCCTTCGCTCGAAGTTCGAACTGGGCGACGGACCTTGCTCGCCTTGGCGAGAAGCACGGTTTCCTTCGGATCGGTGCCAGCATTGACGGTCGGACCGCAAAGGATCTCGTCGCGCCATCCGACCGCATCGCACTCATGATGGGAAGTGAATTCGAGGGTCTCGGTGAAGTCGCGTCGCAAAACTGCGACTCGCTGGTCAGAATCGCCATGGCGCCCGGTGTCGACTCGCTCAACGTGGCAGTGGCGGCCGCGGTCCTTCTGGATCGGTATTCCACCGCGGGCAGAGCGTGAGAACCGCGGTTCTCGCAAGATCCGAGTACTTCGAAAATTGAAGCACGAAGTCCATCGACGCCGAACCTGCACCCACCGCGGAGCGTAAACCCTATGCGTCCACCGGCCCTTGAAGGGAAAAGGGGAGACCGGGACGACGCCACCGATCACCGCGAGATCTTCGGCTAAAGCCGATCACGGCGTGCGCCATCGTGGCGCCCGCACTCGCGAGACCCCAGCCTCCGTTGAAAGGAGTCACGTGCTATGAGAGATTCCACCCCGAACGGCCCGGCAATCCGCACCCCTCGAGGACGCCGATTGATGGTCCTCGCCGCCCTCGCGGGACTTGCGGCAGCGCCGACGCTTCTCGCCGCCGACACCGTCACGTTCGCCAACCCCGACGCGCGTTCCAACGCGAACGCCGGCAATGCGATGATCCTGTCGAACGCATTCCGTTCGGTCGCGGAGACCCTTCGCCCCAGCGTCGTCCAGATCATCTCGATTGATCACCCGCCCTTCGCGGGTGGTGAAGGACGAGGCGCACGTCCCAACCGAAATCAAATCCCGGAACAGTTCCGTGATCTTCTCCCGGAGAATCCTCGGAACGGCCCGGATGCGAACCAGAGGCAGCCCGACCGAATGGGCCAGGGGACCGGCGTTATCGCCACCGCGGATGGATTGGTGATCACCAACAACCACGTGATCGCCGGTGCCGATGAAGTGAAGATCCTCCTCCACGATGGTCGTGAGACCACCGCCACAGTGATCGGCGCGGACCCGGCGACCGATCTCGCGGTGCTTCGAATCGACGCGTCGGATCTGGTCGCCGCGAAGTTTGGCGACAGTGATGAGTCGCAGGTCGGAGACTGGGTCATCGCGCTGGGAAGTCCATTCGGACTGAGCCAGACGGTGACTGCCGGAATCGTCAGCGCCCTCGGGCGAGAAGGGATGGGGCTCGCCACGTTCGAGAACTACATCCAGACCGACGCGGCGATCAATCCCGGAAACTCGGGTGGACCGCTCGCGAACATCTACGGCGAGGTGATCGGCATCAACAGCGCAATCTCCAGTGCCACCGGCGGCAACGATGGCATCGGTTTCGCCATCCCCAGCCGAATGGTGCAGAGGATCGTGAATGATCTGGCGACCGACGGCACGGTGGAACGCGGTTGGCTCGGGGTCAACATCCAGCCCCTGGATGAAGAACTCGCCGCGAGTTTCGGTCACGACACCAGATCCGGCGTCCTCGTGGCCGGGGTCCTCGACGGAACACCGGCCGCAAGTGCCGGACTGGAACCCGGTGACATCGTCCTGAACATCAATGGGCGACGAACCGACACCCCGGCGGGACTCGCCCGTCGAATCGCGGACTTCACACCGGACACCGCGGTCTCTCTTGAGTTTCTCCGAAACGGCGAGCGACTGACGCGGACGGCAGTACTCGGCGTCCGGCCCGGATCCGAGTCCACGACCGAAGTCGAGGAAGCTCCCGAACCGGAGACTCCGAGCCTCGGACTCGAACTCGCCCCCCTTGATGAGACGATGAGGCGTGAAGCCGAACTCGCCTCGGAAACCGGCCTTTTCGTGAAGGGTGTCCTCGCAGATGGGCCTGCCGCCGCGGCAGGAATCGAGCCTGGCGACGCGATCATCCGGATCAACGGGCTCGAGCCGACCAGCATCGGGGATTTTCAAGGAGTGCTCGATGGACTCGAGCCGGATCAAACGATCCGACTTCTGATCGAGCGACGAGGCATGACTCGCTTCATCCTCGTCGAGACCGGGGATTGAGACCAGGTCCGAATATCCATTCCTTCGATCCGATCTCTCGCACCATGGTGGTGCGAGGCTCCGGGACCACGGTGGGCGCCCCTCCGCCGTGGTCCCCCTTTTTTTTAAGGACCAATCGTAGATCTGGGAATTCGGAACCCTCCCGGTCGAGACGGGTCCGATCTATGCTGTCCCCCCCCGCTCACTGATCAACTGGCCTCGGCAATCGATCGAGCCGATTGATATCAGGTTCCAATGTCGTCAACCCACACCATCGCCCACGAGATTCGCAACGACTTCGGCGTGCCGTTTACCCACCGGCTGTTGTTCGATCGTGACGTGCTGAATCCGGAAAACCCGCTTCTCGATTCGATCTTCGGCCGCGAGGACGACGACACACCACGGTCCGGACTGATCGCGGTCGTCGACCAAGGGCTCGCCGAAGCACAACCAGGCCTCGAAGAGTCGATCACGAGGCGATTCGCCGGATCCGACCTTCCGGAACTCCGGGAGGTCCTCCTGGTGCCCGGCGGTGAGGCGTGCAAGAACGATCCTGCCATCATCGAGAGAATTCTCGCGGCCATCGAACGGCATCGAATCGACCGTCGATCGTACGTGGCGATCTTCGGCGGCGGTGCGGTCCTCGACGCCGCCGGTTTCGCGGCCAGTACCGCGCATCGTGGAGTCCGCGTCGTTCGGTTCGCGAGCACCGTATTGGCCCAGCTCGATGCGGCCATCGGCGTGAAGAACGGCGTGAATCGTTTCAAGAAGAAGAACTTCGTCGGCACCTTCGACGTGCCCGTCGCCGTCATCTGCGACGAGTCGATGCTCGAATCGCTCGACGTCCGTCACTGGCGCGAAGGATTCAGTGAGGCAGTGAAGATCGCCTGTCTTCAGGATGCCGCCTTCTTCAATTCCATCTCTGACGTCGCGGATCTCATTCGCGAGCGCGATCTTGACGCGGCTCGGCCAATCATCCGGCGCTGCGCACAGATGCATCTCGAGCACATCGCCTCCGGAGGAGATCCCTTCGAACGACTCGAAGCCCGGCCACTCGACTTCGGCCACTGGTCGGCGCATCGGCTCGAATCGATGACTGACTTCGAACTGTCTCACGGGGAAGCGGTCGCCATCGGAATCTGCCTCGACTCCGCCTACTCGCATCTCGGCGGCCGCCTCGACCAGGCCGAGTTCGAGCGGATCATCGACCTCGTGAAGCGGCTCGGCCTCCCAATCAGCCATCCTCTGCTCGTCGATGACCGGCTGATCGCCGGCCTCGAGGAGTTTCGCGAACATCTCGGCGGACGCCTGACCATCACCCTGCTCGACGAGATCGGACGTGGCGTGGATGTGAACGATGTGGATCTCGATCGAGTCCGTGAATCGATCTCGGTTCTCGGCTCCCTCGCCGGCTGAGCGGCGTACCCCGCAATCCGGTCCGCATCAATGCCGAAGCGTCGCCTCCCGCCTCGCTCGTTTCCGGGTGCTTCCTTTCCAATCTCAACCTCGCACGGTTGATCGTCAACCCCCCCCGCAACGGCCGATGGAGGCGAGGGCGGTAGACTCTTGGACATGCCCAGCAGCCCTCCGAAGCTCCCTCTCTCCAGATCGGCCGTCGTCGATCGGTACTTCCTCGAACACCGGGCGAAAGTCCTGGACCTCGCGGCGTTTCTCGATCGTGTCGATCGCGCCAAACCGACCGATGGTGGTTCCGCCGACGACTTCCGCCTGGTCAGCCTGCGAGGTGCGATCATGCTGCTGCTCGACGGCGAGCCTGAGCGAGCAAAGCGGATCCTCGATCTGATGAGCGACCCGAGTACCGAACCCATCGCCGCGGCTCCGATGAAGGGTGCCACCGGTGCGTGGGACGGCTTCAAGCCCGCATCCGCTCGAGACGGGGAGAACGGCTGATGTACATCGATCCCCACGTCCACATGGTGAGTCGGACCACCGACGACTATCAACGGATGGCGCTCGCTGGCTGTGTGGCGATCACCGAGCCCGCTTTCTGGGCGGGCTACGACCGTTCGAGTCCGCAGGGCTTCCACGACTACTTCTCGGTGCTCACGGACACCGAACCGAAGCGAGCCGCCCAATACGGCATCGCTCATCACACCTGGCTCTGCATCAATCCGAAAGAAGCCGAGGATCCGGTCTTCGCCCGCGAAGTCCTCGAGATCATCCCGGAGTTCCTCAAGTGCGAGAGCGTGCTGGGGATCGGCGAGATCGGCCTGAACAAGAACAGTCGCAACGAACTCGAAATCCTCGAAGCCCACCTCCAGCTCGCGGCCGATCACGATCAGATGGTGCTGGTTCATACCCCACACTTGGAAGACAAGCGAAAAGGGACGCGTCTCATCATGGACGCGATCAAGAACCACGGCGTGCTCGATCCGAACCGCGTGCTGATCGACCACGTCGAAGAGCACACCGTGCGTGAAGTCCTCGACCGCGGCTACTGGGCAGGCATGACCCTGTACCCGGATACCAAGTGCACGCCGCAGCGCGCCGCCGACATCTTTGAGATGCACGGGACTGATCGTCTTTGGATCAACTCCGCCGGCGACTGGGGCCCCAGTGATCCACTCGCGGTCCCCAAGTGCCGAGACGAGATGCGCCGTCGCGGTCATCTTGAGGCGACCATCCGCAAGGTCTCATTCGATAACCCCCTCGAGTTCCTCTCCCAGACGGGTCGGTTCCGAACCGACGTTCAACCGACCCGCTGAAGGAACGGTCATGCTGACGTACTGCACCAACGTCCACGCCGGTCGAACCCTCGCGGAAACCGAGGCGAATCTCGACCGCTTCGCGCCGCGAGTCCGCGAACTCACCGCCACGAGTGAGGATCCGGAGGCCCCGATCGGCCTCGGACTCTGGCTCTCTGCCTCCGCGGCCAGAGAACTGCGTGAAAATAACGGCGCATCCGCCCTCCGGGACCGCCTGCTTGCCAAGGGTCTGCACGTCCTGACGTTTAACGGATTTCCGTTCGGCGACTTCCACGCCGAAGTCGTCAAGCACGCGGTCTACGAACCACACTGGGCTGACCCGAAGCGACTCGCCTACACCATCGATCTGGCCAATTTGTTGGTCGACCTCCTTCCGGATGGCACGACCGAGGCGTCCATCTCCACGCTTCCCATCGGCTGGCGGACGTCGTTCACCAACGAAGGCTCCGGTTGTTCGGTCGGCATGGCCGCCGCACAACTCGTCGAAGCCGCGAAGGCGTTGCGGTCGATCGAGGACCGGACCGGCATCTGCGTGCATCTCGATCTTGAACCTGAGCCGGGGTGCGTGCTCGACGTGAGTCAGGACGTTGTTGATCTCTTCGAGCAGGCGTTCCGACCTAGCGACGACGTCGATCACCGCCGATACCTCCGGGTCTGCCATGACGTGTGTCATGCGGCAGTGATGTTTGAACCGCAGACTGCGGCCTTACGGACCTACCGAGAACATGGGATCGAAGTGGGGAAGATCCAGATTTCCTCCGCGATTGAAATCGACTTCGACGCGATCGATGACGAAGCGGAGCGAGCGCGGACGCTGGAATCGTATCGCGGCTTTGTCGAGCCCCGATACCTTCATCAAACGATGATCAAAACCGGACTCGAGCCGAACTTCGACGCCGAGTTCTTTGAAGATCTGCCGATCGCGATTGTGAATCGAGCGGAGCATCAGGTGCCCACCGGAATCTGGCGAACGCATTTTCACGTTCCGATCTTCACCCGAGGTATGAACGGATGGTCGAGCACCCAAGCGGAGATCGAGCGATGCCTCGCGGCGATGCCCAAGGATCTTCCGCTCCCGATGCTCGAGGTCGAGACGTATGCGTGGGACGTTCTTCCAAGCTGTCTCTACGCCGGTGATGAAGGGCTTGCCGGCGGCATCGCCGAGGAACTTCGGTGGTTACGAGGACTCCTCGGGCAGATCCGTCCCGGAGCGCCGTCATGAGAGCATGGCTCGAACTCTTTCGCATCTCGAATCTCCCGACGGTCTGGACCAACGTGTTGGTTGGGATGTGCATTCCGTTGACGATGGCCTACGGAGTTGATCCCGCTCTGCCGATGATCACGATGATCATCACACTGGTGGCGGTCTCCTGCCTCTATACCTCGGGGATGATCCTCAACGACGTGTTCGATGTCGCGATCGATCGACTTGAACGCCCCAGTCGGCCCATTCCGTCCGACCGAATCACCCGCACCACCGCGGGTCTGGCGGGTTCGCTTCTCCTTCTCCTCGGCGTTGGACTTCCCTGGCTCATCAGTTTCTCGGCCGGCGTGTCCGCGGTGATGATCGGCGTGATGCTGCTGCTTTACGACCGTTTCCACGCAAGTACGGCCTGGAGCGTCCTGCTTCTCGGTGGATGTCGGTGCGGGCTTTACATGCTTGGCTGCGAGAGCATCGTCAGCAACGACATCAGCAACCAATTGGGTTGGAAGAGTGGCGAATTGCTCGCCTTTGCCTTCTTCTTGAGCATTCCCGTCGTGATTCACGTGGTGTCGTTCAGTCTGATCGCGCGCTCGGAGGTTGCACCGGTCCCGGTGAACGCCTGCCCCCGCTGCCGCTATCCGGTGCCCTCGGAGGCGACGATCTGCCCCGAGTGCGGGTCGAAGTGCGACCGCGATGCAACACACGCCGCCCGCGACGCGCGAACCACTCAGAAGCACCTACTGTTCGGTACCGGCACGTTCACCTTGCTCGCCCCCTTCGCGCTGTTCCTCGTGCCGACCATATTGTGGGGATCGCCTCCGACTCAAACCTTGAAGGGTCTGGCTGGCTTCATCGTTTTCAACGCCATCGCCGTCCTCGGTCTTGGCTTCTACTTGATCGGGTCGATCCGGCATCTCACCTCCCATCCGGAGGCGGTCGGCCGCTTTGTCCTGAGGTCAATCGGGGCGCTCTGCCTGTATGACACCGCCATCGCTTCAATTTTCTGGATCCGCTACGGTGGAAACGCCGGAATAATCCTCCTCGTAACGCTCGGGTGCTTTTTTCTCGTCCGCTGGTCACACCGGCGGATCGCGGGAACATGAAATCCCTGAAGATCGGTGGACCCGCCGAGCGCCGTTGATTCGAGTGAACGCCGACGAAGCAAACCCCATCACCTGTCTGCCGGTCATCTAGTCGAACGTCCTGGCGGGAGCGCTCCTCGGTTCGGCGCTCCTGGGCACGGTCGATTGGCCGCTCATCGTGGCGATCATTCTTGGCGCGGGCCTTCTTCACTTTCCCGGAATGCGGCGCGGCCTGCGAACCGGAGGGCCCTGGTCAGGCGCAAGCGATGTCCGCCCTCATCTTGTCGGCGGAGAACCGGCTCAACCAGGCCGCCATGATCGGGGCGGCGATCTGCGTCGTGATTTTCATCGTGACGATGGCGATACACCACGGATTTTCGAGCAAGCGCTGGGCGGCTCCTCGGGAGACGTGAACGGACCGCAATGCAACGGATCCTCGCGGGACGAGTACGATCCACGTCCATGCCACGTCGTATCGCCATCATCGATCTGGTGGGACTCTCTCCCGCACTGATCGGCAAGCACACCCCGGCCATCGCGTCGTTCGCCCGTGACCGTGGTGGGGTTCGAACCATGCGGCCAGTGCTTCCTGCGGTGACCACCACCGTTCAGTCCAGCATGCTCACCGGCGTGGCGCCTGCCGAACACGGCATCGTGGGAAACGGCTGGCTTGATCGAGATCTCGGCGAAGTTCAATTCTGGAAGCAATCCAATCCGCTGGTCCAGGCCGAAAAACTCTGGGAGACCGCCCGACGACGAGACCAGTCGGTGACCTGCGCCAACATCTGCTGGTGGTATGCGATGCACTCCACCTGCGACTACATGGTGACCCCTCGACCGATCTACCGGGCCGATGGCCGAAAAGTACCGGACTGTCTCACCCACCCACCCGACCTTCGTGATCGACTCACGAGATCGCTCGGACCGTTCCCGCTCTTTAAGTTCTGGGGCCCGGGTGCGGACATCACCAGCACTCGATGGATTGCAGATGCGGCCATCCGGGTCGAGCGAGATCACTCGCCGACCATCAACCTCGTCTATCTACCGCACCTCGACTACGGACTTCAGAAACTTGGTCCGGACCATGCCGATATTCCTCAACATCTTCGAGACCTCGACCACGAGGTCGCCCGCCTGCTGGAGCATTACACCGCCCGCGGCGTCGAGCCCATTCTGGTGAGCGAATACGGGGTCGTCCCGGTCACCGATGCGGTTGCACCAAACCGCGTACTCCGCGAGGCGGGGCTTCTCACATGGCGGGAAGAACTCGGCCGAGAGATGGTCGACCCGGCCGCCTGTGGCGCCTTCGCGGTCGCCGATCATCAGATCGCCCATGTCTATCTTGGAAAGACGGGCGCCTCCCGGCACGACGAAATCGCATCTCTCCTCGCCGCCACGCCGGGCATCGAGCAGGTACTCGTCGGCGAACAACGGACCGCTGCCGGCCTCGGACATGCCCGCACTGGAGACATCGTCCTGATCTCCAATCGCGACCGGTGGTTCTGTCACGACTGGTGGCTCGACGACGATCGCGCCCCCGATTACCAGCGCACCGTCGACATCCATCGCAAGCCTGGATACGACCCTCGGGAGCTTTTCGTCGATCCGGCGATCCGCTTCCCAAAACTCGCGATTGGCTCACGAATCATCCGCCGTAAGCTCGGATTCCGCACCTTGCTCGACGTGATTCCGACGAACACCTCCTTGGTGCGCGGATCGCATGGCCGGGTCAATCAGGGTCTCGGTTGGGATGGCATCTTGGTGGCGGACGCCGCGGCCAATCTCAATGATGACCAAGACGGCCGAATTCCCTGCACCGCCGTGCGTGACCTCGCGCTGGGAACGATGTTTGGGTGAGCGAGAACGCACCACGATCGGCGGCGATGCTGATCGGGGTGATCCGCTGGAATCGGGAGCGGTCAGACCTCCAGCGAGCCGCCGGGATTCGCACCATTAGTCGCCAATCCCGCTGAAGCGGCTACCCTTCGAGAATCATGAAACCAGCGATTCTTCTGTTGTTGCTCATCCCGTTTCTGAACCTCGTGACCGCTGCGGCCGGATCTTCGCCAGTGGTTGCCGACTTCGACAAGTACCTGGTGATCGACCGGGTCGGAGAAGGTGGACGCCGACCGGTACACACCGACGCGATCGAGCTGTCCATCGTGGATGGATCCTGGCGGACACCCGAGCCCGGCGATGCGGTCATGGTCGAGGGCATCCCTCGAATCTGGCAAGGACGAACCGCTGGAAAGAACGGATGGTTGGAGGACGAGATGCTCCGCGGGGGCTACGCCCTCGCCATCATCGAGCGCGAGGAAGCCGGCCCCGCGATTCTCGAGGCGCGTGGACACTCGATGGTCTACGTCAACGGTGCGCCCCGACCTGGTGACCCCTACGCCAACGGGCTCCTCCGATTGCCGGTCATGTTAAAGGCGGGGCCAAACGAGTTTCTCTTTTCCGTCGGTCGCGGCCGCGTCACAGCAAAGCTGGTCGATGTTCCTCGCGACGCGGTGGGCGAGCCGAAGGAGTTTTTCTTCACCGGCGTCGACGACACTATTCCAGATGCGGTTGCGGGATTGCCGATCGAAGCGCCCGCCGGCATTGTGGTCGCGAACCTGAGCGACCAATGGACGCCAAACATTTCGATCCTGGTCACGGGTCCCGGTGGCGAAAAAGTCCCGATCGGCATGCCGTCAATCCCCCCCGGTTCGATCCGGAAGGTTCCGATCAGGCTGCTGGCGGTCTCCCAACCCGGCGCCGAGACCGCCGAATTCAAGGTTGAGTTGATTGACTCTGGGTCGATCGAACCGCTCGACACTCGAATAATTTCAGTCAAGGTGGTCGAGCCGGATCAGACCCGTAAGGTGACTTTTAGAAGTGAAATCGATGACACCGTGCAGTTCTACGGGTTGGTCCCGAGCTCCGCCCCCCCACCGGCCGCCGGCGATCCCAGTGGCGGCCTCGGCCTGATTCTTTCGCTGCACGGCGCTGGCGTGGACGCGCGAGGGCAAGCCGGGGCGTACGCCCCCAAGGAATTCGCCCACATCGTCACCCCCAACAATCGACGTCCCTTCGGTTTCGACTGGGAGGACTGGGGACGGCTTGATGCCTTGGAGGTCTTGGAGCACGCGCGTCGTACCCTCGGAACGCTCCCCGCCCGCCAATGGGTCACCGGGCATTCGATGGGAGGCCATGGCACGTGGCACGCGGCCGCTCATCATCCCGACCTCTTTGCCGCGGCCGCGCCAAGTGCGGGTTGGATCTCGTTTGACACGTATGGTGCAACGCGGGTCCGTGGAGATGATTCACCACACTCAATCGCATCGATCATGGCCCGTGCCGCCAACCCCAGTGACACTCTGCTCCTCAAGAACAACCTCGACGAACTTGGAATCTACGTCCTGCACGGCGATGCCGACGACAACGTCCCAGTCGATCAGGCTCGAACGATGCGCGGCCATCTCGGTGGGTTCCATCCCGACTTTGCGTACTACGAACAACCGGGCGCCGGTCATTGGTGGGGAAATCGTTGCGTCGATTGGCCGCCGCTCATGGACTTCCTCAAATCAAAGTCCCGCACCTTCGAATCTGACCAGATCGACTTCACCACCATCTCCCCGGGGATTAACGCCGGACATGACTGGTTCGAGATCGCCCAGCAGCAGGTCGCCTTTGCGCCCTCGAGAGTGACCGGCGAGCGGGACCGGGACGCCCGTCGGATCGAACTCGACACCGAGAACGTCGAGCGGCTCCGGATCGAACTCGACGCCGGCGATCGCCCCTGGACGATGGTCCTCGATGGTGAGGTCCTCCCACCGAACCCCCGGTTCGACCAGATGAACGGCATCACTCCCGCCATCTTCAACCGGACGGCGGATGGTTGGCGACGCGCGGCCCTTTTCGGTCCGAGACAAAAGAACCCTGGACGAAACGGCGCTTTCAAGGATGCCTTCCGTCGCTTCCCCCTCGTGGTGGTGGGAACGCTGGGAAGCGAGGAAGAGAACCGGATCACGCTCGCCAAGGCTATCCACGATGCCGAGACGTTCCTCTACCGTGGAAACGGCGCTCTGGACGTCATCCTCGACGCCGACTTCGATGTGGAACAACACCCTCGTCGGAACATCGTCCTCTACGGAAACATGGAGACGAACGCGGCTTGGCCGACGCTTTTGGGGAAGGATCCACTTCAGATCGATCGCCATGGAGTTCGCTTCGAGGAACTGGAAGTCGTGGGCGACGATCTCGCCGTGCTCGCGATCCGACCGAGGCCGCGCTGGGCCTCGGGGTCCATCGGCGTGGTCGCCGGTACCGGGCCGCAGGGATTCCGATTGACTGAGCGAATTCCCTACTTCCGAAGCGGCGTCCATTACCCCGACCTGGTGGTCTTCGGCGCGGAGTCACTCACTCCCGGTACCGAAGGCCTCGATGGAATTCGCGCCGCCGCCTTCTTTGAAAACGACTGGACGCTCGGGGATGACTTCAACGTCCGCGAGCAGTCGACGAAGGAATAGCCGTCGGAATTCAATCCAGGCCGAGTCGCTGCTCCTCATCCGCAATTTCCTGCTTGAGCCGGGACGCCATCTCCCGAAGATCCGCGATCGATTCGTCGACCTGCTTCACCGCGTCACTGGTGGTGCCCACGTTGTCAGATAACTCCGACATCGCCTCGCTGATCTGCCGCGCCGCATCCCGCTGTGCCTTCATGCTCTCGAGCACCGTCGCGAATCGTGGATTGAGTTCCTGATTCCGCCCGATGACTTCGGTCAATCCCTCGGCGATCTGTGCGTTGGTGGCCGCGGTCTCGTCGAGCCGAGACTGGAAGACGTTCATGTTCCGAACGCCGTCGTCGACTGATGCAAGCATCCGTTTCACGTTCTCTTCGATCTGGGCCGCACTCTCGGCAGTCCGGTCGGCAAGCCGCCGGACTTCCCTCGCCACCACGCGGAATCCGAGTCCGGCGTCACCAGCCTTCTCGGCCTCCATCGTCGCGTTGATCGAGAGAATCTGCGTGCGATCCGCGATCGAGACCATCGTGGTCACGACTTGGCCCATCGCCTCGCATCGACGCTCGATCTCGCCAAGATGATCGGAGACGTTTTTGGCGTCGCCCACGACCTCGGTCATCACGGTCTCGATGCGATGGAGTGATTCGAGACCGGACGTGCTTCGAATCGCGTTCTCCGAAGCGATGCCGTCGACTTCACTCATCGTCCCCGTGAGTTCCTCGGACGTCTTGGCGATCTCACGGCTGCCGGCGCTGATCTCGGCGACCGCACCCATGATTTGGATTGAACTGGAGGCCTGGGTCGCGGTCATGCCGGCGATCTCGTCAATCAGTTCATCCTTCCGATCGTTCGCTGATTCCATGCGGGTCTTTAAGCCGAGGCTGGCCGCCACCCGGTTGTATGCCAGCGCCAGCGATGTCAGTTCACGACCCCCTCCCGGCGGCACGGTGACCGAGAAGTCGCCGGCCTGGAGTCGCACCATCGCCGCATGCAATCGTCCGATCGGCGCCGTGAGTCGCTGTCCGAAGATGATGCTGACCACCACCACGAATACGAGCACGATCACTGCGGTGGTGATGATTCGGCTGCGCATCGCATCAGCGGCGGCATATGCCTCACTTCGATCCACCTCCGCGATGAGCGCCCAGATCTGATCGAACACGGCGATCGATTCAAACGATGCCACCGACGGTGAGCCGTCGTAGCTGAGCACCTCAAGGTTTCCTGATTGACCTTCGAGCGCCAAGATCACTGCGTCGTTCTCGACTCGCTCGAGGAGCACCGTCCGACCGAGACGTTCCATCTCTCGGAGGGTGTCGATCGGGACTCCTCTCTCCCGCCCGTCACGGATGAATGCCTCAGGATCCTCGATCAAGGCTCGGGCGTCCGATCGCATCAGTCGATCCGGCCCGACGAGATAGGCCTCGCCGGTGGTTCCGAATCCCTCGTCAGCCCAACGGCGTCCTCCGGTCATGACCTCATCGATCTCATCGATCGGCAGTTGGACCGCCACCACACCCACCAAGGTCTCGCCGGCGTAGACCGGCCTCGAGACGAATGCCGCCGGGGCGTCGTAGCTCGGAATGTAGGTCGAGAAATCGGCGAACGCATAGGCGTTCGAAGACCTTGCTTCAAGGCTGGCCCGCACGGCATCCGCGAGCCCGCTGTCCTTGAACGGCCCGGTGAGAAGATTCGTTCCGAAGTCGGTTTCCTTATAGACGGAATAGACAATTTCACCCGTTCGGTCCACCAGAAAAATGTCGTAGTAGCCAAAAGTCTTCAGGAGGTTGCGGAAAATCGAATGGAATCGTTCGTGCGCTTGGTCGTAGTCGGGAAGGCTCCCGCTCGATTCGAGGAGGTCCTTCGATCCGAGAGGGTTCGGATTATCCGCGAGGTATGCCGCCTGCACCGCGAGAGAAGCGGGCCGATCAGACATGACCGCCGACGCAGGAAGGCGATCGCCGGTCTCGAACTCGTACTTCGCCATGAAAACGTCGCTGATGAAGTCGCGCATCTTCTCTTCCGCGACCGACGCATCCGCTCCGTCGAGTTTCTTGAAGATGACTTCAAAGGTTTCGATCGCTTCCGCGGTCTCGGGCAGCATTGCCAGTACCGAAACCTCGTCCTCCACGTTTCGGAAGTAGTTTCCGATCAACGTTCCCTTGATGGCCCGCGCGGTCGTGAGCTGTTCACGGGTCGCGGCTTCGAGGGCTTCGCCCGCGGTGTCCCACGCGACGTACCCCACGGAGATTCCCGAGCCCATCGCCACCAGAAGGAGGACGGCGAGAAACCGGACGATCAACGGAAGACCGGACGTTGTCTCGGCCGCATCGACTGCGTTGTCTTTAGAAGGTTGGGACGCGGGCATGACCACTCCAGGGTGAGGAGGACGTCATCCGGCTCGCCTCAGACCGAATCTGGAGGGTGGAACGATGGATGGACGGCCTCGGAACGAGGAGTATCGGCTGATCCACCGCCATTGCTTGGAAACCAGATAAAAGCCGGCGGAACCGCTGGATCGAAACCGCAAGCCTCAAGCGGCCTCCATAAAAAACGACGCCCCCTTCGGCGGGGACGTCGTGCGATTCGATTTTGCTGAGGGACGGCCGGCGTCCGGTCAGATCAACCCTTGGGACCGGTCTCGGTCCTCATCTTCGGGAAGGCGGCAAGCACTTTCTTCGGCCCAACGTAACTCTGTCGGTTCTTCGGCGTGTACTTACCGTCGGTCTCGTAGGACCCCTTGAGCGCATTGCCTTGGTCATCAAGGATCACGAGGTTCGGGATTCCGCTGCCGGCATAGGCCGACTTGACACTCTTGTTTCCCTTCGCGTCGAAGGGAATCGTATAGAAGGGCATCTTGTACTTCTTCAAGTACTCCATCTGCGCCTCCTGGCTCCGGTCGGAACTCACGAAGATGATCGCGAAATCCTCGGCACCGGCATTCGCCTTGGCGAACTTGACCAGATCCGGGGTGAACGCCCGACAGGGCGGGCACCATCCGGCGGAGAAGTAGAGGAGCACATGCTTCTTGCCCTTGAGGACATCAGCGGTCTTGAACGACTTGCCCGACTTGTCTTCGAGCGTCGCACCGATCATCGACGTGAGTTTGGCGTTGCCAACCGCATCCACCGTCTTTGCCGCGGTCTTGCTCGGCGCCGATTGGATCGCCGGAGCGTCCTGCGGCGAGGCGGTGATTGAACTGGCAGCGAGGACGAGACTGGCGAGGATCAGGTACATCGAATTCGGACTCCGAGAAAGGGAATTGGTCGGACAGTGGTCGCATTCACCATACGGGAAAAACGGATGAGAATCGATTCATTCGGGAATTCCGGCGGTCAGACACCCGTTTGACCGCTTCCCGCGACAAGAGGGCGGATCTTTGTGCAGGCAAAATCGGCCAGTGGAACTTGGCCCAAGGGGCCGGCACCTCGGGTGGCCATCGGCAATGTGCTCGCTTCTTCATCGGACATCGCCCACTCGATCCAACGGTCGACCGCAGTCCTCATCGCCTCGAGGTCTGGCGCCGTCCGGATCGCTTCCTTCAGTGGTTTCACATGCCCCATCGATTTTCCGTACCAGGAGATCCGTTGTCGCATCAGTTCCGCGGCAGACCTTGCGTCGGAGTGTTCGCCGCAGAGATCGATGTGACGACGAATGACCCTGATTTTCTCGAGCAACGCGGGCTCTTTGACCCGTCGTTCCAGATCCGAACGATCGTGCTGGGAATCTGAACAATCCAGACCAGCCAGTCGAACTGCGGCATCCGCCTGTCGGAAGATCCAGGGCTTCCGAATCGCCGCGCGGGCGATCATGACGCCCGCGCATCCGCTGTGACGCATCAACTTCACCGCGTCGTTCGGCTCGATCACGTCGCCATTTCCGATGATCGGAATTCGGTCGACCGCCGACACGACCTCACCGATGGCGTCCCAGTTGGCGCAACCTTTGAATCGTTGGACCGTCGTCCGCCCATGGACCGTGACCATCGCGATGCCGGCGGACTCCAGATCTCGCGCCAGGCGCGGCGCCACGATCGAATCCTCGTCCCATCCCAGACGTACCTTTGCGGTGACCGGAATCCGCCCGTTTGAATGTCGATCCACTGCGGCGATAATCCGCTCGACCAGATCAAGCGTGCTCGGACAGTCGCGGAGAAGCAGCGATCCCCCGTTCTTCTTTGCCACCTTGTCGACCGGACATCCCATGTTGATGTCGACCACCGCCGCACCATGATCGACCGCCCAGCAGGCGGCCTCGGGAAGCGGGTCGTGC
This sequence comes from Phycisphaerales bacterium, assembly GCA_028823105.1. Lineage (GTDB taxonomy): Bacteria > Planctomycetota > Phycisphaerae > Phycisphaerales > SM1A02 > UBA12014. The sequence goes on along the minus strand of JAPKCC010000063.1, from coordinate 3,487 downwards.
GGCGCGCCGTACAACTGCATTCCGAACGGCTCATCTCCCGGTCCCGTCGACGCGAGGGTCATCGACTTCTCGGTGCCCGCGAGCACGGCTCGGCTATTGAGGAGATCGGAGTAGGCGCACCCGACCCCTCCGAGCTCCCGACAGAGAAGCCGGAAGGCGAGATCGGTGTGTCCTGCGATCGGCGCGAGCAGAACACGGGAATCGAGTTGGAGTGATCCGATCGAGAGCATTGGTGTGTGGTCCGGGGCCCCTGAGAGTACGGTGCCAACCATGTCGGACGCCAATGGAATCGTCACATCGCTCGGCGTGCACCCAGTCAAATCCGCCCGAGGGCTCACTCCAGACGCCTGGTGGTTCACCGCTCGGGGACCCGCGATGGATCGGCGATGGATGCTCGTCGACGAGCAGCAGCGGTTCATTTCACTCCGGGAGGTACCGGGGCTCGCACGGCTTCTGGTTGAACTTCCCGGCTTCGCCGACCCTCCCGACGGATCTCCCGGCCTCCCCGGCTTGGTCCGGCTCGAGATCGGTGCGGATTCCATCGAATTCGAACCGATCAGTTCCACGGCGTCGCGGAGAGAGAAGGTCGTGCTCTGGAAGCACGAGCGGGTCGTCGTCCCGGAGTCGGCCAGAATCGGCGAGTGGCTCTCCGGTCACCTCCAACAGCGGGTCCGCCTGGTCCGCCACGATCCGTCGCACGACCCGTGGGTCCAGCTGGAGCCAGAGGCACAAGGCGCCACGACCGGGCTCGCAGACGGTTACCCGGTCCTGTTCGCATCCGAGGCCACGCTGACTGCCGGAGTGCCTGGTGATTGGGCCATGCGGCGTTTCAGGCCCAACATCACGATGGCGGGGGCCCAAGCGTGGGCAGAAGACCGGTGGAAGCGAATCAGAATCGGGTGCGTCGAATTGGAGCTGGTGAAGCCCTGTGTGCGATGCGTCGCGACCACGGTCGATCCTGAGTCTGGTATCCGAACCGGGCCGGAGCCCCTTTCCTTGCTCGCCAAGGGCCGTACTTGGATGAAAAAGCCGGTTTTCGGTTGGAATGCGCTCGTCAAGGTCGGGGGACTGGTTCGGACCGGTGACTCGATCGAAGTTCTAGAGATGGCCTCTTCAGCGGCGTCCTGAGCCAGATCCCGGTACAGAGGCCTCGTAGGGCCCCAATCCCATGAGAACGACGATTCGGCCCGCCTTGGCCCTTTTCTCGGCACCAGGTTAGATTTTGCGGCTCCGTCCGGGAATTTCATTTCCCTTGACCCACTTCGGTGCTAAGTTTCGGAGGTAAGGGGTGTGGAACCTGTTTCCACACAGCCGATCACGATGGGAGTCGGATCGGTAGGTTTTGGGAAAAAGACAGATCGTATGCAGCTTTCGGCTCGTTGAGCCGGTCCCGTTTGGAGGCGGGATGACCTTTCTTAAGGCCAAGCGTCTTCGATCAACGGAAAAGGGACCAACATCGTGGCGCGAAAGAACCAACTGTGCGTACTTGGTGGATTTGTTTCCGCCGTACTCCTCTCGGCCAACCCCGTTTGGGCTCAAGAAGGCCTCGGTGGATCGATCGGCCTCTACGCCGAGACCGGATCATCGACCTGGACAACCGGCCAGTACGGTGAGACCGATTGGAATGAAGATGGCTACCACTTCTCCGGAAGCGATGTGAGCGCGGGCTGGTCCGTGAACTGGTCGATGCTCTCGGGGTCAAGCTCGACCCAGAGCCTCATCTTGAACTTCACGGTCACCAATACCTCCGCCCTCGAACAGACCTTCTACCTGTTTGCAACAGACCTCTTGAACAGCCCGATCATGGGATCTTCCCTGGTCGGTGGCTCGGTGTCCGGCACGTACACGGACCTCAACGGGGACGGCGTCATGGTGTCGGCTCCCGAATCCGGCTCGATCTACACCGCGTTCGTCGATGCCACTACCTACGACCCCTTCGACGGAATGGTCGTTGGAACGCTGCTGGATGGTGCCACCGGATCCGCCGGGAATTTCCTCTCTGGAAATTTCGAAAGCTCTTCCTTCGGTGACTTCCCCACGATCCCTGGTCAGATGGGTCCGGAGGCGCTGCTGAACTACGGGATGCTCCTCGAATTCACGGTCTCCGCCGGCGACACCGTCGGTCTGACCTCAAGCATGGCGATCGCAACTCCGGCGCCTGGGGCACTCGCCCTTCTTTGCCTCGCAGGCGTCTGCGGCCGCCGAAGGCGTCGCAGTGCCTGACTACCGATAACCCTCGCGGTCGTCGCAAACCGACGAACTCGTAGGCGGATCAAGTTGAACCTCGCATGGTTGACTTGAAAACAACTTAATCGGAAGCAAACTTCCGATGTTTCAGTTCGTGTCGGCGTCCCTTTCCCTTCGGGTGGGTGCCGGCCCAGAAAGCCCGTTTGGTTTCCACCCGGTTCGGACCGATCGAGCACGGAAGAAAAGGGATCGCAGTCATATGAATCACATGAAGACCTCAAAATTGACCCTCGGCATTTCGGCAGCCGCCGGCCTCGTCGTCTCCGCCTCGCTCGCATCAGCCTCCATCACTGGTCCCGAGCTAGAAGTCGCTTGGATCGTTGACGGATCGGTCAATTCCGCCACTCTGGTCGGAACGGATCTTGGAGGCGGCATCTTTAGTTATGCCGCCCTGACCTCCGACTCCGGATACGCGATCGACTGGGAGATGACCGTCAACAACAATGGCGGTTCAGGCGGCTACGAAGTACTGAGCTCCACCCTCGGAGTCAGCAACCTCGGTTTCGCAGACGCTGCATTCGAACTTTCAATTCTCCTTCCCACCGCCTTCGGCTCCGGTTCCGCCCTCTACGGCGGAAGCATCGGTGGCTCGATCACGGGGAACGAGGATGGTGGCTACATCGGATCCCTCGGCCCGAACCCACTCTGGACAGGTTTCGTCGACGGCCTGGAGATCGCCTCCATGATCGACGCGCCGTTCTCGATCGTGACCGATCCTTTCGGTTCCGCAGCTATTCCTGCGGCCGCATTCGGTGACCCGATCCCGGGCCTCCCAGGTGCGGCACCGCTCTCGTCCATGTCGCTTGAGATCGATTTCGTTCTCGGCGGCGGTGACACGGCCAGCATCACCAGCACGTTCGTCGGTCAGGTGCCTGCTCCCGCGACGCTCGCCCTCTTCGGTATGGTCGGCCTGGGCCGTCGTCGACGACGCCACTGAGACAACCGTAGGACGAATACACGTCGACTCGGTCGACCAAATGAACATTCCCTCTACCCAGAGACAACGATTCTTCAGCAATGAAGAATCGTTGTATTTTTGACGTTCCCATCAACCGTGATGGAATTGTGGTGGCAATGCCGAAAGGCGACGATCAGTCGTCGGTCTCGTTGGCCGGGGTCGTTTCCACAACTTCGGCCAACGTTTCAACTTCATTTTCTGAGGCTGCGTCAACCGATGCCGCGTCGTCCGATGCTTCGTGATCCGATGCTTCGAGATCCGATGCTTCGAGATCCGATGCTT
>JAPKCC010000062.1 GCA_028823105.1 Phycisphaerales bacterium | reverse complement strand
GGTGCCTTAGGTACCGCGGGTGCAGCAGGTGCCGCGGGTGCCTCAGGTGCCTCAGGTGCCTCAGGTACCTCAGGTGCCGCAGGTGCCTCAGTTGCCTCAGGTACCTCAGGTGCCGCAGGTGCCGCAGTTGCCTCGGGTGCCTCGGGTGCCGCAGGTGCCTCAGTTGCCTCAGGTACCTCAGTTGCCTCAGGTACCGCAGGTGCCTCAGTTGCCTCGGGTTCCGCAGGTGCCGCAGTTGCCTCGGGTTCCGCAGGTGCCTCAGTTGCCGCGGGTGCCTCAGGTGCCGCAGGTGCCTCAGTTGCCGCGGGTGCCTCAGGACCAGCGGGCGTCGAGGCTTCCGCATTCTCTTCGGTTGCCGCATCAGGCTCGGAGTCGAACATCTCTAGGAGATCGTCCGCCGCTGGCACGGTGTAGGCTTCGCCCTGCGCGGCGGTGGTCACCGGAAGCTGCGCCTGTGCGGGGAGCTGGGCGTGCGTCGAGATACCTTCAAGATTGGCGAGCCGAGCTTCGGCCTGCTCCGCCATCGGTGCGTATTCCGGGGCGGAAATCTTGGCGATTTCCTGAAGGTAGGCCCGAGCATCGTCAATCCGGTTGTCGCTCTCCGCGACTGCGGCTCGACCGAAGAGAGAGGCGAGGATCACTGGCTTTCCGGCGAATCCCGTCCGCGTTCCTGCGAGGTCGGCGGCGCGGGCGAAGAACCCGTCGGCTTCCCGCAGGTTTTCGGCCTTTTCCTCGGTACTCAGCTGGGCGCCCTCGTCCGCGGCCGTGAGGCCGGGGCGAAGTCCGGTCTTCACGGAACTCAACAGCAGATCGCCTGCGGTCAGCATCGCGAGCTCGGCGATGGCATCGACTTCTGCGTGGGTCTCTGCGACGCCTCGGAAGGCGGCGGGACTCGTCGCGGACGCCAGTTCGTTCCAGGCGGCATCTCGAGCCTCATCCTGTCGTCGGTTCCACCAGTCCCAAGAGAGGAAGGCGCACGCGATCAGGAGCAGTATGAGCAAGTAGTTCAGGCCCGACGTCTTGAGCCAGGCGACGAATTCGTGGTTGAGACGGGAATCGGTCAGATCGGTGGTCTGAACCTGCTTGAGACGATCGTCCATGACTGGAGACTCCGAGCTATTTCGATGGCGGTGATCACCGCCGGAGGGGCCAAACATACTAACAGGAGCGTGGGTTGGATCCGGTAAATCGGTCGACAAGTATGTCGTCGCGCCGCCGCCGGATACCGGACGCTCAATGAATCCGGTGCAGACTGTCCTCTAACTGCTCGAGGGCGGCCTGGACGTAGGTTGGGACCCCCTCGGTACGGAGGAAGGCGGGAACGCAGGAAGCCAGCAGGATCCGTCGAATGTCGGCGAGCAGGGGGTGATCGTCACCGATTTCGAGGCCCAGACGTCGTCTGGCGGAAGCCAGGAGTTTCACCGGACTCCGTCCCTTCAGACGCTCGGGCCGGGCCCAATGAAGGCGTTCAAGGTAAATGGCGTCTTCAACCCAATGTCCGGGGCGGACTTCCGCCAGATCGATGAGCACCACGGGAGCCGCGTTGCCGGCCTCGCGGCTCATGCCGTTGGCGAGATGAAGGTCGCCGTGAATCCACCCGATGGGAGTTCGGCGATGCCATCTCTCGACGATCTGGTCCAGGTGCTTCGAGGCGCTCTTGAGTGCCTTCCGCCACCGGGTCACGGCCACGAGGTCGCGACCCCGGGCCGCCTCTCGCGATCTCTTGAGCAACGCTTCCCAATCTTCGTGCTTGAGGGCGCGATCGACGGGGTGCATCGATGCCACCCCCTGGAATCGCGCGGCGGCGAGCGTGATTCGTTCGAGATGGTCATCGTGCCATTTGGCGCCGATCGGACCGAACGGAAGGTATTCGATGATCACCCAGCCCAGGTGATACTCCTCGAGCGTGTCGCCGGAGGCGAAGAGGCGTGGAACGGGCAATGGAGGAGGGGCGTCTTGGAGTCGGCGCAACCAACGGAACTCCCGTTCGCTCACCGGGATCTTCACCACGACGTCCGACTTCGTGCCGTCGGGCGAGGTCCAGATCGCTCGGCCGGTGGAGGCGCCGCTGCGCTGCCAGTCGGTTCGGAACCAGGTGATCGGGCCGAGTCGGTCGGCGTTCACCCGACGAAGCACCGGCGAGAGGAACTGCCCCAGGCCGGAAGTTCGACGGCGATCAGCCTCGGTTAGAAGGGATTCGTCCACTGGGATGACCATTTCAATCTCAGCCTACCACGGGCGCGGCCGCCACCGTCGGGAGTGATCCTCTATTCTTCACAGTCCCCTTCTTGATCCCCCGAAACAGCCCCTTTCCAATGTTGACCCGACTCCTTGCCATCGATTTGGACGGCACCCTGCTCACTCGTGAGGGGGTCTCCCGGAAGGACCGTGAGGCCATCGAGCGGGCACGGGCCGCGGGCATGGAGATCGTCGTGGCGACCGGGAGGGCGTGGTCGGAGTCGCTCGAAGCGCTGAGGGCCATCAATGCTCGCGGGGTCATGATCGCCGCCGGAGGGGCGATCCTTCATGATGCGGAGAGCGGTCGAACGCTCGAACGCAGCATCGTGCATCCGGAGGTCATCGAGTCCGTCACCCGAAGTCTGCGTCGGCATGGGCATGTGGTACACCTGCTTCAAGATGCGCCCCGGGCGGGGTGCGACTATTGGATGATCGGAAGTGACCCGGTGAGCGAAGCCACGCGGTGGTGGTTCGAGCGACATGGCGTCGAAGCTCGATGGGTCGAGACCGTGGATCAGGTCGATTCTCTCGAGAACACCGTCCGAGTCGGCACGACGGCGCTCGGTTCGGAACTCGCCCACGTGGTCGAGGAGATTGAAGAGGATCTCGGGGACCGGGTCATGCTCCAGTCCTGGAGTGCGGTGGTCGAATCCGAGATCAGCGGCGGAAGCGTCCACCTCCTCGAAGCCTTCGACCCCACCGTCGATAAATGGACGATGTTGAGCTCACTGGCCCATCGGCGAGGCATTCCGATCGACGCCGTTGCGGCAATCGGTGATGGGCTCAACGACGTCGGCATGATCCGAGGCGCGGGCATCGGCATCGCCATGGAGGGCTCCGACGAGCGCGTGGTCGCGGTGTCGAATCGCCGGACCGGTCCCCTCGGATCGGGCGTGGGGGACGCGATCAACCGAATCCTTGACGAGGGATGAAGCCGGATCTTGCCGACTCGTGGTGATTCAGCCACCAGCCCACCCCTCCGGACTCGTACAATCGTCGCGTGCTTGAAGCTTCACGACGCTCGCCGATCGTCGATGCCGAGGTATTCGGTCGCGCTGAAGGGCGCGAACTCATGGATGCCGCGGCTGTGGTCCTGAAGGGCGGGCTGGAGTCGGAGGTCGATGTCGCCGGACTGCTGGTGGACGTCGGAGGTGCCTTCGATCGTCTGCTCGCCGCCGCGGACGACCCCGCGATTGCCAGGGTTCTTCACCGTCATCGATTCGCCTTTCTGGCGCGAAGGAGTCCCGAGCGTCGTCTGGTCGAGGCCGGGCGGTTGGCGAATCGCGGTGCGGCCCTTGCGGTGATCGACACGCGCGAGATCCCTCGAGCCGTCTCCGCGATCGGGAGAGGTGGCGATGCGGCTCGGCGCGGTCTGGTGGTACTCGCGATCGATGATCCCGAGAAGACCTCGGGGACGCCTGCCCGCTCTTTGTTTGCCGGGCTGGACATTCCCGTTCTGGAGATCGGGGATCTCGACGATCTCCGAGTGAAGATCGAACACGCCGCGAGACTCGCCGATGCGTCCGACGGGCCCGCGGCGATCATCATCGACGCATCGCTGTTCCGAGTCGCGGTGACGATCTCCGTCCGTCCCAACCGGGTGGTCGAGACCGTGGATACTGCGGCCGCGCTGCGGCGTCGTCGCGGTCCACGTTTCGCCGCCGACCGGGATCTCGGCCGGCTCGGTCGTCGTCTCGAACTCGATGTGGCGGTCGCGATGCCGAGTCCGGGCGAGCGAGAGTCGCTGGGAATCATCGCGACGGGACTTGCCTCGACGTCAGTGCGTCATGTGCTCGAGGAGACGAGGCTCACCGGTCGAATTCCCACCGTGCATGTCGGGTTGGTCCACCCGCTCGATCCTGCCTTGATCCAGCGAGTGCTCACGCGATGTCGCAAGATACTCGTGGTCGAGACCCGTCCGGGACTTCTTGCTGCACCGGTCATCGAGATCGCCGAGCGCCTTCGAAGGCGTGGCGAGATCGTGGCGCAGGTCGCGTGGCGTCAGGTTCCGGGCCCGGGGGACTCCACGCTCGAACGCGGCGATGCCGGCCATCCATCGACGCTGGCTCACAAGCTTCGAGACCTGCTCTTGGAAATGAGACCGACGCTGGAATTCCCCGATCGGGTGAACGAGGAGGTCGCGGACGACGAGGAGCGACCATTCATTCCACCCCGTCCCGGACAAGTCGGCCGAGGACTTCTTCAGGCGGTCCGACGGGCCGCGGTTTCCGCGGACCGGATTCTTCGTCGCATCGAAGATGACACCTCCGAACCGATGGCGCTGGCCATCAACGGTCGACCACCAGCCAGATTCTCAGGTCGGGTGATCGCGGTGGAGATCGTTGAACGCCGACGGCTTCTCGAAGAAGCCGTCCTCCTCGCCGCCGGCCGGGATAGCGGACGTCCTTGGGTCACCCTGATCGCAGATGAGGGTTGGAGCGACGAGTTGGATGCGGCAAGGCTGCTCACCGCCGCGATTCCGACCGCGGGGGAGAACCCCGCGCAGGTGCAGATCTTGGAGATCGAGGACGACGCGTCGTTGCGACGAGGAATCGAGGAAGCCGCTCGTGCGACCTTCCCCTCTGTGCTGGTGGTTCGAAGACGGGAGATCGTCTCGGTTCGAGATCCGGACGAGATCGACCGGCTTGGGTACGCCCCGTTGGTTCGAGTCAAGACGCGGATCGACGATGCGTGTGGGGTCCGACCTTCGGGCGAACCGACGGTCGATCCGTCGCTTCCTCGTCCCGATGAAGTGACCGCCCGATACCGTTTCGAGCCGATTCGAAGTCGATTGAAGCGATCCTTCGTCCTGAGAGTGGGACGCCTGCTCGAGATCTCCGAACTCGTTCGGCAACGGAATCCACTCCCCGCCGTGCCCGTTCCGCCGGATCTGGGAATCGTGGCCCCGACCCCTCGTCACCGCGGCAACGGGCGATGGCGGGTGCACATCGCGGGCGTCCGAGGCACGTCACCGGGGGCCGCAGGAAGTCTCCTCGCGCTTGCCGGACGAAACATGGATTTTGATGTCCGTCTGGCGATGCTTCCCCAGCCGCTCGCGCCGGGGCGAACCGCGTGGACGCAGGTCCTCTTCACGCGTCCGATGCGGGAGGATGCCGCGGACACGCTGGTTCCCTCCATCCCTCAAGGCGAAGCCGACGTTCTGATCGGGGTCGATCCGCTTGAGACATTGCGAGCGTTGCTCTCCGACCCGATGCTGCAGATCGCCACGCCCGGCATGACCTCGATCGTCGCCAACACCGACTCTTCGGCGGAGGAAGGGGTCACTTCTCCCGATCTCCGCGCCATGCTCGAAGCGGAGTCGGAACGCCGATGCGGTACCTCCGAGGACCGAGTGGACGCGTTCTCGAAACAGGTCCTTCAACAGTTCGGAAATCGTCGACTTCTGGACGTCGTCTTGGTGGGAGTCGCGTACCAACGTGGTCTCATTCCCGTGTCGCTCGAGGCGATCACTGACGCGGCCCAGCAACTGGAGCGGGTTGGGTTCGGGCGAAGCGGCGAGGCGTTTCGATTCGGCCGACTGCTCGCGTCCCGACCGCTTGAACCGCGAGCATCGAAGTTGCCCGGCATCGAGCCGATCGGGCGTCGTCGGAGGGAGATCGTTCTGGAGACGCGACTTCATCGAGGCACGACCTCTGCGATCTGGCTTGATGAGCGCATCGGTCGACTTCTGGAAACGGTCCCGGGACTGCTCGAGACCGAATCCGGTCGGGTCGCCTTCGATGATCTCCAACTCGCGGTCGCCAGCCTCTTTCGCCGTGGCGGGAGGTCCCTGGTCGACGCGTACCTCGACCGCATCGAACGCCTCTATCTCTCGGACCGCGGCGAGACCGGCCGGGAACTCACGCGACTCGCGGTCCTGCCGCTCGGTGAAGCCATGCTTGCCCGTGATCTCTTCGCACTGGCGGTGGCAGCGACGAGCCTTGACCACCGCCGTCGACTGCGTCGGAGACTCGGCGTCCGACGAGCACGAGGTGATCGGTTGGAAAAGGTCTATCTGGCCCGCATCGATCTCGTCGCCTTCGACCGGCGCATGCGGGCGGAGGTTCCGATTCGCGACTGGCTGCTGCCGATCCTCGCTCGAATCGGACGATTCGTTCCCGAATCACGTCGAGGCGATCGCGAGTCCAGGGCGAGACGAATCGCGATCGAGTCGGGGATCGATCGGGCGATCCTGCAGAGTGGAGATTCCAAGGCCTACGGGCGATGGAGTTCCGTCTTTCGAGACTGGCACGATCTGGCGACCGACGGTCGGCTTCACGAGACGCCGGTCTCGGTGCTTGCATCGGCAGGGAGTTCGACGACCGATTGAATCAGTCGTGACCGACGGGGTTTGCTCCCGACCCGCGTCGCTCGTGTCGGAGTTGTCCGCAAGCCGCCGCGATGTCGCGGCCTCGACTCGCCCGGATGTGGGCGTTGATTCCTCGTCGCCGCAGTTCTTCCTGGAATCGTCGAACGTCATCGGTGCCCGGGCGTCGGAAGGGAAGTCCCTTGACTTCGTTGTACCGGATCAGATTGATGTTGCACCGTAGGGACTTCGCATGCGATGCCAGCTCTTGGGCATGTTCGATCCCGTCGTTGAATCCCCCGAGCAGGATGTACTCGATGGTGATCTCCCGACCGGATTTTGCAAAGTACTCCTGGCATGAATCGAGAAGTTCCGGGATCGTCGAATACTGCGCCCAAGGGATGATCTCCCGGCGAAGTTCGTCGTTGGGAGCATGAAGGCTCAATGCCAGCGTCACCGGCAGATCGAAGTTTGCGAACCGACGAATCGCCGCGGGAAGCCCGACGGTCGAGACGGTGATCCGACGGGCGGAGATCCCGAGGCCCCAAGGTGCATGGATGCTCCGGATCGCTTCGGTCACGGCCGAGAAGTTCGCCAGCGGTTCGCCCATGCCCATGAAGACGACATTGCTGAGTCGCTTGCCGCCGGAGAGACGCCCGAGTCGCCAGGCCTGCTCGACGATTCGGCCGCGGGAGAGGTTGCCATCGAGTCCGCCGAGGCCGCTGGCACAGAAGCGGCAGCCGACCGGGCAACCAACCTGGCTGGAGATGCAGCCGGTGCGACGGTCCTCGGTCGGGATCATCACGCACTCGGTCTGCCAGGATGGATCGTTTCCCAACACCGGAAGTGAGCCTTGACTCGGAGCACCGTCAGGTTCGGGCCAGCCGAGGAGGATTTTGCTGGTGCCATCCGACGCGACCGGATGTGCCAGCTCGATGCCCTCCCCGAAACGAAGATGTTCCGAGAGAAGTTCCCGGCCTCGCTTCGAGACGTCGGACATCGCCATTGGATCCAGAACGCCTCGCTCGTAGACCCATTTCAGGATCTGGTCACCAAGGTACTTGGGGAGGTCATGTTCGACGGCCCAGGCTCGAATCGACTCGGGGTCGTGATCGAAGATGCCGGGCCTCGCCACCATTCGCTGGGCCGTCTCTTCGCCTTCAGGATGTTCCGTCGTCTGATCGATCAATTTGATGCACCAATGGTGAGGTCGATGGTTCGATGAGAGATGCCGTTCGCGTCGAGAATCCGATCCAGATCGCCGGCGCCATCGACCGTGATTTTCCGATCCTTGGGATCCAGCCCCTTGGATCGCATGAGTTTCTTGAGCGAACCGGGGAGACCGAAGACGATCTTTTCGCGATCGATATCTCGTTGTTCGACCTCGCCGCCAAATCGATCGATCAAGTGCAGTACGAGGTCATTGACCAGGTCCTCCGGGGCGCTGGCGCCGGCGGTGATGAGCACCGTTTCGATTCCGTCGAACCAGTCGTCCTGGAGTCCGCTTCGATCATCGATGAGCCGTGCTGGCGTTCCCACGTTCTCGGCGATTTCCGTCAATCGGACGCTGTTGGAACTGTTTTTACTTCCGACGACGAGCACCAGATCGCAGTCGGGAGCGATGGCTCGTACCGCCTTCTGTCGATTGGTCGTCGCGTAGCAGATGTCCTCGCTTGGCGGTGCCTTGATACTTGGAATCGCCTGCTTCAATGCTGCAATGACCATGCCCGCATCGTCGGTGGAGAGCGTGGTCTGGGTGAGATAGATCAGCTTCTCCGGATCATCGATCTGTAGACCAGGGATGTCCGCCGGCGTCTCCACGATCTGGATGGAATCGGGAGCCTCACCCCGGGTGCCGATCACCTCCTGATGAGCGGCGTGACCGATCAGAATGATCTGCCAGCCACGCTGGGCATAGCGGATGGCCTCCGCATGGACCTTGGTCACAAGTGGGCAGGTGGCGTCGATGGCAATGAGTTTCCGTTTCTCGGCCTCCGCTCGGATCGCTGGGCTCACGCCATGAGCGCTGAAGACCACCACCGCGTTCTCCGGCGTCTCATCGATTGATTCCACGAAGACGACGCCTTGTTCTCGAAAGCGGTCGACGACATGGCGGTTGTGGACGATCTCGTGGTAGACGCAGATCTTCTCGTCGGGGAAGAGCGCCAGAAGTTCGTCGACGACGGCGATGGCCATGTTGACGCCGGCACAGAAGCCGCGGGGATTCGCGAGGATCAGTTTCATGATGTCGGCTCGAGAGGGACGAATGTCCGGACGCAAGGGAATTGGTGGTGAATACTAGCAGTCCGACCCCGGATCGCCGCGATTGGTGGGCTCGAACCGCCCCGTATTCGGCGTTGACGGCCCGCGAAGGGGGCGAACCCCGCTACACTCGCCTGTCGACGGCTCTTTCGCCGGGAACCTGCTGATGGCCGACCGACGCATCCACGAAGATCTTGTTCTCAACGGCCCCGACGCAGACCCGTCGTCGTGGTCATCGATCACCGTAGAGATGGCACGGACGCGGAGCCGACGTCTCGCATCGTCCCACCGCGAGAATTTTTCGGTACTCACTCGACTCGTCCCCGCCGACGTCCGCGACGACTTCGCGGCGGTCTACGCATTCTGCCGGACCGCGGACGACCTCGGCGATGAGATGGGCGACCCCCGTCGTTCGCTTGAACTTCTGGATTGGTGGAGATCCGAGGTCGATGCCGCCTGGGAGGGGAAGCCGAGGCACTGGGTCTTCCGAGCGTTGCAACCAACCATCGAACGCTTTGGTCTGGATCAGGGACCATTCCTTGACCTCATCTCCGCGTTCGAGCAGGATCAGACCGTCACGCGATACGAGACCTGGGATCAATTGATCGACTACTGTCGGCGGAGCGCGGATCCGGTGGGACGGCTCGTGTTGCAGCTCCTCGACGAGCCGGGATCGCCGGAACAGTTGAAGCGTTCCGATGCGATCTGTACCGCGCTCCAGTTAACAAATCACTGGCAGGATCTTCGTCGAGATCTGCTCGATCGAGATCGGATCTATATCCCGGCGGAGATGATCGAGATCGATGATTTTGAGCACAGGTTTCGTATCACGGCCACCCAAGGATGGGCATCCGATGCGAGATTCCTTGAGGAGTCGCGGGGACTGATTCGAGCCTGTGTTGATCGAACGTGGCCGTTGTACACCTTCGGATCTGAACTGCCGGCCTTGCTGGGGCCGCGAGCGGCACCGGTCATCGAGGTGCTCGGCGGCGGCGGCGCGAGCGTGTTGCGCCGAATCGAGGACTGGGACTATGAGACAACGTTGAATCGACCGACCATCGGAATCGTGGGCAAGCTGGTGATTCTCGCAAAGGCTTGGTGTACGACGCGACGCTCGCGACAGACGGTTTCTTCCCGGGGGGGGGCGTCATGTTGACGATAGATCCTCGGCTGGCCGATGCCTACGAGGCTTGCGGTCGCGTCGTCCGGTTGCGGGCGAGGAACTTCTGGTACGGCCTGAGACTCACGCCGGAACCTCGGCGTTCCGCGCTGTATGCGATCTACGCGTGGATGCGACTGGTGGATGACTTGGCGGACGAGCCGAACATGGCGACTGAGGCGAGGCGTTCCGGGCTCGTCGAATTCAGATCAAGGACTCGTGCCGTCTTCGGTGGCGAGATCGGTGGCCCGGAACCAATCTGGCGAGCGTTCTCCGACACCGTCGAGCGATACGAATTGTCGATCGAACCGTTCGAGGCGATGATCGACGGACAGGAATCCGATCTCCTCTGGAGTCAGTGCCCGGACCGAGCGACACTCGAACACTTCTGCTGGCAAGTCGCCTCCACCGTGGGACTGATCTGCATCCAGATCTGGGGTACCGATGCAGGCGTTGATGGTGGCCCGGAGATCGAGCAGATGGCAGCGGACCGGGGGAAGGCTCTGCAGTTGACCAACGTTCTTCGTGATCTTCGTGAGGATCACGAACGCGAGCGGGTCTACCTTCCCGCCGACGAACTCGAAGCCGAGGGGCTCTCGATCGAAGAATTGCTGGCCTGGCGGGATCCGATTCGATGTCGACGATTCCTCGACGGGCAGATTGAACACGCCGCGGCGTTCTATCGACGTTCGAATGGGCTCGACGCACACATCTCCAGCGAATGCAGGGCGACCAGCTGGGCAATGACCGAGATCTACCGCGGACTGCTTGATCGCATCGCCCAAGATCCCCGCCGGATCGTGAAAGAACGCGTGCGTCTGGGTTCGATGCGGAAGATGTCGATCGCCTGGCGAGCGAAACGGCTTGCCCGGAGCGGCGTCTCATGAGGCGGGCCATCGTCATCGGTGGCGGGGTCGCGGGAATCGCGGCGTCGATCCGGCTCGCAGAGGCGGGATGGAAGCCCATTCTTCTGGAGACGCGAGGGAAACTGGGTGGCCGCGCCACGAGCTTCGACGATCCTCGATCAGGCCGGGTGCTCGACAACTGCCAACACGTCGTCATGGGTTGCTGTTCGAACGTCCTGGACCTCTATCAGCGACTCGGCGTCGCGGATCGGATCGAATGGCATCCGGAGACCTGGTGGGCGAATCCACCTCGGCGGCCTGATCGACTCCGTCCTGCACCATTGCCGGCGCCCGGTCAGTTCAGCCTTGCCTTCCTTCGCATGAGGCTTCTCTCCACGGATACCAAGATCCTGATCGGACAGGCGATGCTTCGTCTGATCCGGATCGGATTCGCCGGGCGAATGGAATGGGCGGATCGTCCGTTCGGGGACTTTCTCACCGAGACCGGGCAGTCGGACGACGCCCGCCGTCTCTTCTGGGATCCCGTGGTGATCAGCGCCTGCAACCTCCCGTGCGACCAAGTGGCGGGGAATCACGCCATGCAGGTCTTTCAAGAGAGCTTCCTTTCCGGGGGTTGGCAGGCGACGATGGGCTTGGCGACTTGCGATCTTCGGTCGCTCTACGACCCCGCGATTTCTGCGGTCGAGGCGGCCGGCGGCATGGTCCGTCTGGGAAACAGCGTGCGAGGAATCGCCTTTGACGGCATCCGTGCAAACGGCGTGGTCACCGACGAGGGGCTCATCTCCGCGGCCGCGATCATCAGTACCGTTCCGCCTGACCGGCTGGCGAAACTGGTCTCCCGCCCGATGTTGGCCGCCGACCCGAGGCTGGCGAATCTTCACCGATTCGAGCACAGCCCAATTCTCGGAGTGCATCTGTTCTTCGAGTCTCCCGTGCTCGTCGACGACACTCGGACCTATCCGCACCTCGTCCTCCCGGGGAGGGCGACACACTGGTTCTTCAACAAGGGACGGGATGAATCAGGGCTGCACCACGTTCACGCGGTCATCAGCGCCGCCGACGACTGGATGGACCTGGATGAGTCGGCGATCACAGCTCGCGTCCTCAAGGATCTCCACTGGGCGTTGCCCGGTAGCCGAGGCCTGATGCCGGTCGAGGTGCGGAGCGTGAAGGAGAAACGAGCGACCTTCCGAGCATCTCCGGGGATCGACTCGATTCGGCCTTCGGCCAGGCCTGGAGGATTCGGGGTTCCGAATCTGTTCCTCGCCGGCGATTGGTGCGACACGGGCTGGCCGGCCACGATGGAAGGCGCCGCTCGGAGTGGATACGCGGCGGCGGCGGCGGTGACCGGCGTTGGCGGCGTGATCCGAGACGTTCCGGCCGGACCGATCGCTCGCTGGATGGGCCTTCGATGAACGTCGACGGAATCGCCGCAGACGCTGACCCCGAATCACTCACCCGTCGTGTCCTCGCACGATGTCGGGATCTTGGATTCGCACTTGCAGGAGTCTGTGACGCGCTCCCGACCTCGCACGAGGATCACGTTCGAGCCTGGATCACCGCGGGTCGGCACGGAACCATGGAGTATCTCCAACGCCGCATCGAGGAGCGACTGGCCCCCGAGACCTACGTTCCGGGGGCGGCTTCGATCATCATGGTGGCGGATCGCTACCACGACGGCCATCGAGATCGGATCGATTCGGATTCGGCGCCGCGGGGGCGTATTGCTCGATACGCCCGTGGTCGTGACTATCACAAGGTCATGAAGCGTCGCCTGGTCCAACTTGCTCGCGAGCTTGGCGAGATCCTGCCGGACCATCACTTCCGACCTTGCGTCGACACGGCGCCGCTCCTCGAACGTGAACACGCCATGCGGGCGGGTCTGGGGCTGGTCGGGAAGAACACGCTCTTGATCGAACCGGGCGTGGGAAGCTGGATGCTGCTCGGTGGCATCGTTTCGACGGCACGATTGATCCCAACCTCTCCGAAGACCGAACGGTCCGACCCCTGCGGCACCTGCTCGCGGTGCATCGATGCGTGTCCGACCGATGCGATTACACCATTTTCGGTCGACGCGACCCGTTGCCTCGCGTACACCACGATTGAGCATCGGGGCGAGATTACCCCGGAGTTGGAGACCGCGGCAGGGGACTGGCTGTTCGGCTGCGACATCTGTCAGGAGGTCTGCCCGCACGCCGCGCGGAAGAAACGGCGGCAGGCATTACCGATTCATCCCGATTATGCCGAACGACATTCGGACTTCGATCTTCTCGAAGTCCTCGGATGGACCGATGCATCGCGTCAAGTGGTGATCGAAGGCACCGCGGCCAAGCGGGCGGCGCTCGGAATGTGGAAGCGGAATGCCCTGATCTGCGCCGGGAACGTTCTGACGGAGCATCCTGACGCTCCCGGGAAAATGGAGTTGCTCGGACGCATGAGGGAGATTGCCGGCGATTTCGACGAAGACGCCGCGGTCCGAGGGACCGCGGCGCGAGTATTGGATCGGTTGTCGATGTCGGACGGAATCTAAAGAGCCTCAGCGGCGACGCTGGCCGCCACCGCCCGGTCCGCCCATCATGCTTTGGGCGAGTGATTCCTGGAGGGCTGCCATCACGGCATCGGCGGAGTCGAAGTCTCCGGCCTTCACTTTTTCGACCATGCCATCGATAATCTTGGACATGCCGGCCATCATTTGTTCGATCATGGGCCCGGCCATCGCGACCATCATTTCAATCTGAGGATCGGCCTCGAGGGTCGCATCGAGATCCACGAACCACCCGTTGGCGCCCTTCTGTACGACGATCTTCTGGCCATCCTCTGATTCGAGGGTTCCGGTGTTGCCGTCGACCGATTCCACGGTGAAGGTAGAGGAGAGGGGGCCATCCGCCATTCCCGCAGCCGAACTCATCGCGGTGGCGGTCGCATCCTGCCCGAACTTGGCATTCATCGCGGTGACCAGGTTATTCAGGAGGTCACCTTGGGCGGTGAACATCTTCTTGAGTTGCTTGGCGGTATCCGAATCGGCGACGAGTGCGGCATTGAGTCGAGCCGCGGAGTCAGCGTTGGTGGGGGGGCTGCTGAGGAACTTTGCAATATCGCCGGGGGTTCCGAAGCCGGAACCAGAACTGGCGCCGACATTGTTTCCAGAACTGCGTGCGTTGCTGCGAGACGAGGATGCCGCGGTTCGACCGGCGGCTCTTTCAGTCCGTGCCGCGTCCGACATGGAGACGAGGTCGCCACCCTTGACGCCTTCGATTGCCTGCTGGATCTGCTGAACGATCTTCGCGTCGGTCGCGTCCTTGCTCTGCAGGCCGTTCAAGGCTTCGAGCGCCTTCTGCATCGAGGCGCCCGCTTCCACAAGAAAGGCGTCTCGTGAAGCGATGGTCGCTTGGAGCGAAGTCTTGAGTCCCGTGGAGTCCTGCATGACGCCCGATGCGGCGACGCGAGCGATGACGTCCGCTCGTCGATTCTGCGTGGTGGCGGCTTCCCAGGCAACTCTTCCCTTGCCGAATTCGGCATTGGCGATCGCTCTGGATCCGCTGGCTGCTTCGGACTTGCTGCCGCCGCTCTTGAACTGTCGAGCGCTGTTGACCGCAGAGTCGAAGTCTCGGATCGACGCTTCGAAGCGGGGGAGAATTCGCTGATCTTCCAAGGTGTTCAACTCAGCCAACGACTCGGAGATGGTCTTCGCGAGATTCGCCAGGTCTGATCGGACCTCACCCGCGTAGGTCAACGCCGCATTCCGCCGGGACTCCGCGCTTTCTTTCGCGGATCGGGCCTGTTCGAGAATGTCGTTCTGCCCCTTGCGTCGGGATTCCGCGACTCGAACGGTCGGTTGGAGCGTTTGAACCGAGATGTGATCACGCGCCGCTGAGATTCGATGGCCTCTGGCCTGTTGTCGAAGGTCGATCGAATCGTTGATGTGATCGAGGCCGTCGAGTGGCCCAGCGTCGATACCCGTACGGCCTCGCTCGCCGGCGGTCAATTCCAGCGCTGTGGCGCGGGCGATTCGCGAGTCGCGTTGCCCTGAGGCCTGCTCGATCCGTTCATTGAGCGTGTCGAGTTGATCTTCGGCAGCCGCGATTCTGGACCGGGCGTCCGCGAGGTTCGATTCGAGCACGAGGTTCGCCGCGGAGGTGTCCATCGATTCGGCGGCCATCGCGGCGGACTGAAGCAGCTCGGCATCCGCCGCGAGGGATCGGATGATTGTCCGAACCGCTTGCGCCGAGGATTCCATCCGAACCGCTTCGTTGAATTCAAAGGACCCGGCGGCGGACCGGATGTTCGCCGCAAGGTTGGCGGCAGCCCTGGCATCATCGGACTGGCCGATGGTATCGGCTCGAGTCGCGATCCTCCGCAGTTCCTCGGCGGACTCGTCGGTGGAGCCGCGTTCTTCGCGGATGATCGGCCGCTCTCGAAGAACGGTGGCGTAATCGGCGTGGATCTTGGCAACGGTGTCGCTTCCGCCATCTGAACCTTCACCGCAACCGGGAAGTCCGGTGGCAAGGAGGAGAGAGAGGGGAAGAATGATGAGGCTCGGCCGTAGCTGCATGGTCGTCGTCGTCTCCGTCTTCTTGAACGGTCCGTGGCTGCGATCGGATCTCGATCCGACGCTCAAAGGGGCTGATGGGGGATTGTAGCGGGTCTGCCGGGGGCCGATCGGCGATCAGGAGGGTCAGCGGCCGCGGCGGTCGTCGGGTTCGTCAGATGGAAGCGGCTCGGGAAGATCCGGCGTGGAGATGACCGGGGCCTCGTAATCGACCGGATAGCCGGATCGCGGACGGTACATGCCGTTCATCCACGAGAAGGCATCGCGGAGGAGCCTCGGATTCCCCTTGCTGAAGACCGGAGACCATCCCTTGACTTCAGGATGGGGGAATCGAGCCTCATTCCGGGGGAGTCCGTACTGGATCAGCAGGGAACGGCCCGGATCGAGGTAGTCCACCAGCGGCATCTCCAACTCGTTCCAGCGTTCCAGAATCAGGAGATTCGTATATCGAACTTGTTCGTTTTTGGAGCCTCGTCGGTGCAGGAAGAACCGACCGCCGTCGAGACCACCATGGCAGCGGCTCGTGGCGCAGTTCGGGATCAACCAGGCATCGTGAATTCTCTGACGAAAGAGGTTGAGCGCCGGAGGTTCGGATTTAACTTCGATCCGCGAGTACAGATCACGCGCCTTGAGTCGGAACATGAGTTCGACGATTTCCGCCGATTCGGCTCGGAAGAGCGCCGTCCGGCCACTGCTGTCAGCGGGAATCAACGGACTCGCTCCGTACTTCTCCAGGATCTCGCGGATGGTCTCGGGCGAGATGTGGAGTCGGGGCGGCTTGCGGAAGTCGATCTCGTAGACCCGGATGATGTTCACGTCGTCCGCAGAGATGATCTCCTTCGGAAGCAGATCCCGAAGATCGACCGGTCCGGTCGACCGCGTATCACGGCTCGTTTTCCCATCGAGCGGCGAGGGTGACGTGGACCGCCCGGAGTTGGCTTCGAGAATGAGTTGGGCGTTGACGAGTCTCAGAAGTTCGACGGCTCGGGGCAGTTGCGACTTGGCCACGATCTCTACGAGTTCGGTTTGGGCCAGTTGATAGGCCTCTTCCTCGAAGAGCCAGGCGGCGAGTTCGAAACGTCGTGTGTACTGATCAGGCTCAATCATCTCCTGGAATCGCTGGTATTTTTCATCGAGCGTGAGATCAAGCCTGGTCTGGACGACGCTCGCTCGTGGGAGTTTGGTGGTCACGCCTTCGATGCGAATCACGACTTCGTCGAAATCGTCTTTGACGAGTTGGCCGGAAAGCAACGTGCCATCGCGAAGTTCGACGATTCCCGGCCGGGCCGCCTCGATGTCGTTGAGACGAATGAGTCGATGGAGCCGGTTCTTGGGAAAGCTCCGGATCGTTCCATCCGGAGTTCGAATGGTCAGCAGGTCATGATCCTCATCGACGATGAACCCGGCGAGTTCCTCGTACCGGTCCACCCAGAGATAGACCCGCTCGGGAACGGGTGTCGCGGCGGCGGGGGTGGCTTCCGTGGCATCCTCCGCGGTTGGCGGTGGTGGGGCCGACTGGTCCTTTGATTCGGAGGCAGGATCGATCGCCGGCGGGGCCGTCGGTGGGTCGTCGGCCGAGGCCCGCGACGCCCCCGCGACGGTGAGGCTCAAGCCCAACATGGCGATCAGGGCGGAGATGACGGTGGCCAGAGCCACGCGAACCGGAAGGAGGCGCATCCCGACAGTTTCCCCGCCAGACCGGCTCCCTGCAAGGAACGAATGAAAAACCCCCTGCGAAGGTTGCAGGGCGCGGTACTCTCCGGACCCCGTCCTCATTGGGCGGCGGGCGGTCGGTGGTCGGCGTCGAGACGCCGGCGGATGATCGAAGGTCGTGTGGGGTGTCTTATCCATGCGTTCTGTGGCCTTGTGTGGCGTTCTGTGGCGTTCTGTGGCCTTCCCTCTGGGGCGACGAGGGGCTTGGGCCGGCCCGAGTCCGGTGGCTCCGAATCCTCGGTCACCATCGTGGTGAATCGAAATGAGGCTCGTTGACGAGCCTCGCAACTGACCTGAAAGGAAGCGATCATGAAACTAGGCGTCATGGCGGCACTCTTTGCCGATCGAAGTTTCGAAGAGACGTTGGCCTATTGCGCGGAGAGCGGACTCGATGCGATCGAGTTTCCGGTCGGGGCCTATCCCGGCTCCCCATTCTTCGATGCGGCCCGGGTACTCGGTTCCCCGAAGGAGCAAAATCGGATCAAGTCGGCGCTTCGGGACCATGGTCTCGAACTCTCGGGACTGGCCGTTCATGGCAACCCGGTGCACCCGACCGCCCGAGCTGCGAAGGCGGATCACACGGCCTTTGAGCGAGCGGTGAAATTGGCACCGAAACTGGGTACCGATGTGGTCATCACTTTTAGCGGATGTCCCGGAGGTTCCAAGGCGGACCGGACGCCCAACTGGGTCACCTGTGCGTGGCCCAACGACTTCGCCGACATCCTGAAGTATCAGTGGGACGAAGTGCTCGTCCCGTACTGGGCGACGCAGGCGAAGTTCTGTCGAAAGCATGGCGTGCGCGTGGCCTGGGAGGCTCATCCTGGATTCTGCGCCTACAACCCCGACACCCTCATCAGGCTCAGTGAACGGTCCATGAAAGCGTCGGGATTGAAGGGCAAGCCGGTACTCGGTGCGAATCTCGATCCTTCTCACTTCTTCTGGCAAGGCATCGATCCGATCGAAGCAGCCCGCGTGCTGGGAGAGGCGGGACTCCTCTTCTACGTGCACGCCAAGGACACCGAGCTCAATCCGCATCAGGGCCGGATCAACGGGTACAACGATGCTCGTCCCTACAACGACCTGCAGCATCGCTCCTGGACCTTCCGAACCTGCGGATGGGGCCACGGCCATGAATTCTGGAAGCCCTTCGTATCGATGCTCCGGGTGCAGGGATACGACCATGTCCTCTCGATCGAGCATGAAGATCCGCTGATGTCGGTCGATGAAGGTCTGCAGCGAGCCATTGAATTTCTGACTGATGCCATCATCTTCGAACCCCCGGCGGATCCATGGTGGACCTGATCAAGACCACGGTCACGACTCCCGAAACCCGATCTCCCGCGATCCTGGAGCGTCCGCTCATGCGACCCACCGACTTCCTTCCGGTTCGATTCACCCTTGCCCTGCTTATTCCAGCCTGGTTCCTCGGCCTCGGGGCGGCGACGCATGCCGCGACCGACCTCGATCGAGTGCATGAAGTGCGATCGAGCGTCGACAAGGTCGTTCTCTACCGCGGTGTGGCCAGCGTCGAGCGGGTCGTCGAACTCGAACTCGAGTCGGGGATTCACGAGTTGGTCTTCACCGGTCTGCCGATGGAGGGCGTCGATTGGGATGGAATCCGGGCCTCGGTCACCGCGCCGTGGCAGGTTCTCGCGGTTGATTACTCGATCGATCAGGTCGTGGTCCCCGAGGGCGCTCGGAAGACGTTGAAGGCGGCGGTGCAGGCGGCCCGTGAACGACTTCGGCGAGCCGAGTTGGAGAAAAAAGGCGTCGAGGAGGATCTCCTGCTTCTGGGGATGGTCGGTGTTCGGGCGGTTTCCGACGCGTCCGGTGATGCCGGGACCCCGTCGCTGGATCTCGAAGCCATTCGTGCCCAGTTCGAGTTCATTCGATCGCAACGATCGGCGCTACAGAAGGAACTTCTCATCGCCGAGAAGGAAGTCAGCGATGCCACGGACGAACTCCAGCTCGCCGAGCAGGCATTCGACCAGGCGGGGTGGACCGAACAGGAAATCGTGGCCCGGGTGAGAATCGCGTCGACGACCGACGGAGTCGCGAAGGTCTCCCTTCGGTACCTCAAATTTTCGTCCGGCTGGGAGCCGACCTACTCGATTCGAAGTGGTTCGACGTCGAAGACCATGAGCGTCGAGTATGAAGCATTGGTCCGGCAGGAGACCGGTGAGGATTGGAATGACATCGAGTTGACGCTTTCGACCGCGATGCCGTCGGAGCCCAGCGGGCCCGGCGAGATCACGCCGGTCTTCGTCGACCGAAAGCGGGTTCCACCGCCGGCCAGCCGCAAGTCTGCGGCCCCGAATTCAGCCCCCCTCGGCATGTCTGAAGACGCGATGGTGGGTGGATCCCGCGGTCGCCCGGCGCAGAAGGTGGCCGAAGCGATGCGTAACGCGATGGTCGCGGATGGAGGCACCGCCGTGACCTTTCGACTGCCGGGGCGAGTGACCATTCCGACCGATTCGATGTCGGCGACGCGGCTGCGGATCGCCGGTTTCGAAGCGCCGGCCAACCACGTTCTGGTGACCCGACCGGTCGCGGACCCCGGGGTCTATCTGCGGGCGGATCTGGTGAACGAGAGTTCCTACGTGTTGTTGGCTGGCCAGGCGGCCTTGTTCGCCGGCGGCGAATACCTCGGTTCGACGGAAGTCAGTGAGGTTCCCGCGGGCGGCGACTTCGAGGTCTGGTTCGGCATCGATCCATCAATCACCGTGACCCGCGAAGTGCTCGGTCGGGAGACCGAGCGAACCGGGTTGCTCGGCGGAGGCCGGGAGACCACCACCGACTACCGGATCGATCTCGCGAACCTGTCCGCGCAAGCGGCCTCGGTCGAGGTCTGGGATCGTCGACCGGTGAGTCGGGACGAAGACATCGATGTTCGCATGATCGACGTCTCGCCCGGACTCGCGACGGATCAGACGTATCTGGACACCGCGGCGCTTCGCGGGCTTCTGAAATGGACGGTCGATCTTGCGCCAGCAGGTGCCGAGGGCGCATCGCGGTCGATCAGCTGGTCGACCCAGGTGAGTCGGCCGAAGGACCTTGAGATCACGCCGATCCCCGAATGAAGACGCATCGAGGTCCGACCGCGGTCATGCCATCGGCCGGGAGCGATGCTGGTTCGCTCGATCAGGATTCGTGGAGCAGTGCCCGGATACCACCTCGGCTCAAGAGCCGGGTGACCGCCTCACGCTCTGGCAACGCCGATTCGTCGATCGAGTCGAGCAGCTTCTGGAGCTCCGCGGACTTCCGCAAGTATCGCAGCGCGAGTTCGGCGACCGCCTTCGGTTCCATGTCGTCGAGGAAGTCGACGCCCTCCCGATAGACGATGCTCGATGCGAGTCGGTTCGCCATCATCCAGTGGAGGTATCGCTCGGGAAGGTTCGTCCAGACCCGATCGCCCCCGGTTTCGAAGAGGATCTTCGGAAGGTGATCGTGCACCAGTTGTCGACCATGCTTGAGATCGCCCTCGCTCCAGTCGGCGATCGACGCGGCGATGGCCGACGCGGCGGCGTTGATGATGTGACTCAATGACGTCGAGAGCTGTGGAAGGCTGGTTTCGGGGCGACGCTGGTGCTCGGTAATCAGGAGCTCGGCTTCGAGTCGGGCGAGCTCGCGGAGCTTCACCAGTACTTGGGCGACGTATTCCGCCTTGATTTCGAGAAATTCCTCCTCCTCTAGAACCATGCAGGCGCAGATCTCGAAGCTCGAACAGATCACGCCGCACTTGTTCGCGGAGGAGTCCTTGATGATCACGCATCCCGCTTCACAGAGTCGCTCCCGGGCCTCCGGGGTCAGGAACAGGTTGGCGCCTTCGGAGATCACCTTGGCGCTGGGAGTTCCGTCGGCCTGAAGGAAATCCCGCCAGTTGCCCGCGTGAATCGTCGCAGGGCGACCGCCGGCGGGCACGAATGCGTCCGCCACGACGCGATTGTGGATGGTGTTGCGAAGCTGCGGACCGTCGGGCTCGTCGACACTGTGCACCGAACCATGTGGGCCGAGCTTCGATGGATCGTATGCAGCGATCGGAAGAGCTTGCTCAAAGAGCCGTATGAGTTCACTGGTGTTGAAACCGTCGGGATCCTCGGCGCAACCGGAACCGTCGCCGATCGCAACGACCCGGGCGTTGTCGCCGTAGTCGCGATGAAGGATGCGGATCATGTTTCCGGCGACGTCACCATCCGGGCCTCCGGTGATCTTGACCGTGAATGGCTGATTCCGCGGATCGATGCCCACCGACTGGAGCGCGACTTCTAAGAAGACGTTGACCCCTTCGCTGGTGACGCCGTACACCTTGTGGTTGATTCCGGCGCCGGGCTTCGAACTCATGAAGGCCGTCGGCAGCGGGTAGCCGCGGAGACGGGCGCGGCGGACAATCCACTCGATGTGCGCGGGGGTGATGTTCTCGTCCGGGCCAAGATAGATGAGCTCGTCCAATCCGCTGCGGTCGACGACCTGGCTCCGGGTCTGCTCTTCGGGCGTGATCAGGTCGAGAAGGGAGTTCACGAACGCTTTGACGCATCGGTCGATGCCCGAGCCTGGTTCAAGAAGAATCGCCGCCTTGGCGCCGCCTTCGGGAATGTCTTTGTTCTTGAGTTGCTGCGCAAACGAGAGACCGTAGA